>DATBCB010000414.1:0-3667 GCA_036270675.1 Acidobacteriaceae bacterium | reverse complement strand
CGCGCGCGGCCATCAAGTTCTTCCTCTATACATTCATTCCATCCGCACTTTTTCTTGTCGGCATCCTTGCGCTCTACGCGCGCACCGGCACCTTCGACTATCTCGAGCTGAAGGCAGCGCTCATCCAGAATCCGTCGCTCTACTCGCCGACGGCGATGTGGCTGATCTCGCTCTCGTTTCTCGTCGCTTTCGCGGTCAAGGTGCCCGTCTTCCCGCTGCACGGCTGGCTCGGCGATGTCTTCAGCGAAGCGCCCACCGCCATGGCGATGGTTGTCGCCGGCAAACTCGGCCTCTATTCGCTGATCCGTTTCCACCTCGGCCTCTTCCCCTTGGAGTCTCGCCGCGTCGCGCACTGCATGATCATGCTGGCCGTCCTCGGCATCCTTTATGGCGCCCTGGTCGCACTGGTTCAAAATGACCTGAAACGCCTGCTCGCCTTCGGCACGCTCTCCAGCCTCAGCTTCTGCACCCTTGGCATCTACACCTTCGCCATCAACGGTCTCGATGGCGCAGTCTTCCACATCCTCAGCGAATCGATCACCGGCGGCGCGCTGCTGGTGCTGTTCGGCGTGATGTACGAGCGCTACGGCACCTACGAGATCGAGCGCTACGGTGGACTGGCAGCCCGCACGCCACGGCTCGCTACTCTCTTCCTGGTCACGACACTCGCGCTCATCGGCCTCCCGATCCTCAATGGCTTCGTCGGCGAATTCCTCACACTGTCCAGCGGCTTCGCCGTGAGCCACGTCTGGGGCGCGCTCGCCACCGTCGGCGTCATCCTCAGCGCGGCTTACATGCTGTGGATGGTGCAGCGCGTCTTCTACGGTCCCGAATCTGCGCTGGTCGATCGCTCGCCGGCACACGATCTCGCCGCGCGCGAGCACCTCGCCCTCTGGCCTATGGCGGTCCTGATGGTAGTCATGGGCGTCTTCTCTCCGTACTGGATACGCGCCATCGATCGCGGCGTGCACGCATTGGCCAACGCGCCTGCGGCGACCCATCCGGCGGCCGCGCTTGGCTCCTCGCGCGATGAGGAGGGCCAATAAACATGCAGGTCTACTCCATCTACCGCATTCTGCCCGAGGTCATCCTTACCCTCGCCGGCGTCCTCATCATGCTCGTCGATCCTCTGTTGCCGCGCGCCGCCAATCGCAAATCGGTCGGCTGGTTCAGCGTGCTCGCCGTGATCGCCGCCTTCGCCGCCAGCGTCTGGCAGCTTCACCTCCCCGCCGGCACTGGCTACTTTGGCGTGGTCCAGACCGACGCCTTCAGCGTCTTCTTCCATCTGCTGATCTGCGGCACGGTTCTGGTCGCTCTGCTCGCCGCGATCGACTCGGTGGGTCCGGAGACGCACAATATGGGCGAGTTCTTCGCCCTGGTTCTCTTCGGCACCGTCGGCATGCTGCTCATGACCTCCGCAGTCGAGCTGCTGCTGGTCTTCATCGGCCTCGAGATTTCGTCGATCTCCACCTACATCCTCGCGGGCATCCGTAAGCGCACCGGCAAGAGTCCCGAAGCCGCCATCAAGTACTTTCTGCTCGGGTCGTTTGCCACGGCATTTTTCCTATACGGCATCGCGCTCACCTTCGGCGCAACCGGCACCACCCGCATCGCCGCCATCGCCGCCGCGCTGCCCAACAGCACCACTCCGATCCTCGCCTGGACGGCCATCGCCCTCACTCTCATCGGCCTCGGCTTCAAAGTCTCCGCCGCCCCCTTTCACGTGTGGACCCCGGATGTCTACGAGGGCGCACCATCCCCGGTCGTCGCTCTCATGTCCACCGCGCCGAAAGCCGCAGCCTTCGCCGTCCTGCTGCGCATCTTCTACGGCGCGTACCCGTCGATCCAGCAGCACTGGTGGGGTCTTTTCTGGATTCTCGCCGCCGTCTCCATGACCCTCGGCAACCTCGCTGCGCTGCGCCAGCAGAGCGTTAAGCGCATGCTGGCGTACTCCTCCATCGCCCATGCCGGATACCTGCTGGTCGCCTTCACCAGCTTCTCGTCACAGGGCGTTGCAGCCGCCAGCTTCTATGTGCTGTGCTACGTCGCGATGAACGTCGGCATCTTCGCCGTCGTCAGCCACGTCGGCGGTTACGATGACCATCTCTGGTCCATCACCGACTACCGCGGCCTCGCCTACCGCTCCCCCGTGCTCGCGGGCGCGATGGCCTTTTTCCTGCTCTCGCTCATCGGCATTCCTTTCACCGGTGGCTTCTTCGCCAAGTTCTATGTCTTCTCCGCGGCGCTACAGAAGGGCATGTTCGGACTTGCCGTCATCGGCCTCATCAACAGCGGCATCGCCGCCTTCTACTACCTGCGCCTGATGATCGCCCTCTACAGCAAGCCGGCCGAGGGCTCGCCAGTCTTCGCTGTGCCGCGCATGTCCGTGACTTTGGGCTTCGCCATTCTGCTGGCCGCCTCGGCAACCCTGTTGCTCGGCATCGTGCCGCGCTCCTCACTCGACCTGGCGCAGCGTGGTGCCTCGACGTTCTTTGCAGACGCTCCGCCCTCGCCGCAACCAGCATCCGCGGCGCCAGCGTTGAAGGGCAACTAAACGTTCACTCACTCTTCAGGCGCAGGTCCCGCCGCTCAAAGATTCGCACTGCCGCTTCAAAGATCGCTCCGCACAACACCACGCCCTCCAGCAGACCCGCGCCAAAGATCAGTCCCGCGTGCTCTGTTGTCGGACCGCTCAGCAGGATCTGCAGCAGGCGGCCCTGCGCGATCTGCCAACCCGGCGGCAACAGCAGCGGCAGGCTGAGCGCGGTTAGGCTCAACACTCCAGCCACCACCCCCGGAAGAGCCAGCGACGCCAACACTGCCAGCGACGCCGCAGTCAGGCTCAGCAGCAGCAGCGCTCCCAGCGTCTGCCACAGCAGAAAGGCAGGCGCACCCACCACCGGCCCGGTCAGCGCCAGGTCGAGCACGTAGAGTACGAGCGGCAGAAATGCCGTCAGCCACAGAGCCCCCAGATATTGCCGCCGGCTCACTGCGCGCGACAGCACCAGCACAATGCGCCGCGAGCGCTGCTCGTTTCCCAGCAGCGCCCCGCCGGCAAATGCGACCAGTGCGAGCCCATAGATGCTCTGCTGCTCCAACGCAGCCTCGACATCCTCCGGCGCAGGATGCTGTCCGCCGACCAGCAGAATCGCCGCCATGCCCCACGGCCAAAGCACCAGCAGCAGCCACAGCCAGCGATTCGCCCAAAGCAATCGCCATGCAATCCGCAGGCTCTTCATCGACGCGAGCCCTCGCTGCGCGTCTCCCCGGTGTCTTCCGCCTTAGTGTCTTCCGCCTTCGTCCACTCCAGAAACAATGTGGTCAGATCGCCACGCACCGGCGTCACACTCACCAGCTCGGCTCCGCGCGACCAGACCGATTCCAGAAAGCGCTGCACCTCATCCGCCTTGACCCTCCACGTCAGAGGGCCACTTGCCGCGCCCCACCGAGCCTCAAAAGCTGCGTCGGGCGAAAAATTCCGCAGCACAATCTCCATCTCTCCCGTGGCCTCCAGCAATTCATCCAACCGCCCATAGCGCAACAGGCGCCCCTCATGCAGGAAGGCGATGCGATCGCTCATCGTCGCCACTTCGCCAAGCTGATGCGAGCTGAGCAGGATCGCAGCGCCCGCCGCGCGCAGCTCCTGAAGCAGCGTGCGCACGTCGAG
>DATBCB010000413.1:0-2800 GCA_036270675.1 Acidobacteriaceae bacterium | reverse complement strand
ATTTAGCCGCGCCAGCCCGCGCCCAAGCCACCACCAACCGAATCTGGTCATACGTAATCTCCGGCGGTAGTGCTTCGCGCAGCGGTTTCAGCCATTGCGAGCCCAGCTTATCGATGGCTTCCGCGATCCGTCTGTGGTTCTCTTCGCCGACCCACTCGACACAATACTCCAGGCGCCCCCGTTCGACCAGATCCGCCACCATATTGATAATAGTTGCGACTTTCCGGCCGCGAATCTGTGCAATCTCCTCGAATGTCTTGCCTTCCCCGATTAGCCGGATCGTCTCCTCGGCCGGATTGACTGCCGAAACTTTGGGCGCTGTTTGCCGCGCGCCCTGGGAGTAAGCTTCGAACGCGGCGAAAATCTCGGCGCCGTACAACTCCGCTTTGCGCTCGCCGATGCCGAAAACGGTAAGCAGCTCGCGGAGATTGGTCGGACGCTTGCGGCACAAGTCCTCGAGCGACGCGTCACTGAGAATTACGTAAGCCGGCACATTGGCGCGATGCGCGGCGGCGCGGCGCCAGGCTTTGAAAAACTCGAGCAGCTCATTGGCAGGCGGGCCGGCCACTTCTGGCGGCTTCCGCTTGTGAACAATGGGCTCCTCCTTCACCGGCGCCTTGAGCCAATCCGGAGCATTGCCGCAGATGTCGCACATATCGCAGCGCTCCCATTTCGGTGTTTGCCCGAAGTGATTACAGATCTGCAAATGGCGGCAGCGGCTGCTTTCCGCAAAACCTCGCACTGCGTGGTAACGCTGCCACGCGCGCTCCGCTTCGGCCGGATCTTTGAGTTGTTCGATGAAGTAGGCCAGCAGACCCGCGTCTTTACGCTGCCAGAGCAGAATGCAGTCAGAGGGTTGGCCGTCGCGGCCCGCGCGGCCCGCTTCCTGGTAATACTGTTCGATGGATTTGGGCAGCGAGGTGTGAATGACGGCGCGCACCGCGGGCTTATTGATCCCCAGGCCAAAAGCGATGGTCCCCACGAGCACGCGCACCTCGTCACCCATCCACCGTTCCTGGTTGCGGCGGCGCTCGGCGTTTTCCATCTGGCCGTGGTATGGAACTGCCGTGATCCGCCGGTCCGCCAGAAAATCCACGGTCTCTTCCACAAGCCTGATGGTGGGCGCGTATACGATGACGCTCGCTCCCGCGTACGCTTTCAAACCCGAGAGCAGCAGGCGCCGGTGGTCCTCGCTCTCGCATTGATGCACTACGTAGCGGAGGTTCGCGCGATGGAAGCTGGCTATGTATTTATGCGGCTCGCGAAGCTGGAGCTGCTGGAGGATATCGTGCCTCACCCGGCGCGTGGCGCTGGCTGTGAAGGCTGCGATCGGCCGATTGGGGAAGTGCGTGCGAAGGGCGCTGAGTTGGCGGTATTCCGGGCGGAATTCGTGTCCCCACTCCGAAATGCAGTGCGCCTCGTCGATGGCGAAGCAGGCCACCGGCACGGTTTGAAGCCAGCCAATGGTATCCGCCCGCGCGAGCCGTTCGGGCGAAAGATACAGCAGCCGGAAGGCGCCCTGCGCGGCGGCCCGCATCACCATGCGCTGCTCTTCCGGCGCTTGCGTACTGTTCAGGAGGGCGGCTGGAATTCCCATGTCGGCCAGTTGCGCCACCTGGTCCTGCATCAACGCAATCAGCGGCGAGATCACCACCGTAGTCTGCCCGAGCACCAGCGCCGGCAATTGGTAGCAGAGCGACTTTCCTCCGCCTGTAGGCATGACTACGGCGACATCGTTGCCGGCCAGCAGACTGTGGATGATGCGCTCTTGCAGGGGCCGGAAGGTGTCGTAGCCCCAGTGCTTTTTCAGGGCTGCCAGCAGGTCCTGCACTGTAGAACTACGAGTGTAACAAGTGCATCGATTGCGGCGGCGCCGCATCCAGCATTTCACGGATGGTGCGGTGTGTCACCGGGTGGCGCAATTCGCCCACTAGCTCGGCCAGAGGCGCCAGGACAAACCGGCGGCTCGCCATGCGCGGATGCGGAATCTCCAAGGCGGCGCTGTGGACCACAGCCTTGCCGTAGAGCAGGATGTCGATATCGATGGTGCGCGGCCCGTTCGCCATGGTGCGGATGCGCCCCAGTTGCCGTTCGATTTTGCCGATACGCCAAAGAAGCTGCATTGGGAACAGCCCTGTTTCGGCTTCCAGCGCCATATTGAGAAACCAGCGCTGACTGGTGAAGCCCACGGGCTCGGTTTCGTAAATGCCCGAGGTACGGATGATGCGCAGCTCCGGCGCCGCCAGTAGATTGAGCGCTGAGTGCAAGTTGTGCACGCGATCCCCGACGTTGGAGCCGAGCGCGAGGTAAACCGTCTTCATAGACGCTAAAACAATCCGGGCTGAATCCTCGACGGCTCGACGTTGAAATACTCGAACGCCAGGGCCGTAGCTTCGCGCCCGCGTTGCGTGCGGTTGAGGAAGCCGAGCTGAATCAGGTATGGCTCGTATACTTCTTCGATGGTGTCGGGCTCCTCAGCGATCGAGGCGGCAATGGTATTCAAGCCCACCGGGCCGCCGCGGTATTTTTGCAGGATCGTCATCATGATTTTCTGATCGATTTCGTCCAGGCCATAGCGGTCCACATCGAGCAGGTTGAGCGCTGTTTGCGCGACTGCCTGGTTAATGCGGCCGTCCGCGCGCACCTGCGCGTAATCGCGGACGCGCCGCAGCAGGCGATTGGCGATGCGCGGGGTGCCTCTGCAGCGGCGCGCAATCTCTTCGGCGGCGCCATCCAGAATTTCCACGGTCAGCAGGCGCGCCGAACGTTCGATGATGCTCTTTAACTCGTCTACGGTATA
>DATBCB010000412.1:0-26870 GCA_036270675.1 Acidobacteriaceae bacterium | reverse complement strand
TGGTGGATGCGTATGAGATCGAGCCGGAGCTGGTGCGGCGCGCGGCGGAGAATCTGGCTCCCCTGCCGCAGGTGAGGCTGCATGCGCGCAGTGGAGCGGAGGGCCTATTGCCGGCGTGCGATGTGCTGTACGTGAATGCCGGCGCGACCGCACCGCTGACGGCGTGGCTGGATGCGTTGAAGCCGGGAGGACGGCTGCTGTTTCCGCTGACGCCGGATGACGGCGCAGGCGCGATGCTGCTGATCACGCGGACCGATGGCGAGGTGTATGCTGCCCGATTTCTCTTTCAGGCGCAGTTTGTCGGATGTGCGGGCGCGCGGGATGAGGGGGAAGAACAACGGCTGGCGCAAGCATTCCGCAACCATCACTGGAACAAGGTAAAGTCGCTGCATCGCGATAGCAAACCCGGAGAGGGCTGTTGGCTTGCCGGGCGGCACTGGTGGTTGTCTACCGAGGATGTGGCTTCGCCGCGTCGCTGAGCGGTCTGTCGCGCGGATTGGGCCGGATCTCATCCAGACATTACTGTCCAGGCATCACCGCCGCCCGGGTATCCCGTGTCCCTGGTTGGACATGGGATACCGCGGGACATGGGATACCGCGAAACTCCGCACCGCACCTCAATCAGTCTTCTCTGAGCAGTCTTCTCTGGGCAGCAAGCTCAAGCCGCTTTCCCGATCAATCCATTCGGGTTCAGCACAAACTTCTTTGCCGCGCCCTTGTCGAAGTCCTGATATCCCTGCGGCGCCTTATCCAGCGGGATCACTGTCGCGTTCACGATCTTGGCAACCGGAATCCGGTCGTGCAGAATCGCCTGCATCAACTGCCGGTTGTATTGCAGCACGGGCGCCTGGCCGGTGTGGAAGTGCAGCGACTTCGACCAGCCCTTGCCGATGCGCAGCTTCAGCATGCCTTTTTTCGCGTCCTCGTTCACGCCGCCCGGATCTTCGACCACGTATAGACCGGGAATCCCCAAGCCGCCCGCGACAAAGGTGATCTCCATCAGGTCATTCAGCACTGCTGCCGGTGCCGCCTCGCCTTTGGCGCCATGCCCGCTCGCCTCAAAGCCCACGGCGTCCACCGCTGCATCCACCACTGGCTCGCCGAGTATCTCCGCGATCTGCTCGCCCACCTTGTCGTGCTTGGAGATATCGACTGTTTCAAAGCCGACCTTCTTGGCATGGGCCAGCCGCTCCGGGATGCGGTCGCCGATGATGATCACGGCGGCGCCTAGAATCTGCGCGCTCGCTGCTGCCGCCAGCCCAACCGGCCCTGCGCCTGCGATATAGACTGTCGATCCCACACCCACGCCTGCTGTCACAGCCCCGTGGAAGCCGGTCGGCAGGATGTCCGACAGCATGGTCAGATCGGTGATCTTCTCCATCGCCCGCGCCTTGTCGGGAAACTTCAGCAGGTTGAAGTCGGCATAGGGCACCAGCACGTATTCCGCCTGGCCGCCCACCCAGCCACCCATATCCACATAGCCATAAGCGCCGCCGGGTTGCTGCGGATTCACATTCAGGCACACGCCGGTGTTGCGCTCGCGGCAGGCGCGGCATCGGCCGCATGCCACGTTGAAGGGAACCGAAACCAGGTCGCCGATATCGAGAAATTCGACATCCTTACCCTTCTCGATGATCTCGCCGGTGATCTCATGTCCCAGCACGATGCCCTTCGGCGCGGTGGTACGCCCGCGCACCATGTGCTGGTCGGAGCCGCAGATGTTGGTCGAAACGATGCGGAGGATCGCTCCATGCTCAATGGGCTTGCCCTGGGGATTCTGCATCTTCGGGTAGTCGATGCTCTGCACTTCCACCTTGTTCGGGCCAAGGTAAACAACGCCATGATTCGAGGCCATGGGAACTGCTCCTTTCGCGGTGAAGAGACGGGTTGTCCGCGCTGCGTGCCGTAGCGCCGATCGGGAAATGTCCAGGCGAACCGCGAGGAAATCTCAGGAAATGTGTGGGGAGCCGTTGATCCGGCTTGTCAAACCAGCTTTTCAGTCCGGATGCGCCACTCGTCCCATCTCTCCGTTGGAGCGGACAAGCCGGCGGCAACGTTGCCCCAAATCCGCCTCCGGCCGGAACTATTCCACTGATAAACTCGTTTCTACCCTTCATAGCCAAAGCACAGATGGTGTAAAGGTATCGAATCACTTTCCACGCAGCCGTTCGATCGAGGAACGGCTGCACAGAACCGATCTCGCCACCTCAAAGTATCTGTGCTTTGGCTCGAGGACAACCTATGGCATTCCGAGAAGCCATCCGCATCGCGCTGCAGTCGCTCTGGGCGAACAAGCTGCGCTCTGTCCTCACCCTCATCGGTGTGGTCATCGGTGTGGCCTCGGTCATTATGGTCATCACCCTGGTCGCGGGCGCCAACAAGTTCGTCGCCACCAAGGTCTATGGCTACGGCGCAGATGTCTTCACCGCTTCCAAGCAGCCGGCTGTCATCTTCAGCGACGCGGAGTACATGAAGTATCAGAAGCGCCGGGATCTGAAGTACGAGGCCTATGAAGCCATTGCGGAGCGCTGCGCCGCCTGCTCCAGCACCGGCGCTATGGCCGACTCTACCGGTTCGGTCGTCTACGGCACCCACTCCGCTACTGACATCGACATCCGCGGCTGGACCTGGGCCATGCCTGCCATTTACGACGTCAACATCGATCGGGGACGCGCCTTCACCCCCGGCGAAGAGTCCCGCCGCATGCACGTAGCCCTCATCGGTCCGGACATTGTCGACAATCAGATGGGCGGCGAGGACCCGCTGGGCAAGGAGATCCGGGTCGACGGCGAACACTACACCGTCATCGGGGTGGGCGAGCGCAAAGGCAAGACCCTCGGGCAGAGCCAGGACAACTGGGTCGCCGTCCCGCTCACCACCTTCCTCGATACTCACGGCTCCAATCGCAGCCTCACCTTGTATGCGCGCGCCAACGGCGTAGGCGATCCACTCGAAGTGGCGTCCGACGAGGTGCGCGTGATCCTTCGCTCGCTCCGGCATGACGCGCCGGGCGCGGAGGACAGCTTCTCGTTGGACACCAATCAGACCTTTGTCGGCATCTGGCAGAGCATCAGCTCCAGCTTCTTTGCCGTCTTCGTCTCCCTCGCCGCCATCTCGCTGGTCATCGGCGGCATCGTCATCATGAACATCATGCTGGTCTCGGTGACCGAGCGTACGCGTGAGATCGGCGTGCGCAAGGCGCTGGGCGCACGCCGCGGGGATGTCATGTCGCAGTTCCTCATCGAGTCCGCGACCATGGCGTTCATCGGCGGCATCGGCGGTGTCCTGGCCGGCATCTTCATGGCGAAGCTGATCACTCTTATCGTCGGCTTCCCCTCGGATATCAAGCTCTGGTCTGTGATACTGAGCCTCAGCGTAGCAACATCGGTGGGCATCTTCTTTGGCGTGTACCCTGCGAGAAAGGCGTCCAAGCTGGACCCTATCGTCGCCTTGCGATCTGAGCTGTAGCCGGGATTCTTCAGGAGTAGCCGATGCGGTGGAGCGACGGAAGAGAAGCGGTGAGGATGGCGGCGGATACGCTGCGCTCGAACAAGCTGCGCTCCGGCCTTACCATGCTCGGCATCATGATCGGTGTCACCACCGTCATCCTCATCTCTTCGGTCATCAACGGGCTGACCTACAACGTCAATGACCTCATCAAATCTCTCGGCACCAATGTCTATTGGGTCTTCCGCTTCCCTGTCTTCGGCAACCGCCCCACGCAGGAGATGCTGGCCCGCAGGCAGCTCACCTACGAAGACGCAATCGCCCTGCGCGAACTGCCACACGTGCTCGCGGTCGATCCATCACAGCAGTACCGCTCTCCCACCGGCCGCCTCGGCAGCTTCTCGCTCAAGTACAAAGGGCGCAAGGTCCAGAACACCATCCTCCAAGGCGACTCCGAGCAGCAGCCGATGGTCTATGACCTAGACCTCACAGAGGGACGCTTCTTCACCGATCAAGAAGAGGAGCGCCGTGCCAACGTCGTCGTCCTGGGCCACGACGCCGCCCAAGAACTCTTCGGCCAGGAGTCGGCCATCGGCAAAGAAGTGGAGATCGAAGGCGATGTCTTCACCATTGTTGGCGTGCTCGCCAAGCAGAAGCAGGTCTTCGGCGGCGGCACGAATCCCAACGACAACTCCGCCCACTTCCCGCTCTTCACTTTCCGCAAGCTCCATCCGGAGATTCTCGACTACTGGATCAGCGTGAAGTACGACGATGCGAAGAACAAAGTGGCGGTCGAAGACGAGATCCGCGAGATGCTGCGGCGCCGGCGCAAGGTCCACTCCGACCAGCCGGACAACTTCGCCATCTTCACCTCGGACGGCCTGCTCCAGCTCTGGAACTCGCTTACAGGCGGCCTCTTCGTCTTTCTCGTCGGCGTCTCCAGCGTCGGCCTCATGGTCGGTGGCGTCGGTGTCATGAATATCATGCTGGTCTCGGTCACCGAGCGAACGCGCGAGATTGGCGTCCGCAAGGCGCTCGGCGCAACCCGGCGAACCATCATGCTGCAGTTCACCCTGGAGGCGATGACGCTCTGCGCCTTCGGCGGCGTCATCGGCGTGCTGATCGGCGCCGCGCTCACGCTGGTGCTCAAGCTGGTCCTCGGCACCATGCTGCCCGCACAGATGTCCGCTATCTGGGCCATCACCGCGTTCACGGTATCGTGTGTCATCGGCCTGATCTTCGGCATCTATCCCGCCTGGAAGGCCGCGACACTCGATCCGATCGAAGCTCTCCGCTACGAGTAAAGCAAGCGGCGCGCGGCCCCGCGAGTCAGCAACTCAGCGAGTCAGCCGAAACGCAGTCATTCCGAGCGAGGCGAAGAACCTGCAGTTTGCCCACGGGTCACCGGCGCAGCCATCATGATCGCCATTGGCCCGTCCCCCGCATGAGAAGATAGCCGACGACGGTGGGCGCCCATCGTGACTTCTCAATTCAGAATCATCTTCAGTCTCATCGCAGTCGTTTGGGTAGGTGGATTGGGATTTCTATTTTTTCGCTACCCGGAATTCTTTGCCCGAGTGAATGTCCGCTTCGGCTTCAAAAGTGCGATGAATCCGAAGTTCCTAAGATTTATTCGGCAGATGGGGATCGTCGAGATGATTCTGGCCGCGCTCTCGCTCATAAGTACAGTTGTGATGGCCATCCTCGGGTGGAAGTGATTTGAACTATC
The DNA here is from genome assembly GCA_036270675.1 of Acidobacteriaceae bacterium. GTDB lineage: Bacteria > Acidobacteriota > Terriglobia > Terriglobales > Acidobacteriaceae > KBS-83. The sequence goes on along the minus strand of DATBCB010000412.1, from coordinate 21,694 downwards.
CGCTCACAGCTGAAATCGTTGCCGGCATCACCACGGTCCTCGCCTGGGCTGGCATCGGCTACTATCTGCTCGCCCTGTGGAGCGCGCGCGCTTTCGTCCACAGCCTCCGCCCTCCGCACTCGCCCTACACTCCCGGTGTCAGCATCCTCAAGCCCCTTCGCGGCATGGATCACGAGATGTACTCCGCTTTCGCCAGCCACTGCCGCCAGGAATACTCGGGCGAGTTCGAGATCCTCTTCGGCGTCAGCTCGCTTGACGATCCCGCCGTCGCCGCTGTGCATGAGCTGCAGGAGGAATTTCCCGATCACGCCATCCGCATCATCGAATGCCCGGAAGTCCTCGGCGCCAATGGCAAGGTCTCGAACCTCGTCCAGATGCTGCCGCACGCGCGCCACCCTTACGTCCTGATTAACGACAGCGACATCGTCGTCTCGCCCCACTATCTCTCGCGCGTCATGGCCGGCTTCGCGCCATCGCCGGCGCGCGACCGCGACGTCGGCATGGTCACCGCACCCTATCGTGGCCGCGCCCACGGCAAGCCTCGCAAGGACCCCACACTTGGTTCGCGCATGGAAGCCCTCGGCATCTCCACGGATTTCTTCCCCGGCGTCCTCACCGCGCGCCGCATCGAGGGTGGCATTCACTTCGGCCTCGGCTCCACGCTCGCCGTCTCGCGCGAAGCCCTGGACCGCATCGGCGGCCTTGCCCCGCTGGTCGACTATCTTGCCGACGACTATGAGCTCGGCGCGCGCATCGCCGCCCGAGGCTACGCCGTCGAGCTCTCTTCCGAAGTGGTCGAGACCTGGGTGCCTCCGTATGACATCGCCGGATTTCTCGAACATCAACTTCGCTGGTGCCGCTCCACACGCGACTCGCGCCGCTGGGGGTACACCGGCCTCATCTTCACCTTTGGGCTGCCCTGGGCCTTTTGCAATCTCATCGCCAGCGGTCTCAGTCTCGAAAGCATCGCCCTTTTCGTGCTCGCGCTGCTGGTGCGCGTGGCTCTCGCGCTGGTTGTGGGAGTCGGCGTCCTCGGCGACGCGCAGGTGCTGCGCGATCTTCTTCTGTTACTGCCCCGCGACCTGATCGCGCTCGCTCTGTGGGGCTGGAGCTTCGCCGGCGACACCGTCACCTGGCGCGGCGAACGCTTCCTGCTGAAGCGCGGCAAACTGACGCGCATCGAGCCAAAGTCAACCGCCTCCTGAGCGGGAAATCAATGCGGCTCAATCTGCACCTGAGAAAATCAGTTTCTATCGCGGGTGCGTGAATCCGCACTCCTTCCACAGTTTTTCCCAACCCCAGATCCCATAGGCGGGCTTACCGCGCAGCGGATATCCGAGCTGGTGGGCCAGCATGCACACCTGGCCGCGATGATGGGCCTCGTGCGTCATCATGTAGGCCACCATGGCTGCACCTGCGGGCCACGGTTTCGCCCAGCCGTCGCGGAGGAACGTTTCGACGCGGCGCTGCGGCCCCGACAGAGCGTCCGCGAGCATCTCCGAGCAGCGCGCGGCGCTTTGCGTAAGAGCAGCGCTGGCCTGCTTCTGCGTGCAACCGGCACGGTTGAGCGGGGCAGGCAGCTTGAGGTGCGGGGCGGAGAGCCGGAGCCATTTGCGGCGGATGTTGTGAACGTGCGCGAAGATCGCGGCAATCGTCCTTCCGCTGCTCCCCGGCAGTTGCGCGCGCCATGCAGCGGGATCGAGATGTTCCAGCACGATCTGATTCATCCGTTCGTTGACGGCAAAACTTTCCACCAGCACGTGGCAAAGCTCGGCGTGAACTTCAGTCTGTGAGCGAGTCGTCTGTAAACGGGACATGGATCACCTCATAGGCCCCAAGCCTGACATCGAGACGTAATCATAGACAGGCGATGGCACAGTGGGAACTCGCAGCCCGGAACCCCCGAGCCGAAAGTCGCAGCGGCGTAATCGCGACGACCGTTCAGGGCCGGTTGGAAAGCACAGCCTTTCCGCCCGAAGCGGCGATAGTGAAGACCGGCCCCGGCAGATGCGGAGGGGCCGCCGCATCGGTCAGCAGGAAGACCCGCCGCTCTCCGCTCCACAGCCGGGCCGCGGAAGCGTTGTCGTCGAAGATTTCGGACGCGTCGGAAAAGAACGATCCGTACCAGAGGTTCGAGCTGCGGCCGTTGAGAATCCGCACCTGCCGGTGCAGATAGAAGCCCAGCGTCGAGCCGCTTTCGTACTCGCCGTTCAGCACGATGATGTCGTCAGGCTGCAGCCGCGGACGGATCGCGTCCGCTAACGTGGCGGAAGAGAGCACCGGCGAAAAGGTGGCCAGCGCCATGTGCGCTGCGATGAGGAAGAGCACGCTGCCGCCGGTCAACGCGCCAATCGCGGCAGGCCTCTTCCCCGCGCGCCGCAGCAGCAGATGACCGCCGGTGCCGGCGAGCAACGCGACCGACGTCAGCAGCAGCGGGAAACGGAAGAAGGCCATCGCGCGCGTGCTCAGGTCGAGGAAATGGCCGAACGACAGCGCGTAGTCTCTGGGATTGCTGCGGAGGGCCGCGGCCAAATCGCCGCGCGGAGATCCGGAGTGCAGAGCGAAGAACAGCGCCGCCGCAGCGCCACAGGCGCCAGCGGCGAAGAGGAACCACGCGATCCTCAGACGCGGCGGTCCTGTTCCGCCTGCGTCCTGGGCGAGCCAGCCGCCGAGCAGCAGCGCGAGCGCGGGCATTGCGGGCAACACGTAGTATTCCTGCCGGGTGGAGAAGCTGAAGAACACCATTGGGACCGCCGCCCAGCAGAAGAGCAGCAAACGCGCTCGCTCACCCTCGTTGAGGGGACGATGGCGCCACCAGCGTCGCAGCGGGACGCGGCAGAGCGCCTGCCCAAGGAAGATGCTCCACGGCAGCAGCCAGACTACGAGCAGGCCCCAGAAGAGTGCGAGCGGCACGGTGTCGTAGTCGCGCGGGACGCGTCGGTTGAGATACCGCCGCAGGTGCTCGTTGACGAAGTAGAACCAGTACCAGCCGTGCACGTTGCCCGGTATGGGCAGCGCGCCGGGATGCCCCTCAGTCGGATTTGCCATCCCCGCCGCCACATGCCACGGCGCAGCAATCGCAAAAAAGATGAATGCACCAAGCAGGGGATGCCAGCGCCGCAGATGCGCAAGGTTCCGCGTCATCGCCAGATACAGCGTGACGATCAGCAGCGGAAAGACCAGGCCAATCAGTCCCTTGGTCAACACGCCGAGCGCGCACGCGGTGGCGAATGCAGCAGCGTTCGCGCGCGTAGGCTGCGCGAGCGAACGCCAGAAGCAGAGCACCGCCAGCGCGAGCCACAGGCACACCATCGCATCGGGAATCAGAATGCGGGTGAAGATGAACAGCCCGAAGCTGGTCATCAGGACGAGCGAGGAGTAGAAGCCCGCCAGCGCCGCTGGATTCGCCGCCGCGTGGGCGTCGCGAAAGCAGCGCCGCCCGAGCGCAAAGACCACGAGCAGCAGCGCCAGCGTGTAGAGCGCGAGCGGCAATCGTGCCGACCAGGTGTGCGCACCGAAGCAGCGGAAGCTTGCTGCCATGCTCCAGTAGAGCAGCGGCGCCTTTTCCAGGTAGCGGATGCCATTCGCGTAGAGAGTGATCCAGTCGTGACGCGCCACCATCTCGCGCGCTACTTCGGCGTGCACGGAGTCGGCATCGTCCAGCAGCGGCGGGCGCAGCAGCGTGAAGCTGCCATAGAGCAGAATCCAGAGTGCGATCAGGATGAATAACAGGCTGCGCGGCGCGAAACCTCTCTCTTTCAGCTGCGTCGTATGGGGCTCCTGCATCGACAGCGATTGTCGCATCCTGAGTTGTGAGCATCCTGGCTTGTGCAGGATGCACTACAGTAGACGGGAGAGCATTTTCACTGTAGGTCTAGACCAGAGCGCAATCATGCACGTGGCTTTTCCGTTAAGAAAAGCCACACTTCGCGAAACTTGGCTCTACACACTTACAGTGAAAATGCTTTAGTTCATGGCGAAGGACCTGTTCCAGATCGCGTCTGGCCCGGCAGCACCGGCGGCCACACTCATTTACGACGATTGGTATCCGGCGCTGCGCAGCGAGCGCCTGCGCGGCAAGCGCCTGACCACCGCGATGCTGCTCGGCGTTCCGCTGGTTCTGGGACGGCGCAGCGACGGCACCATCTTCGCCATGCGCGACAGCTGCCCGCATCGCGGCATTCCGCTCTCCTGCGGCTGGTTCGACGGCGCCACGGTGACCTGCAAATACCACGGCTGGGCCTTCGAGGCGGGTTCCGGCCAGTGCCGGGAGATTCCGTCGCTCACCCGCGAAGACACGCTCGACCCGACGCGCATCTACGCAACCTCCTATCCGTGTGTGGAGCGTGACGGCTACGCCTGGGTCTACATTCCTGATGCCGGCCGCGGCCGTCTGCGCGCTGAAGATCTGCCCGAACCGCCTTTGTTGCCGCGCTTCAGTGAACGCTGCCGCTCCGCCCATCTCTCCGCCGATCTGCCGTGCAATGTCGACCACGGCATCATCGGGCTGATGGACCCCGCGCACGGCCCGTTCGTCCACCAGGCATGGTGGTGGCGCTCGCGTGCCAGCATCCACGAGAAGCACAAAAATTTCGAGCCCATCCCGCAGGGCTTTCGCATGTCCGCGCATGCGCCTTCCGGCAACAGCGCGCCTTACAAACTTCTTGGCGTCTATGGCGAGCCGATCACCACGACGATCGACTTCGTCCTGCCCAACCGGCGCTGGGAGACGATTCGCTGCGGCCAGAAGTGGTTTTCGAGTCTTACTACGGTTACGCCGGTTACGCCGTCGACCTGCCGCATCGATGTCATGGCAGCGTGGAACGTCTTCTATCACGTGCCATTTGTCACAGCCAATGCGCGCTTCTTTGGCGCGCGCTTTGTGCGGCAGGACCAGCAGACCATGATCGAGCAGGCGCAGGGGCTGCAGCACAACCCGACACTGATGCTGATCGATGACGCGGATAAACCGGCGAAGTGGTATTTCGCGTTGAAGCAGGCGCGGCTAAACGGGGAGAACAGCCATCCCATGGATGGTCCGGTCACGCTGCACTGGCGCAGTTAGAGATATCGATAGTTAGTTGCGGGCTTCGGTGGAAGGACCGGCCGTACCGCTCGCCGTCGTGGTCGGCACGTCCATCAATCGCTCGCGGCACTTTTCCTTCTTTGTTTCGAGCGCGGGCTGGTGCACGCGCGTCAACGCGGCCAGCGCCTGACGCCGGTGCTGCAGCATATATGTCTCCGTCTGGCGCACAAACGGGTAGCCGCATGCCTCATCGAAGTGCTCTTCGGTGCCGATCATCTTCAGGACGCCCGTCGGGTTGATCACCAGCGCATCTGCGATGGCGACCCGGATGCCCTGGCTGAAGGTCGCGTCCGTATACGGAGCGATCTTGGCTGCTGCCTGAAGCCAGCCATTGCTGCCTTCGGCAACATGTTCCAGCACGATGTCGTAATTCGGCTCTTCCGGGCTATGGGGATCGATGTCTTTCATGAGGCGCGCCACAAACTGCTGTGCGCCTTCCTCGTCAATATGACGCTGAAAGTCCGCGGCGGTCATATTGCGCAGCTCGCTTGAACTCATACTCTGCGCGGGACAGACGGACACCCACGCTGCAAGCAGCGTCAGCAAAGCAGCGGGCGTCAGGAGCCGAAGGAGCTTCATAGGCAGATCATCGCACCGCACAACCGATTCCAGCCAAAAACTGTTCGGAAAGACCAAGCCGTCAGTAACGAAACTGCTATGACTACAAAGGACATCTGGGTACACCTCCGAAGTCCCGATTCCGGCGGAGCACCTCATGGCTGCTGCTGAGCTGGTCAGGTACCGCCGGCGTGGCCTTATCCCAGCATCTGCTTCGTAGGATGCGCCGGGCCGGCTCGCTCTGAAGGAAAAATTGCTTTACTTAACCAGCTTCGGCGTGCGGTCGACGCGGTCCACCCGGATATTCAACGCGGCGCCCAGGGCGAGAAAGTCGTCCCGCAGGGCCTTGCCCTCGCCGACGATCCGCGGAGACAGCCCGTACCAGATGTTCTGCGCCTGCCACAGGTCCAGCGTGAACGGAAGCGCCCGAAGAGCGGTGGCCAGATCCAGCGCGTGGCGCACCGCATCCGGATCGGAGGGGTTCTGCTGCAGCCGCTCCATGGCAGCATGCATGCGCTCGTCGGCCAGGTATCCCAGGGTGGGATGGTCTACGACGACGGCGTCCTCGCGTGCCTGGGCCAGCAGCCGTTCTATCGCTGCCACGTCGATTGGATCGGCCTCCAACGCGCGGCGCAACTGCGCATGGATGGCGAACTGGGCGGCCACCTTGAGGGCCGCGGGACGGGGCAGACCGCTGCGGGCGAGGAAGTGCAGAAGCGAGGCGTGGCTGGAGTAGAGATCGGTAAGGACTGTCTCCAACGACTGCATGGCCGGGTCGAGGATGCTCTTCACGATGCGGCGCTGCTCGTCGGCAAAGAGAGAGGTGAGGGAGAAGCGGCTCTCCCCGAAATGATCGTCCATCAGCCGAACGACCTCGGTGAGATTGCTTGCATCCACAGCATCTTCGATTTCCTTTGCCAGCAGACTCAGCGCCTCCTGTTCGCCCGTTTCCATGCGCTTCACCGCAGCGGAGACATTCTGATCGCCGAAATGGATCAGGCCATAGGCGGCCTCCTCGCACTCCTCGGTCAGCACGGAACAGATGCGCACGCGCCCCAGCCGCAACTGACCGAGCCCATAGGGCAGCGTGGTTTCCCAGAGATGCTCGATGGTGTAGCAGAAGAGGCGGTCGCGATCCATGAGGGAGGTCTCACCCGCACGGGGGAAGACGCAACTGATGGCGTAGTGCGCAACCACCTGCTCCAGGTCGACCACCATGGGACGGATCGCTTCGTCGTAGATATAGCGTCCGTCGCGCCACTGTGGATCGTTGCTCTTCGCCTCAGCCAACCGGTCGGTAAAGCTCTTTTCCAACACTCCGCGGGTCTCTGGGAAGAGCATCGCGGCTAGTTCCAGCACGCGCGCGGCGTAGGTGATGATCTGCACCGTCTCGATGCCGGAGATGTCGTCGAAGAACCAGCCGCAACTGGTGTACATCAGCTGCGCGTTGCGTTCCAGCTCCATCAGTTGCAGGGCACGAACGCGCTCCTCCGCGGCGAGCGTGCGGATGCTGTGGCGGGCGAAGAAGGCATCGACGGAGGCTTGTGAGCGGTCGAGGATCACCGAGATGTAGTCGTTCCGCGCCGCGTCGGCGTTGGTCAGAAGTTCGGAACTCGCATCACGTACCAGCGGCCCGAGACAATCGCGCAGCCAATCCAGCGCCTGGCGCAGGGGGGCACGCCACTTCTGGTTCCAGCCTGCTTTGCCGCCGTTGCAGCCGCAATCGGAGCGCCAGCGCTCCACGCCGTGGAAGCAGCTCCACGAACTGTTCTCGACGATTTGGGCCTCCTGCGTCGGCGGAAAGTTGGCGAGGAACTGTCCGTAGTTGGTCAGCTTCGCATCGCCTTCCTCGATCAACTGCAGGGCATAGGCCAGTGCCATCTCGCCGTGGCGATGGTGATGTCCATAGCTCTCGCCGTCGGTTGCCACATGCGCCAATTGGGAGGTATCGCCCGCATGGAACCCGCTCATTAGTCTTTCCGCGAAGGCTTCGCCACTGTTGAGCAGGCCGTCGAAGGCAATCGCTCGCGAAACCGGGCCGTTGTAGAAGAAAACAGCAATGGACTGGCCGGGGCTGGTCCGGACGAGGTAAGGCTGCGTTGTGTCCACGCTGGCCTCCGGCGTTTCCTTCCAGCCAGCATCGGTGGCCGCGGTTTTTGCCGTGCCGGCTTCGGTTTTTGCCGTGCCGGCTTCGTTGATAGGTATGGGCGCGGCGGCAGCGCCGGCGGCGTCCAGAGGCCGCACGCGTGCGCACTGGTGGGGCGCCAGGATGGTGAAGCGGATGCCATGGCGTGCCAGAAGGTCGAGCGATTCCAGATCGACCGCTGTCTCCGCCAGCCACATGCCTTCGGGCTTGCGGCCGTAGCGGTGTTCAAAGTCGGCGATGCCCCACACAATCTGCGTTTCGCGGTCGCGGGTCGAGGCCAGCGGCAGGATCATGTGGTTGTAGACCTGCGCCATGGCCGAGCCGTGGCCGCCGAATTGTCTCTGGCTCATCCGGTCCGCGTCACGGATCATGGCGTAGGTCCGCGGCGCTTTCTCTTCCATCCAGGAGAGCAGCGTCGGCCCGACGTTGAAGCTCATCCGCGCGTAGTTGTTGGTAATGCGCAGGATGCGGTTTTTGCTGTCAACGATGCGCGCGGCGCCGTTCGGCGCATAGCACTCAGCGGTGATGCGCTCATTCCAGTCGTGATACGGCGCGGCGGAGTCCTGCGTTTCGACCGTTTCGAGCCAGGGGTTCTCGCGCGGGGGCTGATAGAAGTGTCCGTGAACGCAGACAAAACGATGGGCGGGAGAGACGGGCATGCTGAAACTAGTCTAGCTGTCCGGCTGTGATCTCCGCATATGGTGCGAAAGTTCGGTGGCCTCAGCGATTCGCAGAGAGTGATTCAGACACTGAGGAGGTCTCCTCTTCGGCAAGGCCGGTGGGTAGTCCATCGAGGCTGCTTATGTTTTTCTGCCGGCGGTACTCTGCAAGTCCGGCTTCGCTCTTCTGCTCCGCCCAGCGGCGCAGGGTGGCGCGTTCACCGACGTACTCGAACAGGGGCACACCGTAGCCGCATGAGGTCTGCACCAGATCGATGTCGATGCGGACGATCTGCCGCGCGCCCGGCGGTTCCTGGCTTTCGAAGACCGAAGCGAGCAGCACCGTGTAGTCGAGAGCATTTCGCGGCAGACTCGTGCCGCGGCCGTACAGCCGCAGGATGGAGGGCGGCTCGTCGAAGGCGCAGAACATCAGCGTGATGCGGCCATCGGCAAGGAGGTGCGCAGCCGTCTCGCTGCCGCTGCCGGTCAGGTCGAGATAGGCAACGGTGCGCTCGTCCAGAACGCGGAGCGCGTCGATGGGCCGCGGCGAGATATTCACACGGCTGGTTGCCGTTGCCGATGCGGTGAAGAAGATCTGCTGCCGCGCAATGAACTCAAGGTGCGCCGGCGTCATGCTGGCGAATTGCTTTGCCATGTCTCCAGCTTACGCCGGAGCGGATGCTACTCCGGCGGCGGAGAAGCGCTGCCGGCGAGGTCACAAGCACGCCATAGATACCAGCTTGCGACCGAGCGCCAGGGCTGCCATTTCTTCGCGCGGCGCAGCATCACATCCGGCTTGGGCAATACCGCCGGGGTGATGGGCTTCGCTTTCGGTGGGCGCCCGAAGGTCAGCAGAAAGCCCTTGCGCACGCCGTAGTCGCTGACCGGAAAAATATCTGGCCGACCGAGACGGAAGATGAGCAGCATCTCGACCGTCCACTGCCCCACGCCGCGTACCTGCGTGAGCCGCTCCACGATCTCCGCATCGGACATGCGGCGAATGTGAGACAGCGTGGGTACGGTGCCGTCGAGCGTCTTCGCGGCAAGGTCGCGCAGCGCCTTCATCTTGTTTGCGGAGAGCCCGCAGGCGCGCAGCATCTCCTCCGGCGCGGCCAGCAGATGGTCCGGCTGGGGATGGATATCGCCGAAGGCGTGCAGCAGCCGGCTCAGAATGGCGAAGGCGGCCTTGCCGTGAATCTGCTGGTAGATGATCGATTCCACCAGCGCCTCGAAGGGCGAATGCTGGCTCTTCAGCCGCATGGTGAACGGTCCGACGCGGCGGATCAGCTCGCCGAGCTTCGCATCTGCCTCAGCGAGCGCGGCAAGTGCTTCTTCAGGGTCGTAGCGAACAGTGCGGCGGCCATCGTTCATGACGTTTGAGTGTATCGGAGACAACGATAGGCAAACGGGAACAGACGACAGCGAGAATTTTCTTGTCACCTGAGGGCAGCGAAAAATATCCAATGAGGTTGGAGAGTAGCGAAGGGTTCCCTCTCCCCCACAACGAGCGCGGTAGAACCGGCTGTGAGCAAGGTGGAATCACAGAAGATAATCCCGAGGATCAATCCAAGGATCAATCGAGGTTCAATCGTAGACAAATCACGTTTTATGCGACGCGAACCTATCGCGACGTTCGCAAGATCACAAACGACAGCTGGTGCCCATTATGGTCGAGACAAGAAATGCTGATATATTCCTGAGTTGCCCCTCAATGTTCTTTTTCGATATACGACTAGCGCGGTCGCAAATAGTTGATTGCAGTGACCTCTAACCTCCTTTCTTTGACGTAAGGGAAACAGGAACGGATCGATGCCGCAGATTTTTGACCGTAGCTCAAACGCGCTGGCGCGTATGAGCCTGATCCTGACGGGACTGATTGTGATTGCGTTGGGAGTAACGCTGGACCAGTTGCAACGCTCCCCGTGGGTAACCCGGCAGGGGCAGCGAGCGGATCAACCAGTACCCTTCAGCCACAAGCACCACGTCCAGGGTCTTGGCGTTCAGTGTCAGTACTGCCATGTCTCGGTGGAGCGGTCGAGCTATGCAGGCATCCCGCCGACCAAGACCTGCATGAACTGCCACGCGCAGATCTGGACCAATGCCCAACTGCTGGAGCCGGTCCGTCAGAGCTGGGCGACGGGCGAATCGATTCGTTGGATCCGGGTGCATGATCTGCCGGATTACGTCTACTTCAACCACTCGATCCACGTGAACAAGGGCATCGGCTGTTCGTCCTGTCACGGCCGCGTCGACCTGATGCCGATCATGTACCAGGAGAACTCGCTGCAGATGGAGTGGTGCCTGAACTGTCACCGCAATCCCGCGAAGAACCTGAGGCCGGCGGGCGAGGTCTACAACATGGCCTGGGCGGGTCCTTCGCAGGACAAGCCGGTATGGTGCGGGACCGGCGGCGACAAGACCGGGACGCCGACGGCGGAGACGGTGAGCTGCACTACCGTGAATCCGGAGCAGGTAGGGGCGCGCACCGCCTCCCTCGACATGCTGCCGCCAACCGATCGACCGGAGACTCACATGCTGGATGTGGCAGCGCATCCGAACGGCGCTCGAGGACCGACTGGCGCGGACAACGTGAGCTACACCAAGTTCACCGACCAGGAGGCGCTGGGGCTATTCCTCGTGAAGCAATACCACATTCGCGATCCGCATGAGCTGAGCTCGTGCGAGACCTGCCACCGCTAGGGCGAATTACCGCGGGCGGCGATGACGATGGGAACTGAGAGCGAAGCCGAAACGATGAACACACAGGACGGAATGGTGGCGAAGGACGCAGGGCTGACAGTGCTCGAATCGATGCAGGCCGAAGCAAAGCAGGGCATGACGCTGGAAGCTGCGCGCGCGGAGCTGGATGGCAGCACCGGCTGGCAGGGACTGGACAAGGTGGCGACGCAGCCCGGCTTCGACCGCCGCATGGAGCAGGAGTTTCCCGCGCATGCCGGGGAGTGGGTTGACCCGGTCTCGCGCCGCGGCTTCATGAAGCTGATGGGCGCCTCCATGGCGATGGCCGGTCTGGCCGGCTGTACCAAGCAGCCCGACGAGCCAATCTATCCCTACGTCAAGGCGCCGGAGGATCTGATCCTCGGCAGGCCGAATTACTTCGCGACCGCCTTCCCGTTTTCGACTGGCGCGATTCCTCTGCTGATCAAGAGCGACGCCTACCGGCCGATCAAAGTAGACGGCAATCCTGAGCACCCGATGAGCATGGGCGGCTCCGATCCGCTAAGCCAGGGTTCGCTGCTGGGGCTCTACGATCCCGATCGCTCCCAGCACGTGCTCTACCGGCTGGAAACGACTTCGTTCGGAAACTTCCAGTCGGCGCTGGTTCACGATGTGGCAAACATGCCGGGTGGACAGGGTCTGTACATCCTGAGCTCGACGATCACCTCGCCTACTCTCGCCGCGCAGTGGCAGGACGCGCAGAAGAAGCTGCCGCAGGCGAAGCTGATCCAGTACGACCCGGTCAATCGTGACTCCGCGCGCCGCGCCTCCAAAGCGGCCTTTGGCGACTTTTACGATGCGCAGTACATGCTGGACCAGGCGGATGTGATCCTGTCGCTCGATGCGGACTTCCTCTCCGGCATCACGCATCCCGGCTTCGTCAAGCTTTCACGGGAATATGCCAACCGCCGCAAGCTGATGGATCCGTCGGTTGAGATGAACCGGCTGTATGCGGTCGAGAGCATGCCGACCACGACCGGCTTCAAGGCCGATCACCGGCTGAAGGTGAAGGCGAGCCAAGTTGGATCGTTCGCACGCACGCTGGCGACAGCACTCGGTGCGGGCCTGCCACCCGGCATAGGCGCAATCGCTGGCACCAGCGGAATGACCGACGAGCAGCGCGAGTTCCTCGCTGCTATCATCGCCGATCTCAAGGCGAACGCCAGCAAGTGCGTGGTCATACCCGGCGAGCAGCAATCTCCCGAGGTGCACCTGACCGCCATCGCCATCAACCAGGCGCTCGGCAACGTGGGCAAGACGGTGATCTACACCGAGACAGTACAGCCGCTGCCTTCGATCCAGAGTGACGACCTGAAGTCGCTGGTTGCCGACATGAATGCCGGCAAGGTGCAGTGGCTGCTGATGCTCGAAAGCAACCCGGTGTACACCTCGCCGGTCGATCTCAAGTTTGCCGAAGCGCTTGACAAGGTGCCGAAGAGCGCCGTGCTGGGCAGCCATGTCGACGAGACCGCGCAGATCGCCACCTGGCACATCAACAGCGCCCATTATCTGGAGTCATGGTCGGATGCACGGGCATATGACGGCACTCTTTCCGTCATCCAGCCGATGATCGATCCGCTGTATGGCGGCAAGTCGGCACACGACGTCATGCAGACGTTGCTCGACGATCCGGCACGTTCCAGCTACGACGTGGTGCGGGACAAATGGGGGCCGCAGCTCGCCGGCAAGGGTGACTTCGATTCGGCATGGCGCAAGGTGCTGCACGATGGCTTCCTGGCCGGCACAGCCTTCCCGGCAAAAGCGCTCTCGGCCGGCGCTGTGGCGCGCATGCCTCAGCCCGCGCCTTCCGAGGATTCGATTGAGGTTGTCTTCCGCGCCGATCCGTCGATCTATGACGGCCGCTATGCGAACAACGGCTGGCTGCAGGAGCTGCCCAAGCCCATCGTGAACAACTGCTGGGACAACGCCGCGATCATGAGCGGTCCCACCAAGGTGAAGCTGGGTCTGGAAGAGAACGACGTCCTTGAGATCACGCTCAACGGCCGCAAGGTTCTCGCGCCGGTGATCGCGGTGCCCGGTCATCCGGACAATGCTTTCACGCTCCACCTGGGCTATGGCCGCCAGCACGCCGGGCGCGTCGGTTCGGGAATGGGCTTCAATGCCTACGCCCTGCGCACCTCCGATGCTCCGCTCTTCGCGCAGGGAGCGACCTTCAGGAAGACGGGCGATGTCTGGGGCATCGCGGTGACCAAGAGCCACTACAACGATGAGCGCGGACCCCGCGCGCTAGCCGGCTCAGCGGTAAGCGGCGATGTGCGCGCGCATTCGCTCGAAGGCGATGAAGCGATCACCCGCGGCATCGTGCGCTCGGCGACGCTGGAAGAGTTCCGCAAGGAGCCGGACTTCGCGCATGAGAAGGGTGTCTTCCCGGAAGATCCGGCCCCCGACACCAGTCTGTTCTCGAACTTCCCCTACCCCAAGAATGCCTGGGGACTAGTGGTCGATCAGAACTCCTGCGTGGGGTGCAATGCCTGCGTCATTAGTTGTTATGCAGAGAACAACATTCCTGTCGTGGGCAAGCACCAGGTGAAGACCGGTCGCGACATGCAGTGGCTGCGCATCGATACCTACTTCGAGGGCGACCTGCAATCGCCGCGGGCCCACTTCCAGCCCATGATGTGCCAGCACTGCGAGAACGCCCCGTGCGAACAGGTCTGCCCGGTGGCCGCTACTGTGCACTCGCCGGAAGGCCTGAACGTGATGGTCTACAACCGTTGCGTCGGCACCCGCTACTGCTCGAACAACTGCCCATACAAGGTGCGCCGCTTCAACTTCCTGCTCTTCTCCGACTATGAGACGGAGAGCCTGAAGCTGATGCGCAACCCGGATGTGACCGTACGCAGCCGCGGGGTGATGGAGAAGTGCACCTACTGCGTGCAGCGCATTGCGGCCGCGAAGATCGAGGCAGACAAGGAAAACCGCGAGATTCGCGACGGCGAGATCGTCACCGCGTGCCAGCAGGCCTGCCCGACGAACGCAATCACGTTCGGCAACATCAACGACAAGAACAGCCGCGTGTTCAAGATCAAGAATCAGCCCCGGAATTACGGCGTGATCGCCGATCTGAACACGCGTCCACGGACCACCTACATCGCAGAGGTCTTTAACCCGAACCAGGCATTGGCTGGCGCGCCGGCGGAGCACGCGCCCGAGCACAGCTAGCGAGATACAGAAGACATGGCGACCAGAGATCTATCGACAAACGACCCGATGCTGGATCCGATCACCGGCGAGGTGATGGTCATTGCACCGGGTCACTCTTTCAAATCGGTCACGGAGAAGATTTCGCGGATCGTACTGACCCCGCATACCCCGGTCGGCTGGTTCCTCGGGCTTTTGGTAGCCGGCGGTATCGTCATGCTGCTGCTGACCTGCCTCACCTGGCTCTTCCTGAAGGGCGTGGGAATCTGGGGTTTGGACATCCCGGTAGGCTGGGGATTCGCCATCGTCAACTTCGTGTGGTGGATCGGTATCGGCCACGCGGGGACGCTGATCTCCGCCATCCTGTTGCTGTTCAAGCAGACCTGGCGCAACTCGATCAACCGCTTCGCCGAGGCGATGACCATCTTTGCTGTGGTCTGCGCCGGCATGTTCCCGCTGATCCACGTGGGCCGTCCGTGGCTGGGATACTGGCTCTTTCCCTATCCGAATTCCATGAGTGTGTGGCCGCAGTTCCGGTCGCCGCTGCTGTGGGACGTCTTCGCGGTTTCGACGTACGCCACCATCTCGGTTGTCTTCTGGTACATCGGCATGATTCCCGATCTCGGGACTCTGCGCGATCGTGCGAAGACGCCTGTGGCGCAGTACTTCTATGGTTTGCTGTCGTTGGGCTGGCGTGGCTCCGTCCGGCACTGGATGCGGTATGAGACGGCCTCGCTGCTGCTGGCCGGCCTCGCCACGCCGCTGGTGCTCTCGGTACATACGGTCATCAGCTTCGATTTCGCGGTGGCCATCATCCCGGGTTGGCATACGACGATTTTTCCGCCCTACTTCGTCGCCGGTGCCGTGTACTCCGGATTCGCCATGGTGATCACACTGGCGATTCCGATCCGGAAGTTTTACCACCTGGAAGACCTGATCACCATCCGGCACATCGACAACATGGGCAAGGTGATGCTCACGACCGGGCTGATCGTGGCTTACGGCTACGCGATGGAACTCTTCATGAGCTGGTATTCAGCCAGCCACTGGGAGTACTTCGCATTCTGGAACCGGCTCTTCGGTCCCATGGGCTGGAGTTACTGGGTGCTGATTACCTGCAACATCGCACTGCCGCAGTTTCTCTGGTCGCGTTATGTGCGCACAAACATTGGGCTCATGTTCCTCATGTCGCTCATCGTGAACACCGGCATGTGGTTCGAGCGCTTCGTCATCGTCGTGACCAGCCTCTACCGTGACTTCCTGCCGTCCTCCTGGGGCACCTACAGGGCCACCCGCTGGGACTACGGCACCTTCATCGGCACGCTGGGACTCTTCACATTTCTCTTCTTCCTGTTCATTCGCTTCCTGCCCATGATTCCCATGTCTGAGCTGCGTGTTCTGCTGCCTCAGTCCAAGGTGAAGCATCTGCCGGAAGCCGCGCATGAGGCTGGTGACTGATGCCATTTCCTGAGGGTGTCTACGGCCTGCTGGCCGAATTCGATTCCGCCACGTCGCTGACGGCGGCCGCTGCCGCTTCCTACAAAGACGGTTGGCGCCGCCTGGACTGCTACACGCCCTATCCCTGCGAAGAGGCGGCCGAGGCGATCGGGTTTCATCGCAACTTTGTCCCGCTGCTGACCCTGGTCGGTGGGTTGATGGGCTGCGTGGCGATGTTCCTCATGGAGACCTGGATCAATGTCTGGGCCTATCCGCTGAACATCGCCGGCCGCCCCTACTACTCCTGGCCGGCGTTTGTGGTTCCGGCGTATGAGTGGACGATTCTGTGGGCCGGGCTGACGGCGGCCTTCGGAATGCTCGCCATGTGCGGCCTGCCGTCGCCCTATCATCCGCTCTTCAATGCGCCTAACTTCCGCACGGGAGCTTCGTCGGACAAGTTCTTCCTGTGCCTGGAGGCGCGCGATCCCAAGTTCTCGCTAGCAGAGTCACGGGCGTTTCTCGAAGGCATGCATCCGGTTTCGATCGTGGAGGTGGAGTATTAACCCGAGCAATCCATATCGCCTCGGCACGTCGGGCACCCGCATGCGGCAGAGCCTCGGGCTGTGCGCGGCCGCCGCCCTTGTGCTGGTTGCCGGCTGCCGCCAGGACATGCAGGACGAGCCGAAGTTTGTGCCCCAGCGTGGTACGAGTTTCTTTCCCGATAACCGCTCGGCTCGCGAGCAGGTTACGCACACCGTCGCGCGCGGGCAGGTCGATATCGGGGACTTCTATCACACTGGCCTACAAGACGGAAAGGAACTGGATGCGCTGCCCTTCCCGGCTACGATGACAGTTCTGGAGCGCGGCCAGGAGCAGTTCAACACCTACTGCAGCCCCTGCCACTCGCGCGTCGGCAATGGCGCCGGCATGATCGTTCAGCGCGGCTATCGGCCGGCGAGCAATTTCCACGATGCCAAGCGGATGGCCGAGCCTCTGAGCCACTATTTCTATGTGATCTCCCACGGATACGGCGCCATGCCGGATTACGCGGCGCAGATCCCGACAGCCGATCGCTGGGCCATCGCTGCCTATATCCGGGCGCTGCAGTTGAGCCAGAATGCGAAGCAGAGCGATGTGGCGCAGGGCATCGCTGTGCAGCAGTTGGGCGAGGTGGCGGAGCAGCAGGGCCTGCCTGCCAGCTTCGCGCAGCCGTGGAAGATGCCGGCCACGGCGGTCTATCCGACGCCTCCGGGCCCGGATACGCCGGGAATGGCTCCGGCCGAGAACATCACCACGCCCGTCACCAGCCGGCATCCGCTGTACCAGCTTGAAAACGGGGACAGCTCCAGTGTCGTCAACCCGCCGACCGCGTCGACTGTGAACAACGCCGGCCAGGCTATCGCCGCTCCCCCGGCCGGAAAGGGCGGAGCGAAGTGAGGACAGAAATACGGTGACGAACGGATACAGCTACGCAACACGATCCCTGACCGTCGACCCGGCCGCTTCTTCCGCCCTGCTGGCGGGATGGCGCCGGCGCGCCCTCACCTTCGGGGCCGTCTTCACTATCCTGGCCGTGGTGCTGGTGGTGCTGAGCGAACTGATGGAGCACGACGGCTTTCTCCACCTGCTCACCTCCTGGCTGATGGGCTCCATGCTGTGCTGGGGCTTCTCGCTCGGCGGTCTCGCGCTGCTGATGGTGCAGTACTGCTCCGGGGGCAAGTGGGGATTGCTGGTCCGGCGTCCACTCGAGGCCATGAGCCGTACCCTGTGGATCACTGCGCTGATGTTCCTGCCCATCCTGATCTTCATGAAGAGGATCTATCTCTGGGCGCGCTACAGCAATCCATCCGAGGTTGCCCAGGCACTGAGCCGCGGGCTGATCGACAAAGGCCAGGCGCACGCGCTCAATTGGAAGCACCCGATGCTGAGCCCGGTCAGCGTGTGGGTGCAGATCCTGGTCTGCTTCGCTATCTGGTTCACATACGTGTTTTTCATAAACCGCTGGTCGCTCGAGCGGGATGCCGATCCGAACCCCAATGTGCCCTTCTGGCAGAAGCGTTTCGAGAACATCAGCGGCTTCGGCATCGTGGTGTATGCGCTCACGCTTACCGCGCTGGTCATCGACCTGGTGATGTCCGCCAACATCACCTGGTTTTCGACGATGTACGGTCTCAACTACCTGGTCGCGCAGGGCTATGCCGTGCTGGCGCTGTCAGTGATCACGGTAGTCAGCCTTTCGAAGGCCGAGCCGATGAAGACCGTCCTGCGGGTGGTCGAGCAACACGACCTGGGCAAGCTGATGTTTGCCTTCGTGATGCTGAACATCTATCTCAACTTCTCGCAGTTCCTGATTATCTGGTCGGGCAACTCGCCGGAGGAGATTTCCTGGTATCTGGACCGTATCCGCGGGCACTGGGGCATCATCTTCACCTTCGACTTCATCTTCCACTGGCTGATCCCGTTTTGCCTGCTGCTCTCGCGCGACATCAAGCGCAACAAGCGGCGCATCGTGATGGTAGGCATGTGGATGATCTTTGCGCGCTGCTGGGATATGTTCCTGCTGATCGAGCCGAACTTCTCGCCGCGCCACCTGCACTTCTCCATCGGTATTCTTGAATACATAGCCGTGCCCGGCGCGATGATCTCCTTCTGGGTGGTCGCCTACATCAACCAGCTCGGCAAACGGCCGCTGGTGCAGACCAACGATCCGCATCTGGCGGAGATTCTGGAGGCTGAACATGCACACGCCTGATACTCCGGAAAAAAATCCGCAGAAGCAGCACGGCCTCTCCTCGACCGGTCACGGGGTGCCTACGCCGGGCTACGAAACCTCGGATGTCAAGGTCGGTGGCATTGCCGTCTTCCTGATCTCGCTGCTCGTCTTCCTGATCATCTTCTTTGTCTTCTGCTTCGGCATGGGCAAGGTGATCAACAACGCGCTCATCAAACACGATGGCCCGCCGAACAAGTGGAACCAGTTTCAGTATTCGCCGGAAGGCCGAGGCAAGAACCTTGAATCCAACGCGGTGCTCGAGCAGAAGCAGCTTCGCGCGATGACGGCGCGCTTCCCCACGCCGCGGCTGCAGATGGATGACGGCGATCAGGATGTTGTGGACCTGCATGACCGCGAAGACCTGCTGCTGGACCACTACACCTGGGTGAACCAACAGCAGGGCACGGTGCGCATTCCCATCGGCCAGGCGATGCAGATCATCGCACAGCGCGGCCTGCCGGTCGTCTCGGGCGGTCCGACTGAACCGCTGATGACCGCGGACGCCCAGCCGCACGTGACCGCGCCCTTGACCAACGGCTTTGCCCGTACCGGTTACGAGCAAGAATTGGAAGTGGAGCAGTCGCGGCAGCTGGAACAACGCAAGGAAGCGAAACCAGGTGAGCAGGCGCGGTTGGCGGCGCCGCACCGGTAGGCGAAGCAGGAGAAACGAGCAGTGATGACGCACGCAGCATCGACAAAGCACGAGAGGGCGTCCCGGACTTTCTTCCGGTACGGACGCATGCTCGCGGCTGCGTGTGGGCTGCTGCTCTCATGCTTCGCTGGTGCAAAGGCCCAGGTTGCGCCCATCGGCCAGAAACAGATGGGCGAGCCGGCCGACGACAAGCTGCCCACCATCCTGCACGGCGTCGATATCCAGCAGCAGCTGAACCGGCCACTTCCGCTCGAGGCAAACTTCGTCGACGAGACGGGCAAGACGGTAAAGCTTGGCCAGTATTTCGATGGCAAGCACCCCGTGCTGCTGGCGCTGGTCTATTACAAGTGCCCGATCCTTTGTTCGGAGGAGTTGAAAGGCCTGACCGGCGCGCTCGAAATGGTCAGCTATCAGCCGGGCAAGGATTTCCAGATCGTCGCGATCTCGATCGATCCAACCGAGACGCCCGCGGTCGCAGCTTCCAAGAAGCGCGAGTATGTCACCTACTACGGACATCCGGAAAGCGCTCCGGGATGGCACTTCCTCACTGGGCAACAGCCGGCGATCGATGCTATCGCCAAGGCGACCGGCTTCGGCTATGTGCGTTCACCCGGCCCGGATGGCAAGATGGACCAGTTTGCCCACGCCAGCGCGATCCAGATCGTGACGCCTGCAGGCAGGATTGCGCAGTACTACCTGGGGGTCGAGTACTCACCGCAGGACCTGCGGCTGGGGTTGATCGAGGCCTCCAACTACAAGATCGGCACACCCGTGGATACCATCCTGACCTACTGCTATCGCTACGATCCGACGCAGAACAAGCACAGTCTGATCATCGCGCGCGTTGTGCAGGCGGGATGTCTTCTTACAGTTTTGATTCTGGGCAGCTACATGCTGGTGATGTTCCGCCGGGATATCAGGAGCAGCCGGGGGATTGCGAACCAACAACATTCAGCGAAGGCATGAGTTAAGCGCCCAAGCAGATCACGGCAGGTTTAGGAAAAGGAACGCAGGTAAAGGGAACGATGCATTTTTTCAGTCCAGTCCTTTGGCAATTCTTAGTCAAGTGGCTCACCGAGTTCGCGCTGTTTCCGCCGGAGGCCTCGGCGATTGCGCCCTACATGGACGCCTTTTACTTCTTCCTGGTCCTGATCTCGCTGGTGGGTCTGGTGCTGGTTGGACTGATGGTGGGTGCCTTCTCCATCATGTTCCGCAAGGAGAAGAACCCGCAGGCGACGCACATCGAAGGCTCCACGCTGCTTGAAGCCACCTGGACCATCATTCCGCTGGCGCTCTTCATGGTCTGTTTCGTCTGGGGCGCGCTGCTCTATTTCCGAATCTACAACCCGCCCACCAACGCGATGAACATCTATATCGTGGGCAAGCAGTGGATGTGGAAGGCCGAGCATCCGGGCGGCCAGCATGAGATCAATGCGCTGCACATTCCGGTTGACCGCGATGTGCAGCTCACCATGATCTCGCAGGATGTCTTTCACAGCTTCTCGATCCCGGCGTTTCGCGTGAAGCGCGAGGTGATCCCGGGCCGCTATTCGACAGTCTGGTTCCGCGCGACGCAGCCGGGCACCTATCATCTGTTCTGCACCCAGTACTGCGGCACGCTGCATTCTTCGATGATCGGAGACATCGTCGCCATGCCGCCGGAGGACTACCGGAAATGGATCGCCGGATCGACCAGCGGCCAATCGCTGGCGCAGAACGGAGAGCGGCTCTTCGCCAGCATGGGATGCGTGTCCTGCCACAGCGCCACTGCCGGAGCACGCGGGCCGAACCTGGCGGGAGTCTACGGAGCGAAGCAGATGATGGCCGACGGCAAGACGGTAACGGTTGACGACGCCTTCCTGCGGGGCTGCATTCTCAACCCGTCCACGCACGTTGTCATGGGCTATGTGCCGATCATGCCGACCTTTCAGGGGCAGATCAGCGAAGAGGGCCTGATCGATCTGGTGGAATACATCAAGAATCTTGACAACGCCGATCGCATTCGTCAGACACTGCCCGATAGCAACTACTCGCCCAATCAGGTGGGCACCACCGGCGCGGCGCCGAACTACCGCTCGCGCCAGCTTTCCGGGGCCGCGCAGCTGCCCGACGCGAAACCGGACACATCATCATCGAAGGGGATGGGGCCTTCGCCACAATGAGTACAATCGTCCGTCTTCCCAATCAGCAAGATGCCACGCTGCCCAAGCGCAGCTATCTGAACCAGGAGTACGGCCTGAAGAGCTGGCTGCTCACCGGCGACCATAAGCGGATCGCGATCCTGTATCTGATCTCGATCACGTTCTTCTTCTTCCTGGGCGGCGCCTTTGCCGGCCTGATCCGCCTGGAGTTGCTGACTCCGATGCCGGACCTGGTCGCTTCGGATACCTACAACAAGTTGTTCACCATGCACGGCATCATCATGGTCTTCCTGTTCCTGGTGCCATCCGTTCCGGCGACCATCGGGAATTTCGTGCTGCCGATC
>DATBCB010000411.1:0-26270 GCA_036270675.1 Acidobacteriaceae bacterium | reverse complement strand
CGCCGACCTGTTCGTGGAAGAGTTGCGCGATGCGGCGCTGGCTCATGCCAATCTTCCCGGTCACCGCCTGCACGCGACCGGGTCCGTCGCAGATGTCCAACTCGCCAGCCATGTAGACGACAGCCGGATGGAGCGGGACGGAATTGCCCAACCCCGCTCGAAATTTGTTCGAACCCGTTGTCGTGGCTGCGCCGCAAAAGGCCATGCCGAGCCGTTCTTCCAGGCACGCCGCCAGCGCTTCGAGCATCGCACGAGGAGTTTGTGCGGCAAGCACGCGCTCGCGCACCCACGCCGCTTCCCTGCCCCACAGGTCTGTCATGTCGAAGGAGGCATCTTCCAGCTCCGACATCGGCATGCGAAAGAAGGGACACGCGCCACCGGACGCGAACTGCGCGCCGACGACGCGCTCCTGCTGGTCGCAATCGATGGTGAAGCAGTTGGAGCGCGCACCGGAAAAAACCGCGGTCCCATACGAGCGGACACCAGCTTCATTTTCATAGATGGCGATCGGGTCATCGCGCAGGTTCAGGATCATCGCCGCCTGTGCCTGGGGCAGCAGGCGCTCCTGGCGGTGCGGCGTGGGTGCGCCCTCCCAATACCACAGGCAGTCTACGAGAGCGCCCAGCGGCAGCTTCGGCTTCAGGCGATAGCCGGGCATTGAATCCTCCCGTACGCACAGGATACGACCGGGCCGGATTGTCTGCTATGCGATACTCACAAGGAATGTATAAGCGGATCCTGCTCAAGCTCTCAGGCGAGGCCCTCGCCGCCGGACGCGGCTTCGGTGTCGATGTCGATACCGTTCACCAGATCAGCATGGAGATCGCGGACATCCGCCGCATGGGTGTCGAAGTCGCTGTGGTGGTGGGTGGCGGCAACTTTTTCCGCGGTGTTGCCGAGCAGGCGCGCCACATGGACCGCGTCTCTGCGGACCACATGGGCATGCTGGGTACGGTCATCAATTCCCTTGCCTTCCAAGATTCTCTCGAGAAGTGCGGCGTACACAGCCGCGTCATGTCCGCCATTGAGATGAACCAGGTGGCCGAGCCCTATATCCGCCGCCGCGCCATCCGGCACCTGGAAAAAGGCCGAGTGGTCATCTTCGCCGCAGGAACCGGCAATCCTTATTTCTCAACCGACACGGCCGCCTCACTACGTGCGATGGAGATCAAGGCCGATATCCTGCTCAAGGCCACGAAGGTGGACGGCATTTACAGCGCGGACCCTGTCCTGACCAAGGATGCAATCAAGTACGAAGAGATTACCTATTTCGAAATCCTGCAGCAGGGGCTGAAGGTGATGGACATGACCGCTGTCAGCCTGTGCAAGGACAACGCGATGCCCATGATCATCTTCAACATGAACACGCCGGGAAATATCCTGCGCGTGGTTTCCGGAGAGCGGGTCGGCTCTCTGGTGACGGCGTAACGCATGCTCTGAAAGAGCATGCGTCCGGCATGCGGCCAGTGCAAAGCATATCCCTCCACTTCGCCGATCGCTCTTCCGAGCGATGGCTCCGGTGGGGATGACGAGCGTGTTGGGCGACGTCGCCACTGCGAACGACGGAATATTGTTATTGTTCACATATCCGCTACAGCAGATTACGTTGGCGGCTCCCGCGACCTGTTTACGGAGAATTTACGCGGCGCATCCGTTTGCCGGCCTCACGGTGCGGGCCTAAGGCCTGTTTTAGCTGCACCTTCTGTGGAGGAATTCTGGTCCACTGGCATTCGACTATCATCGAATGAGCAAGGGCCGCGCCTCGCGCGCACTCTGATAGATACTCCGCGGAGCCTGGGTGTCGACCACGTTGCCAGTAACTTCTCCCGAGACGACTGAAATATCGGCCACGGCCGAAACATCCGCTTTGCGGATGTCGTCAGACGGTGCAGTGGCTACGGCAACCCTCCCCGTCGAAGCTCCTCCGGCGCGCCGTTCGCGGCTTGACGCGCTCACCGGCATGCGCGCTCTCGCGGCGCTGAACATTGTCTTCTTCCACTTCTCGGACCCAAAGATCTTCGGCCCGTTTGCTCCGGTCGTCGACAATGGATATGTCTCGGTCAGTTTTTTCCTGCTGCTCTCCGGGTTCGTGCTCGCCTACAACTATCGCGAGCGTGCCGATCGTGGACTCATGCGTGCGCGCGCCTTCTGGATGGCGCGCTTCTCCCGCATCTATCCGGTCTTTCTCTTCTCGCTCGTCATGTCCCTTCTGGTGCTCGGTCAGGAGTGGCGCATTCGCCCGCATGGCGAGTTTGCCTGGGGCATCGGACTGACGTTCCTGCTGGCGCAGGGCTGGTCGCCCTCTCTGTGTACCTTCTGGAATGCGCCGGCCTGGACGCTCACGACGGACGTCTTCTTCTACGCACTCTTTCCCTGGCTGGTCACGCTGCGCCGTCCGAAGACCCGCAATCGCATCGTGTGGACCATGCTTGGCTTCTGGTGCCTGAGTTTCATCCTGCCCGCGCTTTACATGATCCTGAATCCGGACGGTGATCCGCATCTTGATCGCTACTCCAACGGATGGTGGTTGCGCGCGGTCAAGTTCGGCCCGCTGCAGCATCTGCCGTCGTTTCTGTTCGGCATGGCGCTGGCGGGGTTGAACGACCTCATCCCCGAGCGTAGTCATCTGCGCACAGCGCTCGGCGCGGCGGGCTTCGCGGCGCTCTACACCCTCATGTGCTTCGGCAGTCACATGCCCTATCTGTTCATGCATGATGGCCTGCTGATGCCGCTTTACGCGATGATTGTGCTCGCGCTTGCCGGCCGGAACTTCCTCACACGTCTCTTCTCCATCTATCCGCTGATCGTGATCGGCGAGGCGAGCTACTGTCTGTACATTCTGCACTTCAATCTCTGGAATCTGCTGCACGATGACACCCGCCTGCTGGCGCGGGCCGGGCTGCTGCGCTTCGATCCCTGGCTCTCCTACGCGCTGCTGGTGTTGATCTCCATCGCGGTGATGTACTTGGTGGAGCGGCCGGGCCAGCGCTGGATCAAACGCTGGACGCACGGCGACGCGCCCGCACTACCGCCCAGAGTTCCATAGCACGCGCTGCTTAGGACTTCAGGGCCTTCAGCAGCTGCAGCGGATGGACGGGCTGCACCAGTACCTCAAAGGAGCACCTCAAAGGATAAGACACAGTACTTATTACATATATAGTGGACATGGGAAGCGGCTGGTTCCTCCGGAGAATGCCAGAAGGACCCGCTGATCCAGCTGACCCAATAAACAGGACGGCCCGCTCCGCGAGGGGCAGGCCTTCTTGCAGGTTCAGCTTGGGCTAGTACATCGGATTCACCTGGATGGCGTGGTCGCCGTGCTTCACGGTGGCGACAGCGGTGGCCTTGGCGGCGCCGGGGAAGGGCGAGTTCTGCACGATTTGCGTGGTGCCTGCGTTTGGATCGAAAAGCAGTCCCGACACCGAGTTGCCGATGAAGTTCGCCGTATAGATATAGCGCCCGATCGAATTCTCGACCGCAATCGCCGCCGGTCCGGGGTCTGTCGCGGAGGTGCTCGAAGCGCCGGCGAGAGCGCTGGGGACGCCGGTAGTGCCATTCAAAGCGTATCCGCTCACCGTGCCGTCGAGGTAATTGGACGCGTAGATGAACTTTCCACGCGGGTCTACGATGACGGCGCTCGGGAGGTTGCCGGTTGGGGTCGTGCTGTTGGAAAGCGGGACGATCGTGCCGCCACTGCCCTGGACGCTATAGGAGAGGATCAGGTTCTGCTTGAAGTCCGTGACGTAGACGAAGCGGTTGGTCGGATCGGTGGCAATCGCGTTCGGCGCGACGCCTGCTGCAAATGGCGAGCCGGCGCCAGGCGTCAGAGAGTTGTCGGAATTGATGACGTAGCTGGAGATCTGGCCCACGGCGGCCGTTCCGCCGCTGCACGCGCCGACTGCGGGATAGGTCACGGTCGCGCTACCGGTCGCGCCGCGATTCTGCGCGGCCACGGTATCGATCAGGCTGGTCAGCTGCCCAGCGGGATCGTTGACCACGTAGACCGCGCCACCGGCGGTGTTGCTCGCACTGCCCAGTACGGTGACCGCTACGGGGTTATTGCAGGTGGGATACGAGACCTCGGTCCCCAGGCTGCCGTCTGCATTGATGGGGAACTGGATCAACGCACCGATGCCGGGTGTCGTCGGGTTGAAGGGAGTGTTGTTGGCGGCCAGGCCATAGGCTTCCACCACGTAGAGCGTCTTGCCGTCGGGGCTGACCGCCATGCCGTTCGGATTGGTGCCCGCTTGAATGTTGTAGGTGTTCTGCGAGAAGAGCTTGCCGTCCGAACCCACAATGTACTCGATCACGGTATTGTCGTCGTGATTGAGCGCGAAGACCACATTGTTGTTGGGCGTGGTGAGCAGGGCGATCGGATTTCTGCCGGCTGGAAAGGGCGACCCGAGAATCTGGGTCAGCGCGCCGGATTCGCCGTCGGCTGCATAGGCAAAAATCTGTCCGGGGTTGGCGTTCGCCGAGGCTATGTAGATGAAGTCGATGGTGTTGCTCTGCCCGCAGGCGGTGATACCCAGTACCAGGGCGGCGGAGACTGCTGACGCCAGAGCAAGCTGGCCAAGTTGACTGAACTTCATTCGGTTCCTTCGTCCTTCATTTCGAATCCCTGAGCTTCTTTCGAGCCCTGGAATCCCGGTCATTTCCTGTCGCCGCCCGCGGTTTTCGAAATCTACTTGTCGCGCGGCGGCGCGCTTCCTCAAAGTGTGCAGGGAGTGCTGGCTTATTGTAACCACCGGCCAGCGCTCCCCGCCGAATGTCGTCCTAGAAGGTGCTGCCTGTTGTCGCACACCACGTCGGCGAGGTTGGGGGCGCCGGCATGGCTTTGACCAGGGCATCCAGGCCGCCTGTCTGCTGGTTGACCTTCTTGCCGGTGATCGTGCTGTCGTTGAAGTTCACCGTGTATACATACTGGTTCGATGGGTCTTCGACTATGGCGCGCGTGCCCGTTCCTGCCGTCTCGCCATTGGCGCCGCCGGTGTTCGCGTCGAAAAGCTGGCCGTTGGCCTGGATCGTATAGGCCGTGATCACATTGCCGCCCGCGCCCAGATTGGTGTTGATACCGGAGTTGGCTACCCACAGGAAGTTGTGGGTAGTCTCCTTGAGGACGCGCGAAGGGCCAACCGGCGCCTGGCTCTGAGCGTTGTTGGCGCGCGCCCCGCTGGGCACCGCCGCCAGCGTGCCGCCGGAGCCCACAGTATAGGGCAGGATGAATCCGGTTGAGCCGGCGGGACCCGCGTCCAGCGCATAGAGAAAGGTAGACGTTGAGTACACGTAAGTCAGTTGGGTAGCGCCGGTCGGCGTGGGTGTGCTCTGCGTCAACGTGAGCTGACCGCTGGTGGCGCTCTGGTTGTAGATGAAGATCGCCTGCGGGGGATCGTTGGGATTTGTGCCGCTCGCCAGTCCCTGCTCTGCGATGTACGCGAAGGAGCCGTTCACGGCGAGCCAGGTGGGATTGGTGCCCACCGGGAAATAGGTGAGCGGAAGCCCGTTCGAATCCCTCGCCTGGTTGTTGAGGATCGGGGTCAGACGGCCGGTCGTGGAGTCAATGGCGAATGCGGTGATGTCGCCGAAGCTCTGCGTGCCGTTGGGCCCGGTGCCGCCGGGAGCGAACTCGTCCAGCGCGTAGAGAAAGTTGCCGGCGATCACGATGTTCCGCGTGTTGGAGCCCTTCGGATTGAAGGTCGCCTGGTGCGTGACCACGCCAGAGCCACCGATGGCAAACAGGTCGATCTGGCCCACCGCCGGGCTGGCATCCGTGCCCAATCCGTCATTCAGTACGTACAGGTAGCTGCCGCTTGCATTCACTACCACCTGGGTCGGATTGGGGCCCCCAGAGCCTACTTTATTAGTCAGGCTTAGGCTTCCGTCGTTGTTCTTGATTTTGTAAGTGGCAATCTCGCCATTATTGATCCCGGCACCCGTAGCAGAACCCGTTACGAACAGATACCCAACGGTAAAGCCCAGAGTGCAGGACGTCATGCCGAGGACCATCACGGCAGAGGCGGCTAGGGCTAACGCAGCCCGGCCGAAATTCTTCAACTTCATCCGATTCCTTCGTCCCGATGCACACGACATGCGTCGAGGCTGCCAAAACAGCTTGAACTGAAAATCTGGGTGGGGACCCGCCTGCATTGTAAAAGGTTCAAGCACATTCGGGCTACTCGGCCCAGGAAAAGTGACTGATTGCGGCAGAGATCGTTAGCCACAAAGGCAGACCACTGCAGACAAAGTCAGGCCATTGCAGACAAATGCAGTGGCGGAACAATCGGTTGAGCGGCGCTGCGCGCCGATATCGAACGATAGATACAGCAGGTCCCTCGCTCCATCTTCGGTTACGCTCAGGAGGACGAGCGATGCTTGCCGCGACGCTGAGATTGGCGGCTTCAACACGCACATTCTGCCTTGCTGCGTTCGTCTGGCGTTGTCTGCCGTTGTCTGAATATCTACCACACGCGGCAGGCGTTCTCCGGATACATCGGAGATCCCTTTTTGCAGTGGAACGCCTTGCCGAACTCGTCGAAGTTCTGGACCACACCATCCACGCGGAACTTGCCCGGCGAGTGCGGATCCACCTTCACCATCATGCGGGAGAACTCCGGCCGGCGGCTCTCACACCAGATCTGCCCGTAGGAGATGAAAAACTGCTGCGCCGGTGTGAAGCCCTCTTTCTTCGGGCCGTCGAGGGTTTTGCCTGCAGCGGCCAGCGTGTTCTCGAGCGCGAGGAAGGCGATGCGGATGCCGCCGTTGTCGGCAGTGTTCTCGCCCAGGGTCAGCTTGCCGTTCACGTTGGCACCCGGTTCCGGCGCGAAGTTGTTGTACTCATTCACCTCGCAGTCGGTGCGTTCGGTGAAGGCTTTGCGGTCTGCCGGCGTCTGCCACTCGTGCAGGTTGCCCTTGCCGTCGTACTTCGAGCCTTGGTCGTCAAAGCCGTGCGTCATCTCGTGTCCGATCACCATGCCGATGCCGCCGAAGTTCTCTGCCGAATCCGCCGACAGCGAATAGAAAGGCGGCTGCAGGATGCCGGCGGGGAAGTTGATATCGTTCATGCTCTGCTCGTAGTAGGCGTTGACGGTGGGCGGCGTCATGCCCCACTCTGTTTCATCCACCGGCTTGCCCAGCTTGTTCAGGTTGCGCTGGAGCTCAAACTCATCGCCGCGGTGGATGTTGCCGAGCAGGTCGCCGCGCTCCACGGTGAACTTCGAGTAATCGCGCCACTTGTCGGGATAGCCGATCTTGTTGCGGTACATCGCGAGCTTCGCCTCGGCTGCTTTCTTCGTCTCATCGCCCATCCACGGCAGTTGCTGGATGTCCTCGCCCAGCGCCTTGTCGAGCGCGGCCACCAGCTTGGTCATGTTTTCTTTGGCCGCGGGCGGAAAGTTCTTCATCACCCAGTCCTGTCCAACGGCCTCGCCCAGTTCCATATCGGTGAGGCGTGTGCAGCGCTTCCAGCGCGGCTGCAGCTCTTTTGCGCCCTGCAGGGTCGCGTTGTAGAAGTTGTAGTTGTCCTGGACGAAGTTGTCGCTCAGCCACGGTGCTGCTTGGTGAATCGCATGCCACCGCAGATAGCTCTTCCACGCATCGAGGCTCTCCGCGTCGATGGCCTGGTTCAGCGCCTCGACGAATCCGGGCTGCGCCACGTTCAGCGACTGGAACGAACCGATGCCGATTTTGCCGAAGTAATTCGACCAGTCGAAACCGGGCGCCATCTGCTCCAGTTCCGCCACCGTCTTGATGTGGTAGTGATTGGCCGGCTCGCGCAGATCGGTGCGGCTCAGCGAGCCCTCTGCCAGCGCGGTTTCGATCGCCATCACGTTCTTCGCTTCGGCCGAGGCCTGCTCCGGCGTATCGCCGGCAAGCTGGAACATCTTGGTCATGTGCTCGACGTATTGATCGCGGATCTTGGTCTCCCGCTCCGACTTGTCGATGTAGTAGGAGCGGTCCGGCAGCCCCAGGCCGCCTTGGCGCACCGCTGCGATCTGCATGGAGCTGTCCTTTTCGTCCTGCTGCACTTCGAACTGGAAGATCGCATCGGTGCCGTTCTGGCGCTGGAGTTCCGTTAAGACAGCCGCGAGCTGCTTCTTGCCGTTGAGGCCGGCAATGCGATCGAGCGCCGGCTTGAGCGGCGCCGCGCCTCTCTGGTTCACATCGTCCACGTTCATGCAGGAAGCGTAGAAGTCGCCGTATTTGGCCTGGAGCGGCGTGCGGCTGGGGCTCGGCTTGGCAGCGGCTTCAAGGTCCTTGTAGAGCAGCCACTGATTGCGCTCCTGCAGCATGCCGAAGTTGCCCCAGCGCGCCTGGTCGGCCGGGATGGGATTGTTCTTGGCCCAGTTGCCGCACGCGTACTGGTAGAAGTCGGTGCACGGGTCGGCGGTCGTATCCATGGAGCTCAGGTCGAGCATCTTCTGCGCCTTGGGCTCCGGCGGAACGGCACTGGAGCCGGTGTCGGCCAGCGCATCGAGAGCAGTCAGCGTATGAGGAGTGAAGCTGCTTTGGGCGCAGGCGAGACCTGTTCCCATGAGGACAATGGCGGCAAACCGGAATGGCTGCATGGCGCTCCTTGAGTATGAATCGATTGCGGAAGCGCAGGCTGCAACCCGCGTCGTGGCCTTGTCCAGCGGCGTCCAAAGGCCGGCGGCAAAGGCTCTCGTGAATCTCAGTCCTTCGAACTCACGAAGTTAACACAATCCGGCAGCGGAAGAAGGGCTTCGATTCCTTATGGGGAAAGGAGTGACATTTGGCACCTTTCAGGCGTTGATTCGCACCTTCGACGTGGCGCGGACCTCAATACGATGGTCAAAATTAATCTAAACTGCTCTTGACATGTCTAAGATATATCTTGATACTACGTCCATGAGATATCCATTTGAACACCTCAAAGAGCACTTCAGAGAATCCCACGGATGCGACCGCGGCCGTGAGGAACGTCATTTCCGGGGACGCGGACCCTTTGCAGGCCCCTTCGGCGACGGAGAGCGGCCTTTCTGGCGTGGACGCGGGCCAGGCCGGATCTTCGCCTCGGCGGATCTCCGCTTCCTGCTCCTCGACTTTATTGCCGAGAAACCCCGCCACGGCTACGAGCTGATCAAGGCAATCGAAGAGAAGTTTGGCGGCACCTACTCGCCCAGCCCGGGCGTGATCTACCCCATGCTCACGCTGCTCGAAGAGACCGGCTTGGCGACGGTCACAACCGAGGGCACGCGCAAGCAGTACAGCATCACCGAGGAGGGCAGGAAAGAACTGGAGCAGAACCGCAGCGCGGTGGATGAGATCCTGGAGCGCATGGCCGCAGTTGGTAGCGCCGCTAGGCCGACGGAGCGCGATCCGCAGATCATGCGTGCCATTCACAACTTCCGCATGGCCCTGAGCCTGCGCGCGGGCAACCTGACCGCGGAACAGCGCAGCCGCATCGTCGAGATCATCGACAGCGCGGCCCGAAACATCGAGAAGGTGTAGCCGTGGCTCCGCATCATTACCGGATCATGGTGGATGCATTGGATCCGAGTCAGGGCGAAGAGGGCCTGCAATCGCTCTCCTTCTTCGCCTCCACGCACTCGGACATCTTCGCCGCGATCGCGAGCCTGCGCGAGCGCATGGAATGCACTGCCTGTGCCGCGACCAAGCTTGCGGTCGGGCTGGGGCTTCTAAGCGAGGTCATGCGCCAGCAGCACATCCTGTTGACGCCGCTGCACGAACCCATGCGGGAACTCATGGCGGCGCTCTCGGACAGCCCGGACGGGGTTGGGTGCCTGCCGATCGGTGACCGCGATCGGTGACCGCGATTCCGTGACCGCGATTCCGTGACCGCGACGTGCAGTGGTCTGGTATAAGAGCCAAGAAATTGACCCAGCGCGCTACGCATGACAGACGAAGCAACCACAAAAACATTCAGCGGATTTCGTAACAACTTCGGTGCCTTGCGCATTCTGCTGGCGACGGCCGTGGTGTTTTCCGACAGCTTTCTGCTGGGCAACGGCGTGACCGATGCCGATCCGATCAAGCGGTTCAACCACGGGCAGGCGATCACGGGCCACGTGGCCGTGGATCTGTTCTTCATCATGAGCGGCTACCTGGTGGCGCTGAGCCTGATTCGCGAGGCAGGCTTGCCGAACTTCGGGCTGCCGCGCTACTTTTTGCATCGCATCCGGCGCGTGTATCCGGGATTCATTCTGGCGGCGGTGTTCAGTTTTTTGATCGTGCTGCCGCTGGCGGGCGGACGGATCACGCCGCCGGAACATATGAGTGCGATGGGCGATTTTGTCTATCGCACGCTGCGGCTGGGATGGCCGACGTATGCGGGGGCGTTCCACACCAATCCTTTTCCGGAGGATGCGAACCAGTCGCTGTGGTCGATCCCGTATGGCTTCTGGTGCTACATCCTGGCAGCGGTGCTCTCGGCGATGGGCGTGCTGCGCCGGCCGCGCATTCTGGCAGTGCTGCTGGTGCTGGCGATTGCGTTCGGCGTATGGGCGCTGGCGGCACACTGGTTCCCTGCTCCGCACTGGGCGCTGGCGACGATTGGCTATCCGGGGATGTGGGCGCGCCTCTTGCCGATGTTTCTGAGCGGCGTGCTGCTGGCTTCGGTGAGGGACCGCGTGCCGGTGAAGGGATGGATCGCTGTTGCCGCGCTGGCGGTGCTGGCGATTGCGGCGCAGATTCCCCTTGGGTGGGCTCCGATGGTGGCGATTGCGGGCGCGTATCTGCTGTTTTATTGCGCCTATACGCCGAAGCTGCGGCTGTGGCAGGCGACGGCGTGGGGCGATCCTTCGTATGGAACGTATCTGTTGTCGTTTCCTATTCAGCAGTGGATTGTGCGGAGCTACACGCACGGTGTGGCGGGACGGACGATGAATCCCTATCTGCTGTTTGCGGTGTCGTTGCCGATCTCGCTGGCGGCGGGATATGCGAGTTGGCATGCGGTGGAGCGGTGGTTCTTAGCGAGTCGGCAAGTCAGCGAGTCAGCGGGTCAGCCAGCGAGCGCACGACCGGCTCGCTAAAGGCATCAACGGTGGCCGACACAAGATGCGACTACCTCCGCAGCGATTACACAGCAACCAGGTCATGGTCCCGGTTATGGACAGGTCAGCTTTGCCATTGCCGTGACCGCGATCGACATGGCGCCCATGCCGGCCGAGTTCGCCGATGCAATTGCCTTCACGTCCACGGTGCCAGAGGCACCCGGAACGCATTGCGCCAAACCGGACTGTGAAATGGTGGCTATAGCGGGGTTCGATACCGTCCAGCTTCCGGTGTACGGCTCAACGAACGGCACAACAGCGGGAGAGGGCGACCGGCTGAAGGTGCCCGTCGCTGTGTATTGCACCTCGCCACCAGGGGATTTCGCCGCGTCAGCGACTGCTGGAGTGACAGTCATGGATTGAAGCACCCGCATGGAATTCATATCTGTTCCGCATCCGTTGACTGCAGGCCCAAGAACAAGGGCCAAGAGCAAGCCCGGACCTGAACTGACACTTTCGGACCTCACCATAAAAAGCCTCCCGAACCCGTGCCAATGGCATGACCTAGCGAGAGCTGATGGGCTGGCGGAGAACGCCTCGGGCCCAACACCTGCTCCCGATACGAATCATCCGAAAACAACGATTCCACACGAATTCCATGTTCGACAAGATATTTGGGACGGAAAGGTGCGAACGACGATCTCGGCTGCCGGGATAGTGAGCTGGTAGTTACGCGGAGGGTGGGTTTTTGCCGATTTGGAGAGCGAGTCGCGAGGGGTAACCAACCATGACTTCGATCTACGCTGGTCACGGAGGATATCTTCAACAACAGCGAGGCCCGCTTCATGGTAGCGAAGCGGGCCTTGTTCACTTGCGAGGCTGATCTGCTGCTTCAGGCCTGCGCTGCCTCGTCGCCGGTCTGCTTGATAGTGGCGACAGTCCAGTTGGGATCGCCTACCTTGAAGCGGGCGAAGCGGCGGACGGTGATGTTCTCGCCGAGCTTTGCGACCTTCTGCGCGATGAGCTGCGAGATGGTCATGGACTGCTCCTTGATGAAAGGCTGATCGAGCAGGCAGACCTCTTCATAGAACTTGCTCATCTTGCCTTCGACGATCTTCTCGACCACAGGCGCGGGCTTGCCGGTGGCCGCGGCCTGGGCGCGATAGATCTCCTTCTCGCGCTCCATGTCCTCGGCGGTGACGTCCTCCTTGCGGACGTAGCGCGGGTCGGTGGCGGCGATGTGCATCGCGATGTCCTTGAGCAACTCCTGGAAGTCCTCGGTGCGGGCGACGAAGTCGCTTTCGCAGTTGAGCTCGACCAGCACGCCGATCTTGCCGCCGGCGTGGATGTAGGTGCCGACCGCGCCTTCGTTGGTGGAGCGTGACGCCTTCTTCTGCGCCGAGGCCATGCCGCGCTTGCGCAGCACGACGAAGGCCTGCTCCATATCGCCCTTGGACTCCTGCAGCGCCTTAAGGCAGTCGCCCATGGGCGCGCCGGACTTCTCGCGGAGCTCCTTTACCTGCTTTGCATCGATCTTGTCGGTTACGGCAGACATCTTGAGAACCATCCTTCTGTTGAAGTGCGGGATGCGGACGCATCCGGTGATCCCGTGCGGTCAGACAACGAAAGCGCGGCAAGTGACCGCTTTCACAAATACTGTGCCCCGCGAGCAGCCGCGAAGAGCAGCTTCCTTAACGGAAAAGCTGCGTCCAATGTAAGCTCGACAGCCTACAGCTTTTGTGAAAACGGCCCATCACGGCCACGCTTTTCGAGTAAGGACCGTCTTCTCGGTTAATGTGCTTCGGCGACCACGTTCGGCTCAGCCGCGCCTACAGTAGCGGGAGCCTTGCGGATGCCGCCGCCCAGCGCTGCTTCCATGTCGACTTCCTCTGCCTCAGGATCCGTCGTGGTATCAGCGCCGGCTTCGAGGGTCTCAGGAGCAGCAGGAACCGCTTCGGCTTCTTCGCCAACGTGGGCCTCGCTGACCGGAAGCGCGGTGGCGCCGGCGGTGGCATCGGCGAACTGCTTGTCGGTCGACATCTGGACGCCTTCGACGACCGAATCCGAGATCTTCGAGGTGAAGAGGCGGATGGCGCGTAGCGCGTCATCGTTGCCGGGAATCACGTAGTCGACCACGGTGGGATCGCAGTTGGTGTCGACGACGGCAACCACCGGGATCCCGAGCTTGCGGGCTTCCTTGACGGCAATGGCTTCGTTGTTCGAATCGACCACGAAGAGCGCATCCGGCAGGCGCTTCATGGCCTTGATGCCGGCCAGGTTGGCCTGCAGGTGCTTGCGCTCCCGCTCGAGCTTGATGACTTCCTTCTTGGTGAGGAGGTCATAGCGGCCGTCGGTGGCCATATCATCCAGTTCCTGAAGGCGGCGGACCGACTTCTGCACAGTGACCCAGTTCGTGAGCAGCCCACCCAGCCAGCGTTGGTTGATGTAGAACATGCCGCAGCGGTTCGCTTCTTCCGCGATCGCGTCCTGGGCCTGCCGCTTGGTGCCGACGAAGAGGATGACCTTGCCCGTGGATGTGAGGTCCGTGACAAACTTGGAGGCCTCCTTGAACATCTTCATGGTCTTCTGCAGGTCGATGATGTAAATGCCGTTGCGCTCGCCGAAGATGTATTCCTTCATCTTGGGGTTCCAGCGCTTGGTCTGATGCCCGAAGTGGACTCCCGCTTCGAGCAGTTCCTTCATGGTGATAGTCGCCAAACGACCTCCTTGTGATGTGCATCCCGCCAGCGGTTGAGCCGCGGCGCGGATTGATCCCGCAGATCGCCGCGTTGGGCGAGGTGCGGGGGATGACTGCTACGACACTCTTGCGGCCCGGCTGCCGAGAGGGCAACCGGGCCAGAACTCATAACCAGCAGCAGCGGACTATCGCTTGCTGAACTGGAATCTCTTACGGGCACCCTTCTGCCCGTACTTCTTGCGCTCCTTGATGCGCGCGTCGCGGGAGAGCAGACCTTCGCCCTTCAGCGTCTTGCGCAGCTCGAGGTTGAATTCGAGCAGGGCGCGGGAGATGCCCATCTTCACCGCATCGGCCTGGGCACTGACGCCGCCGCCGGAGACATTGGCGAGGACATCGAAGTTCGAGAGCATTTCGACCAGCACCAGCGGCTGCTTGGCGGAGACGCGCTGCTGCGGGGTGACAAAATACTCTTCGAAGCCCTTGTGGTTGACGGTGAACTTGCCATCGCCCGGGCGCAGGAAGACGCGAGCTACGCTCGACTTCCGCCGTCCCGTTCCGTAGTACTGAACCAGATCTGCCATTCGTTTCCCGATCTCTTCCTTAAACCGAATTCTGTTACGCCTGACGCACGGCGTCTGTAATTTCGAGCGCCACCGGCTGCTGCGCCTGGTGGGGGTGATCCGTGCCGCGATAGACCTTGAGTTTGGTGGCCATCTGCCGGCCGAGCTTGGACTTGGGCAGCATGCCCTTGACCGCCTCTTCGACGATCTTTTCCGGACGCCGGGCGAGCAGGCGCACGAACGACTCCTCGCGCAGGCCGCCGGGGAAGCCGGTGTAACGGCGGTATACCTTCTGCTGGCTCTTGAGGCCGGTCAGCCGCACCTTGTCCGCGTTGATGACGATGACGTGGTCGCCCATATCCATGAACGGCGTGTATTTGGTGCTGCGCTTGCCGCTCAGCACGCTGGCCGCTTCGGTGGCCAGGCGGCCCAGCGTCTTGCCGCTGGCGTCCACCACGAACCACTTGCGGGCTATGTCATGCGAGCTCGGCATGTAAGTCGACATCTTCCTATACCCTCTTCCGCTCAATCTCGTACATGGGGCAACCGCGATAGGGCGGCCACACCATTCAAAAACCAAATACCCCAACTGGAAATCAAGCCCGGCAGCCGCGCGAAATCGCGCAGACCACCTGCATTCCATAAATCCGGAGCCGGCATAACTCCGGCAAACTGGACCGTGTTGAGTGCGCAGGGAGACCGCTGATCCCCTCACCACTGCCTGCGGAACGCCCGGCACGGCATCGATTTCCAGATGCCAGCAGACGCGCAGACGCAGGACTGCGCAAGGGTTTTAGGATAGCCCAGTCACGGGTGCGAGTCAATGAATCGTAATGCTCGTCTGCTCGCCTGCTGGTCCGCGGCAGGCGTGAATTTGGGGCTTCCTATTTCAGCCGCAAGACTTAGTCCCGGCCGGGTCTCAGCCCCGATTCACGGCTTACGCGACCCGGACGTTTTCTGCCTGGAGACCCTTGGGCCCCTTCTTGACCTCGAATTGCACGGACTGTCCTTCCTGCAGGCTGCGAAATCCGTCGCTCTTAATTTCGGTGTGGTGGACGAATACGTCTCCGGAGCCATTCGCGCGGCTAATGAAACCGAAGCCCTTCGCGTCGTTAAACCACTTCACTGTTCCCTGTTCCATAAACACTTATTCCTTCGTACCTTGATGTACCGTTGAATGCAATTTGGAAGAGTTGCGAGCAGGAACAAGCCAGAACAGGCAAGAAGACCAGACCGAATCCGACGATCCCATTTAGGCTAGCACCTTTCCGCAAGGCCTGCCGTAACGACGAAAGATTGCCGTCAGCGGAAACCTCCTGCGGATTCGGTGATGCCGAAAGAGCGGGTGATTCCCAGGTCTGCGTAAGTCAGGCCTGTCTGAGTTCAGGTCTGCCTAAGTCGGGTCTGCCTGAGTCAAGTCCGCCTGAATCCAGGCTACAGGGCTGCACTCCTTGGGCTAGACGTCTCCCACCGACGTGTCATTACCGCCGTGCTTTGGTTCCATTGTCGCTCCCGGCGACCTTGACCTTAGATAGATGGGAAGACTGCCCGGCAATCGTGGCCGCAATCGAGCGGCGCTGACCGGAGCACCCTCTGAAGGAAAGGCCTGTCATGCGTCATCTGCCTATTGCCCGCCCTGGGGCTGCGTTGAAACAAAAGCAGGATTATCGTGGGGTGCCGGAGAGCCGCTATGCAGGCTTTTTCTTGAGAAAAAAGCCTGTCGAGACTCGCGCTCTACCTCACGCTTATCCTGCTTTTGCGTTGCTCGCAGCCTGTCTGATGACAACCGCGCCATTCGCCTCCTCCCAGATTCCAGCAGCAAGCCAGACTGCCGCTTCCACCGACGCGAATGCCCCCAAAGGTCCGCAGGCGGTCACTCCGCAATCGACGCCCGAGGCGCTTTCGGCAGCGCTGGTGGGCAAGACCTTTTACCTGCGCGGCTTCTACCAGGACGACAAGCTGGAGTTCGCGACCGACGGCAAGGCGGCCGGCAACCCGCAACGGGGTTCGTTTGCGCTGAGTGCGGTCGAGATCGACAAGGTGAAGTACACCAAGCACTCCATGGAGATTGAGGCGCACCGCATTGGACTGCACTTCTTTGGCGCGCTGCCCTACGAGGACGACTCCAAGCCATTCGAGCGGATCAAGGTGGACCCGAAGAAGGCGATGACCATCGAGATCGACCGGCTGGTGATTGAGCCGGAGAAGAAGAAAAAGAAGAAGGACGAAAAGAAGGATGAGAAGAAGGACGAAAAGAAGGATGACAAGGACATCGCGGCGAATGCCGAACCCGGTAACGATGCTGCCCGAAAGGCTGCGATCGCTCTCCTAGCCTCGGCTCCCGATGCGGCGACTATGCCGGCGGGAAGTGCTTCCGCTTTGGCAGGTGCACCGCCTGTTGCGCCCGAGCACGATCCCCGGGTAAGCATCCTGCAATTATCGAAGGCACTCAACGTGATCTTTGCGCCATCGCTCGATGACACGGTGATTGCGACGCTGCCGGAGTACTGGCAGAACTACTTTGCCACCAAGGAAGGCAAGGCGCGGGCGCAGCGAGTGGATGCCTCCGCACTGCGGCCGGGCGGCGAAGTGAAACCGCCACAACTGTTGACGATACTTGACCCGGCGTCAAACGATTACGCGCAGAAGAACAACATTGCCGGCATGGTCTTTTTGCAGATGGTGGTGGACGCGCAGGGACATGCGGGCGCAGTGACCATCGTCCGGCCGATCGGTTTCGGCCTGGACGAAAGGGCAGTCGAAGCGGTGAAGCACGCCCAATTCCGTCCGGGCACATTGAAGGGCAAGCCGGTGCCGGAGGTAGTGAATCTGCAGGTGACCTTCCGGATTTACTCCAACCGGACGAGGCCGGCTGGAAGTCCGGCCGTACCGACGCAGGTAGCGCCGAAGGAGACACCGAAGATGCCGCCATCGAATGCACCGGTGCTGGCCTCGGCTGGAGAGGAAGCGCCTGGGATATAGGTAGCGGCAGCTCCGCGTGCGGTCGCTCGGCGCGACACGGACTAAGGCTCCTGCTTTGGTACATTGAGCGAGTGAGCAAGAGCTTTCTCGACCTGGTCAAACGGGGAGACACCCAGGAGATTGCTGACTGGGTCAAAGACGATCCGCAGATTGCAGAGAGTCGGGACGCCCAAGGCGTCTCGGCTTTGCTTTGGGCGGTGTACAGCGGGCAGACCGTGGTGCGGGACTTCCTGCGTTCCGGTCTGGAGCTGGACCTTGCGGAGGCTGCGGCCGTAGGCGATGTGGCGCGGCTGCGCGAGCTGCTTGGTTCCGGTCGAGCGATGGCCAAGGAGCGGGCGAACGGCCGCACCGCCGATGGATGGCCGTTACTGCATCTGGCAGCGGCCTTCGCGGACCGCGAGACCGTGATGACGCTGCTGGATGCAGGCGCGGATGTCGACCAGATTTCCGAGACACCGATGCGCAACCAAGCCCTGCATGCGTCGCTGGCGCTGGCGAAAGATGGAGAGGTGGCGCGGTTGCTGATCGAGCGCGGAGCGGATGTAAATGCGGCGCAGACGGCAGGCTATCGTCCGCTGCACCAGGCCGCGGTCGCCGGAAGGGAAGACCTGGTGCGGCTGCTGCTGGATGCAGGCGCGGATAAGAAGGAGCGCTGCGATCGCGGCAAGACGCCGGCGGAGTATGCGCGCGAGCGCGGGCACGCCGCGGTGGCGACGCTGCTGGAGTAGGTCTGAAGAACGAGGAGGGCTCCCTTTATTTCACATCAGTTATTTCACATCAGCGGAAGGGATTCACCACACGGAGGGCGCCCTCAATACGTTGATGGTGTTGCAAATCCTCGGTTAACAGCACGTCGCACTGTGTCTCAAGAGCCGCTGCCACAATCAGTGAGTCATAAAAGTGAAACCCGTAGCGCGTACTCAGTCGCAGACCGGCATCGTGCAGTTCGATCGTTAAAGGCAAAACAACCAGCAATTGGCGAAAACGTGACTCCACTTCCCATATTTCTTCATCGCGGAGTATCTGATTCTGCCGTACCACGCTGGCAAATTCGTTGAGCACCTGCACGCTGATCGCATAGCCATCCAGGAGAGCGCGCCGGGCCCGGATGGCCCGTTTTTCATCGCCAAGTGTGTAGAGCAGGATATTGGTATCGAGGAAGATACGGCTCATCCACGCTCGATTGGGCGATACGCCTCGTCGCGGTCGAAGGTGAATTCTCTCGGAAGTCGTCCCGCAAAAGTACAGAGGTCGTTCACGAGGTCACGCCGGCTTCGCTTGGTTTCGACGGCCAATGTGACGCGTTCGTCTGCGGATGAGGCCGGGACGAGCTCAACCTCGTCTCCGACTTGGAGTTTGAGACGCCGCACCAGGGATGAAGGCAACCGTACGGCCAGGCTGTTTCCCCACTTAGAAA
This sequence comes from Acidobacteriaceae bacterium, assembly GCA_036270675.1. Lineage (GTDB taxonomy): Bacteria > Acidobacteriota > Terriglobia > Terriglobales > Acidobacteriaceae > KBS-83. The sequence goes on along the minus strand of DATBCB010000411.1, from coordinate 7,643 downwards.
TTTGCATGGTCCACTCCCCGGATATCCAGAATAGCAGAAATGTATATCTATGAATGAGCTTTGGGAATGAGCTTTGGGAATGAGCGGACTATTCGTACGCGAGGGCGTCGATGGGATCTTTTTGCGCGGCCTTCCAGGCGGGGTAAAGTGCTCCGAGCATTGAGCCGATAAAGGCTAAAGCAGCGGTATAGAGCATCCACGGCACTTCGACCGGGAAGGGCAAGGTGGGGAAGCGCTGGTTGAGACCGGCTTTGATGGCGAAGGTCAGGATGAGGCCGACGAGGATGCCGGCGATGGTGAACAGCGAGGTCTCGCGCAATACGACGTTGACGATGTAAAGCTTCGACGCACCGAGCGCCTTGAGGATGCCGATCTCGCGTGTGCGCTCGAGGACGGCGGTGTACATGGACTGGAAGATGACCAGGAAGCCGACTATGAAGGCAATGGAGATCACCACGCGGAGCGCGATGTTGAAGCCGGGCAGGCGGTCCGGGGTCATCTGCGAGAGCATTTCTTCGACAGTGTGGACCTGGTATTCGCTCAGCCCAGGCGTGTTGTGGATCTCGTCGCGGACCAGGTTTTCGTTCGCCGGGTCATCGGTCTTGAGATAGAAGAACGAGGCGTTGTTCTCCGCTCCATTGAGGGCGCCGAGGGTGCGAATGGGGACGAATTTGCGGCCGCCCTTGCCGTGCTCGACGATGCCGCAGACGCGGAAGGGGTGATTGAAAACCTGGATGGTGTCGCCGACGTGGTAGCCCTTGTCGCGCCGGGCGGCGTAGTCGTCGAGGATGACGTCGTTCGGCCCCTGGAAGGGCGTCCCGGCGAGGAACTTGAAGGGACGAAGGGCGTTGTAGCTTGCGAAGTCGATGCCGAGGATGTTTTCGACCGAGCCGGCGGTGTTGAGCTGTGAAATGACCGGGCTGACGACAGCGACATGAGGAAGCTTGCGGACAATGTCAGCGATCTTGGCGGGGACCGGAGCGCCTCCGATGGCGGTGAGGAAGCTGGCATTGGGTGGCTGGATGACCATGTCCGCGCCGACGCCGATGGTGCTGGCGCGGCTGCCGCTCACCTGGCCGATGAAGACGCCGGTGATGGAGAGGATCATGATGACTTCAATGGCAACAGCCAGCACACTGATGGCAACGCGAATCGGGCGGTGGAGCAGGTTGCCGAGAACCAGCTTATTCATAGGGGGAGTGTAACAAAGGAGTTACGGGGAGCTGATACCTTATGGGGGATGCTGGAGATGCCCGGAAAGTGGTGGTCCCGAGGTTGAGGAAAAGGCGTACGGTGGTCACCAGACTTTCGTGTTAGATCACTCATCGCGCCTTTGTATTCAAGGAACTACGCGTCGGGCAGCCAGGGCCAAAAAGGAACGAGAGCGCCCCGGCGGAAGGAAAATGGAAAGGCGCCAAGGTGGACACATGGGCAGCTTTGGAGAGGACCTGAAAAAGGCCAGAGAAGCGAAAGGCGTGGCGCTCGACGCGATCGCCGCAGCGACCAAAATCTCCACGCGCTACCTGCAAGCGGTGGAGCAGGAGCGTTTCGATCAGTTGCCCGGTGGCGTCTTCCGCCGCAGCATTGTGCGCAGCTATGCGCGCACGGCGGGGCTGGATGAAGACGAGTGGGTAAGGCGCTATCTCGATATCAGCCAGCCGGAGGAAACCGTCATCAGCGAAGAGGACCGGGCCTGGGCTGCATTTGCCGAGAACGTGGGCCGCTCCCGTGGCCGCGATTCCGAGTCAAGCAACTCCAGGGCACGCTGGGCCGGGGTGGTGGCGCTGCTGCTGCTGGTGATCGGCATGAGCTGGTTTGTGTGGGGCTACGTGCACAACAAAGCCGCCGCCGCCGCGAAGACCCCCGGGGTTTCTTCCGCGCTGGCTTCGGAGTCCGCCTCTGGAGTCCACCGCCTTTAGTCCGCCTTTACGGTTGCGTCTTACTAGGGCCGTAGCGGATGGGGCCGGGTTGCCTGTTTCTCGTGGACTACCGCGACTTACACGATGTCTGCACGGGCTCCATCCACTGACTCCCCGCGCTCCAACCACCGAGAATCCTGCGGTAGGGTTGCGCCCTGAACTGCTGGAACTGCAGGGTCCTCGGTTTTGCGCAGGATGACCTCGGTTTCGATTCGGCCCAGTGAACTTCAAGAGCTTACATTGCTGAAGCTTCGTATCCCTTGGACAATATCGGACCGGCGCTTCGCCGGACGCAGTTATTTCTCTTGCACTGAATAGTGGAGCTTGACCACGCCGTCGGAGTACTTCGTCGATGCGATGAGCTTGAGCGGGACGGTGCGATGACGCGGCGCGAGCAGCGGAATGCCTTCGCCGATGAGCACGGGGATCACGCTCAGGATGAACTCGTCGATCTCGTTTTCGTCGAGAAGCGAAGCGATGAGGCCCGCGCCACCCATGACCCAAATGTCCTTCCCCTCAGTTGTCCGCAGGCGGCCGGCGAAGGCCTTGGCCGGTTCGTTCACGAACTCGACGCCTTTGGGCACCGGGTGTGGCGGCGTGTGAGTGAAAACATAGTTCTTCACGGCGGTATCGAACGCGGATCCGGGAATGCCCTTCTCTTGAAACCCGAGCGCCATTTCGTAGGTCTTTCTGCCCCACAGGATGGTGTCGATGGATCGATAGAAGGTGCCCATACCGTAGTTGCCCTTGGGCTGCGGACGGTCGAGCCAGTCGACTGCGCCATCGGTGCGGGCGATGAAGCCGTCGGCACTGGTAGCTACGGAGGCAATGATTTTGCGTTGATGAGTCATGGCGGAAGAAATGATAGTCAGATTGTGTGTTGGTCTCCAAGTGCCATCGCATGGCTAGGACGAGTTTTGGCAATGACGTCGGAAACGGACTGCTAGGCTGTTCGCAGCATGTCTGCCTCGCCGCCCGTCGCCGACGGAATTGCTTCGCCAAGCCGCACCGCCCGGGCATGGATCTGGTTGCTCAGCGCAGTATTGATGGTTTGCTCGGCCATCTTCGTAGTGATGACGCGGCACTGGCCGGTGGTGGGCGATGCGGCGCTGATCCGCTACTGCGTCTTCCTGATTCAGCATGGGTGGGCGCCCTATCGGGACTTCACGGACATCAATATGCCCGGCGCGTATCTGGCAACCGCCATCGGCATGCACCTGGCTCCGTCGGCCGATGTGAGCTGGCGCATCTTCGATCTTGGACTAATTGCGCTGGCGGGCGTGGGCTATTTCATGATCGCGCGGCCTTACTCGCGCTTTGCTGCGCTGTTCGCGACAGCGATGCTGCTGCTGGTGCATGGGCAGGATGGGGTGCAGCAGGCGGGGCAACGCGACCTGGTGATCGCGGTGCTGCTGGTGCTGGCGGTGGCTTTTCTGTTGGAGGCGGTGCGGCAGGACCGGTGGGCGTACCTGATTCCATTCGGATTGGCGGTGGGGTTGAGCGCGACCATCAAGCCGACGGCGGGACCGTTGGGCGTGGTGCTGCTGGGGATGGCCGCGATCTTTCATTCTGGACGGTGGCGAAGTGATCCCGACGCGACGCGGACGCGCGATTCAACCGGGCCGGGAAGCGGGCGCCGGCGGGCGGCGGGATTGCTGACGTGGACGGCAATCGGGATTGGTGCGATGGCGGCGCCGGTGGCGGGAATGCTGTTATGGCTGGAGCGCAAGCGTGCCTTGGGCGCATGGATTATGACCGAGCGCGTGCTCCTTCCCGCTTATGCGATCGAGGAGCGACGGCCCTTCGGCTTCACACTGTCGCATAGCATCTCGCCGCTGCTGCCGCTCGTGTTGTTGTGGCTGCTTTGCCTTGGCGCGGGCCGTCTGGGAATGCCTTCATGGCCGCGGTTCGAGCGGCTGCTCCTTGCCAACGGCGTCGTGCTGAACCTGCTGGCACTGCTGGCGCAGGGGAAGGCGCTTCCCTACCAGCGATATCCGATGCTCGCATTTCTGCTCCCGTTGATTGCTATCGATCTGACGACTGCGTGGCTTAGGCGCGGTGTTGCGCGTTTTATAGCATGGGCTGCAGTCTGCTGCAGCTGTCTGGTGCTGGCACCCCTGGCGCTGATCAAGGTGCACCACTTTGTCGCGAAGCCGCAGGAGTTTGACGCGATGCTGGCTGCCGACCTGCGCAGCCTGCATGCGAATAACCTGAGCGGGCGCGTGCAATGCCTGGACACCATCCAGGATTGCCTGCCGACGCTCTACACGCTGCGTCTGCTGCCTGCCACCGGCACGCTCGGCGACGTGAGCTTGTTCGGTCCTTCGGGAGAGCGGGTCGTCGAAGCGTCGCGGCGGCGCTTTTTCGATGAAGTCGCAGCGAAGCCGCCCGTTGTATTCATTGTGGTCAGCGGCTTATTCCTCGATGGCACGAGCGGATATCGGAAGCTGGATGCGTGGCCGGCCTTCGAGCAATGGCTGAAGGACCATTACACGCTGGAGGTAGAGCGCACCCCATTGCACCAGGTGCGATGGTGGTCGCGCCCGCAGCCGCCTGCGGGCTATCGAATCTATTTAATGAACACCGCTACGCCATAGTGAAACCGCTGGCGCTGGATTGAACCCCGCGGGCGCCGTCGGGAAGCGGGCTGCCACGGCGAGGAGAAAGATCGCTCCATTGAGCGAGGAAATCAACCCGTTAACAGCGATCTGGCGCAGTTCGCACAGCGATCTTTGCCGTGTCTTTGCGGGGTCTGGTACCGTAAATGGGTGGTCCTAGACGCTTCTTGTTGGGGCTGCCTGCCCGCCGCGGTTCAATCCCGAATGAAATCCCAACAACGTTCAGGTCAGCCGGCAGAGAAGGTATAGGAGGAAGCTCGTTTTGTCACAACCACGCGATAAGTTTCTGTTTACTTCGGAGTCGGTGACGGAAGGTCATCCGGACAAGATCGCCGATCAGATCTCCGATGCAATTCTCGATGCCTGCCTGGAGCAGGACCCCTTCAGCCGCGTCGCCTGCGAGACGCTTACCTGCACCGGCCTGGTGGTGATTGCCGGTGAGATCACAACTCAGGCCTATGTCGATTTTCAGTCGCTGGTGCGCGGCACGGTGGCGTCCATCGGCTACGACAATGCACTTTACGGCTTCGATTCGAATACCTGCTCGGTGATTTCGACCATCAACAAGCAGTCCGGCGACATTGCAATGGGCGTGGACACAGGCGGCGCCGGCGACCAGGGCATGATGTTCGGCTATGCGACGAACGAGACCGAAGAGCTGATGCCGACGCCGATCTCGCTGGCGCACAAGCTGACGCATCGGCTGACCGAGGTTCGCAAGAACGGTTCGATGTCCTACCTGCGCCCGGATGGCAAGAGCCAGGTGACGGTGGAGTACGACGGAAATGGCAAGCCGGTGCGGGTGGATGCCGTGGTGATCTCGACGCAGCATGCGGAGACCGTCGGCAACGACGAGCTGCGGCGCGACATACTGAAGAATGTGATCCAGTTCGTGATTCCCGCAAAGCTGCTGGACCAGGACACGAAGTACCACATCAATCCGACGGGACGCTTTGTGATTGGCGGACCGATGGGCGATACCGGCCTGACCGGACGCAAGATCATCGTGGACACTTACGGCGGCATGGGGAGGCACGGCGGCGGCGCCTTCAGCGGCAAGGACCCGACAAAGGTAGACCGCTCGGCCGCATACATGGCGCGCTATATCGCAAAGAACATCGTGGCTGCGGAGCTGGCGGATCGCTGCGAGGTACAGCTCGCATACGCGATCGGCGTGCCGGAGCCGGTGAGCGTGCTGGTGGATACCTTCGGCACCGGCAAAGTCAGCGAGGTGGAGTTGCAGAAGCTGATCCGCGAGAACTTCTCACTGACACCAAAGGGCATTATCGAGTCTCTGGATCTGCGCCGCCCCATCTACAAGAAGACCGCTGCTTACGGCCACTTTGGCCGCAAGGATAAGGACTTCCGCTGGGAGGCCACAGACAAGGCCGATACCCTGCGCGCGGGGGCAAAGACCGCAGTTGCGGCGAATGCCTGATCGTAATGAGTTGCAAAGAGGCCCGCTCCTATGCGGGCCTCTTTGCTTTGCGGGCAGCGGCCGGCCGTAGTCGCGCATCACACGCCAGAGATAGCATGGAAACGCTGGCCCGCGCGGCCGCCATGGGGGTTTTAGACATGCGCAGTCGCTGGCTGCTCCTCGTCTCCTCAATTGTCACCTCACTTGTAACAGTTACTGTGGCGATTACCGGCTGCGGCGGCAGCAGCACGTCATCGGGCAATGGGTCGCCTGATTTTTCTCTGGGCGTTTCACCGGCGACGGCTTCCGTGACCGGAGGGGCGGCGGGGCAACCGGTGAGCGTGACGGCGAACGCGATGAACGGATTCTCGGCGCCCGTGACGGTTGCGTTGAGCGGGCTGCCCACGGGCGTCGCGGCGAATCCCGCTACGCTCACCTTGACCCCGGGTGCGGCGCAGAACATCACGTTCACTGCCGGCAGCGCGGTAACGGCTGGCTCGGCCACCGTGACCTTGACCGGCATCTCCGGCAAGCTGAGCCACACTGCGGCGGTTGCATTGACCACGACGGCTGCGGGGCCTGATTTCTCGCTGACTGTGACGCCCGCCTCCCAGACGCTGGTCTTTGGCACAACGGGAACGGCGCTTTCGGTGCAGGCCACGGCTATTGGCGGCTTCTCCTCGCCGGTTTCGATCGATATCACCGGATTGCCGGCGGGCGTGACTGCGAAGCCAGCGTCGCTGACATTGACTCCGGGAGTTGCGCAGAATGTGGCGTTGACCGCTGGCACGGCCGCGGCGCCGGGCGCATCTACCGTGACCTTTACCGGGACAGCGGGCGGGTTGTCGCACACCGCGACCTTGGCGCTGACGGTGCAGGCATCGGCGATTCCGGATGTGACCACGTATCACTTCGACAACTCGCGCGACGGGCTGAACGCGCAGGAGACGGTGCTTACGCCGGCGAATGTGACCAGCGCGACCTTCGGCAAGGTCGGAAGTTTCCCTGGTGATGGCAAGGTGGACGCGCAGCCGCTGTATCTGGCCGGTCTAAACGTAAACGGCACTGCGACGAATGTGCTCTATATGGCCACGGAGCACGGCAGCTTGTACGCGTTCAACACGGATACCGGTGGGCAGTTGTGGAAGGTATCGCTGCTGGGCGCAGGAGAGAACCCCAGCGACACTCACAATTGCGGCCAGATCTCGCCGGAGATCGGTATCACGTCCACGCCGGTGATCGATCGCGCGAAGGGTGAGATCTTTGCCGTGGCAATGAGCAAGGATGGGAAAGGCGGATATCATCAGCGGCTGCATGCGCTGAATCTAACGACGGGAGCTGAGATGGCGGGCAGTCCGACGGAGATCACCGGGAGCTACCCGGGAACCGGCGCCGGCTCATCGAACGGCACGGTGCCATTCGTGGCGGGCCAGTATGCGGAGCGCGCCGGGCTGCTGCTGCTGAATGGCACGATCTACCTTTCGTGGACTTCGCACTGCGACCTTGGGGCTTACACCGGATGGGTGATGGCCTATAGCGAAAGTACGCTGCAGCAGACCGCGATCCTGAACCTGACGCCGAACGGCAGCGATGGGGCAATCTGGATGTCCGGCAATGGACTGGCAGCGGATGCGAGCGGCGATATCTATTTCCTCGATGCCAACGGCACGCTGGATCCCGGCTTTGACG
>DATBCB010000410.1:0-1525 GCA_036270675.1 Acidobacteriaceae bacterium | reverse complement strand
AGAGCAGGCGATCTTGAGCGGGCTGCGCGCGCGTGCTGAGCGTGGCATCGGACGCAATAGCGGATTGCGTGTGGGGATCGGGGACGATGCCGCAGTGCTGGCGGTGCGGCGTGGCGAAGAGATTGTGGTCACGACGGATTTCTCGCTTGAGGATGTGCATTTTCGCCGGGGCTGGCATGCGCCGGAAGCGGTGGGGCATAAGTGCCTGGCGCGCGGGTTGAGCGATATTGCAGCGATGGGCGCGCGACCGGTGGCGGCTTTTCTTTCGCTGGCTGTGCCGCAGGAACTGGCGCGTGGCCGATCGGGCACGCGGAGCTGGATAGACCACTTTTACGACGGATTGCTGGCGCTGGCGGGGCGATGGGACGTTCCGATTGCCGGGGGTGATCTGGCGCAGGCTCCGGGTGGCAAGAACGCTCGCGTTGCAGCGGACATTGTGGTGGTAGGCGCGGTGGAGCGCGGGCGTGCGCTGCTGCGCTCTGGCGCACGCGCCGGCGATGCGCTTTACGTGACAGGAACCCTGGGCGGCGCGGCGGCCGAACTGCGCGCGTTGATGCGATCCAACAAGCGAACCCCGGCGCAGCCGCCTGCACGCTATCGCAGTGTGATTCGCAGCGTGATTCTGGATACGCCGGAACATCCGCACTTCTTTCCGCAGCCGCGCATTTCCATTGGGCGTGCGCTGGTGCGGCGGCGGCTGGCGGCGGCAGCTATCGATATCAGCGATGGGTTGTCAGTGGACTTGCAGCATCTTTGCGAGGAATCCGGGTTGCGCGCGGAGGTGGATGCTGCTCTGCTACCTCTTGGCGCAGGCGCTACGCTTCGCGACGCGCTGCATGGCGGCGATGATTACGAACTGCTGTTTACCGCAGATGCCAGCGCACGTGTGCCGCGCAGCATTGCCGGTGTGCCCGTGCGGCGGGTTGGGCGGATGCTGCGGCGAAAGTCAGGGCAGCCGCAGATGATCGTGGTGCAGGATGGGCGTCGGAGCGAGCTGCGCGCGGAGGGATGGCAGCACTTTTAGAAGTGGTCGCGCGAGCGAAATTGCAGGTCCTTCGACAAGCTCAGGGCAGGCTCTTCGCTTTGCTCAGGATGACATCGCTAGAGGGATCCATGGCTAGTGCCGTGCCGCCTTTGCGCGCACGTCCTCGAGCGTCTGGTGGCGGAGGATTTCTCCGTTGCGGAAGACTGGTTCGAGCAGGTCGCCTTCCATTTCGCAATTGCCGGGGCAGTGCACGGTTTCCAGACCGCGTGGGGTTTCGATCAGCGCCAGCTTGCCTCGCTTGGAGTCCTTGCCGGGATCGGTGACCGGTTCTTTGAAGACATCGCGCAGCTCGCCGTTGACGATCGCGGCGGAGCACTTGAAAGCGAACTTCTGCGTGTCGCGATTGACCTTCTGCAACAGCGCGCCGCCCATGCCGAAGATGAGGTTCGCGGCGGACCAGCGCTCCGCGAGGAGGTTATCGAGAATGCGCTCGACGGATTCGAGTCCGATGCCGTCGCCCCAGAGCAGCCGGAGTTTGGG
>DATBCB010000409.1:0-3270 GCA_036270675.1 Acidobacteriaceae bacterium | reverse complement strand
GAGGATGTGCTCAAACTTGCAGGCTTGCTGCTCGATTTCTGATTCGCTGTCCATGGCCAGGCTGTCGGTAAACAACCGCTCCGCCAGGCGGTGACGCCGAATAATGCTGGCCGCGCGCTCACGCCCTCGCGCCGTGAGTTCGACAATCAAAGTGCCCTCGCCCGAGGACATGGCTACCGGCTTCAAAGCTTCGTGGCAGGGATTCACAAACGGTTTGTGATCGTGCGGTTGAGGCGGATGCGGGGTGGAAACCACAAACCCCATGTCAATCATCCTCTCAATCGCCAGGCTTACCGGCAATGCGCCGTGAACTTCCATGCGCTCGACTTCGGCAATCTCGCCGTGCTCGGCCAGCACCCAGAGCTCTTCCAGCACCTCGTCGAGCTGCTCCTCGTCGGCCATGGAAAACACTTCCTGCGACGCGATCTTCCCATGGTGCAGTTCGATGCGCCGGTCAGCCAGCCGCGCCACCACCGGATCGTGCGTCACCATCACAATGGTGCGGCCCTGCTGGTGGAACTCGCGCAGCAACCGCAAGACGATTTCCTCGTTCTGCGCGTCAAGGTTTCCCGTGGGCTCGTCGGCCAGAATAATCCGCGGATCATTGATCAGGGCGCGGGCAATGCACACGCGCTGCTGCTCTCCGCCCGAAAGCTGCGATGGAAGGTGATGGGTTCGGTCCCCCAGGCCGACCCGCGTCAGCGCCTCAACCGCTTCCTTTTCGTCCGTCATGCTATGGAAGTATTGCGCCAGCATCACGTTTTCGACCGCGGTAAGAAACGGAATCAGGTGGAACTGCTGGAAGATGAACCCGATTTTTTCCGCGCGCACGCGGTCCAGTTCTGCAGAGGGGATGCCCGCAACATTCTGTCCGTCGAGCCAGATTTCGCCGGAGCTGGGCCGGTCCAGACAGCCAATCAGATTTACCAGCGTCGACTTGCCCGACCCGGACGGCCCCATGATGGAGAGCCATTCGCCGGCGCCAACCTGCAGGGAGATGTGATCGAGGGCATGGATCGCTCCACTCTCTCGTTCTTTAACATCAGCTTTGCCGTCAGCTCTGCCACCACCGTTCGCGCTCTCGTTTCCCGACTCCTTGGCGGGATAGAGCTTGGTGACATCTTTGATCCGAATCATCTCACTCTCCCCTCAGGATGGCCGCCGGTTGCACCCGCCGAAGCAGAGAGATCGGAAGGATGGCCGCCAGCAGCGTCACCAGCATGCTACCAGCCAGAACAACCGGCAAGACTCCAAAACGCGGGACCACGGGAGCGTGGAAGTTAACCCGTCCGATCCAGGCCGCGATGCCGATGCCGAGGACAAAGCCTACGACTGCCCCGGTTGCGCCCAGGGCCATGGCTTCGGCCGCGAAAAAGCTGTTCAGCAAACGCCCCGAGGCGCCCAGCGCTTTCATTATGGCGAAGTCGCGGCGGCGGTCGAATACCCATCCCATCAGCGTGGAGAGCACGCACAGAGCGGCAGTTAGAATGATGAGCACGGTTGCGGCCAGCAGCGTGGAGCGAGTCTTGCCGAACACCCGGGCTTCTCCCTCCATGATCTGGCGCACCGGGCGCACGTCAGCCGAAGGCAACCCTTGCGAGAGTTCGCTCATGACGCTGGCAACCTGTTCGGGTGAACCCGTGGCAGCAACCTCGATGGTAGAGGGTTGAACCCCGGTCCAGGACACAAAATCACTGAGCGAGAGAAAGATGCGGCTGTCTTCGGCGCTGCCGGTCTGCAAAGTTCCTGCGGGCGTGAGATGGACCGTACGCCCCTGAAAACTGAGATCAAAGGGCTGATTCTTCGACGCCACGACCGCCAGCGCCCGCACTCCGATCAACGCCTGCTGTGGCGCGGAAGGCCAGTTGCTTACCGACCACCAGCGATCCAGCTGCCGGGCCCGATCGAAGTCCGTGCCCGCGACGACCACCGCCTGCCCGTCGCTGGTGCGGGCGACAACCATCGCGAAAGGTGCGGCCAGCCCGCGCCCCGCCAGGCTGGTATTGACGCGCGAAAACGTATCGGAGGGCAGGGAAGCGCCGTTTTTCCCCGCCACGATGATGTTGGCGCCGTAGTTGCGAAACTCGCGCTGAATCTTGGCCTGCACGTCGACATAGAGATTCAACATCGCGGTCGCGACCGCAGCGGCGACAGTCATGGCCAGCAACGCGGACGCGGCGCGTCCCCGCCGCAGCACGGCGGCGCGCACCAGCATGCGCAGAAACATCGACGTGTGAGCAGCCTTCGCGCGGCCGGCGGCAACGTCACGGGCCAAATACGGCGTAGGCACAATCAAGCTTCACCTCGCAGCGCGAATACGGGATCAAGCCTCACCGCGCGACGGATGCCAAACGCGCTGCCCGCGAAAGTAACCAGCACGGCAATCGCCAGGATGACGGGCAGAAGCACCGGTTGAATCGCGATCCGCGAATTGAAGATCGTCTGCCCGATCTGGCGGGCCAGCACTCCGCCCGCGGCAAAGCCGACTATCCCGCCCAAAATGGCGAGGAGCGCAGATTCGGCGAAGAATACGGATGCCACGGCGACCTTGCCCGCTCCCAAAGCTTTCATGAGTCCCACTTCCGCTCGGCGTTCAAAAATCGCCGTAGCTGTGGCCGCCGAAACAGCCAGGGCCGAAGCCAACAGCGCAGCCAGAGTAATCAGGAAGATGAGGCCCTCAATACGGGTCAGAACCGCGCCCTCGTTCTGCGCCACTTGACGGATCTGCTCCGCATGCGAGTGCGGAATCGCTTCCTGCAGCTGGAAAGCGATCGACTGCGGATACGGCGAGCAATACCACCGGTCATAGACCGCGCCCGCCATACTCTTCGGATCGCGCCGGGCAAATGCATCTTCGGGCTTGGTGAGGGCGCTCACGTACACGCGACGCACCGCGCCGGGCCGGCCCAGAATCTCCTGTGCCAAACCGAGAGGGGCCACAATCTGTTCATCCTCGCTGCCCCCGGTGGAAAGAATTCCGCTGACGCGTACCCGTCGGCCCGAAACCGTGATCTCATCCCCCGGCTGGCTCCCGATCTGCATCGCCAGTCGCTGGCCGAGCAGCACGTCGCGAGAGTTGTCGTCAGGCCACGCTCCGGAAACCTTCCACCAGGGATGCGTCGTGCGAACGCCAGTGACAAAGCTCTCCTTGCCCAGCGGAATTTGCCGGGCGAAGTAAGTTCCGAGCAGAGTGGCATCCTGCGTCTGGCCGGCGCGCTGCAAAGTCATCTGCGCCGGCAGCATGGGCGCAAAGCCGAGAATATTGTTGCG
>DATBCB010000408.1:0-4634 GCA_036270675.1 Acidobacteriaceae bacterium | reverse complement strand
GCTCTCTCCGGGGGACTACCTGCGCGCTACCGGCGCTACGCTGGCCGACTTAAGCAAGGACCACGCTTGATCGGCGCTTTGTGGGCGCACCTGCAGAAGGACCTGCGCATCGAGTGGCGCGCGAAGGACGCGATGCAGTCGATGCTGTTCTACGCACTGCTGGTGGTGGTGCTCTTTTCGCTGGCCTTCGATCCGACGCGTGAAACATCGCGGCAGTATGCCGGCGGCGTGATGTGCGTCGCAGTGCTGTTTGCCGCAGTGCAGGCACTGAACCAGGCGTGGTCGCGTGAGCTTCGCGGCAACGTGCTGGATGCGCAACGCATGTCGCCCGCGCCGGCGAGCGCGCTCTACCTGGCGAAGGTGCTGGCGAATTTCCTCTTCGTGCTGATGGTCGAAGCGGTGCTGACGCCCGTCTTCGTGATCTTTTACAACCTGCATCCGCTGGGGGATGAATGGCTGTTCTTCGCCATCCTGCCGCTGGGAAGCTGGGCGCTGGTGGCAAACGGCGTCTTCTTCGCGGCGCTGTCGCTGCGGGCGCGCTCGCGCGAGCTGCTGCTGCCCCTGGTGCTCTTCCCTATCTTCATTCCGGCGCTGCTGGCGATGGTGCTGGCAGCGACCGATGTGCTGACCGGTGAAGCCGATCCCGGACTATGGATCAAGATGCTGGTGGGCTACGACATCATCTTCACCGTGCTGAGCGTGCTGCTGTTCGAGACGGTGCTGCACGCCGAGTGACTTGCCGTCACGGGCGGACGCGCCGGCGGCGCGCTTCGTTCGGCGGCTCCCGTTGGTCGCCTGCGTGCCCCCAACTGCAACCCCGGCGTCGACTCCGAAGTCGAAATTCGCCAAATCGGCGAGATGGAAGACTTCGCACCCGTCCTGTCCGAAGAGCAGATCCAGCATAAAGTAGCGAAACGGGCTGAGCTGCCGAATCAGACCGCCAACAAATAGCCGCGCACCCTTGAGCCCGGATTGGTAACCTTAAGTCGGCTCCCAGAGAGCAATTTTGAGATAAGGAGCTTCTTTTGAGGGCCCAGGTTCTCTATGCGGCGAATGATGACGGGATTGAGCTTCCCGTGATCGACATTACCAATCCCGCCTTTGCTATGACGGTGACCGACGCGGAGGTTATGGCGATGGCATATCAATATGTCAGTCAGCTGGCACAGCAGACGGCGATGGCGCCGGAGATTGAGGCGGCGCTGAAGCAGTCTCCGCTTGGACGGGCGATCCAGGAGGGGGCCGGCAGCTATCTGCCTGGTCTGCCTACGTACATTCTGAAGCTTGGCCCGGACAATCTGGGAGCAGCGGAGAGCAGTCCGATCGACCGGCATATCGTCGCATCGTTTGCCGCATTGTCTATGAGAATGCGGCTCGAGGACATGGCGCGATTAGTGGCCGATGGTCTGGATGGCGCCGCAGCAAGCGAGCCGCGGCGACCGCTGTGCATGGTAAACATTGCCGGCGGACCGGCTTCCGACAGCTGGAATGCGCTGATTCTGCTTCGAGCCGAAAAGCCGGAGCTGCTGGAGGGGCGCGAGGTGGTGATTGCGGTGCTGGATCTGGATGAGAAAGGTCCGGCGTTTGGAGCGCGAGCTGTGGCGGCTCTCAGAAAAGCGAATGAGCCCCTGAGCGGCATCGATGTACGCATGCGGCATTTCCACTACGCGTGGTCGGACACGGGACGGCTGCGGCAATTGCTGGACGAGCTGCACGCGAGCGACACAGCGTGCGCCATCTCGTCAGAGGGCGGGCTGTTCGAGTACGGGTCGGATGCGGAGATCGTCTCGAACCTTGAGGTGCTGCACGCGGGCACGGCTGGGGACGCCGTCGTTGTGGGATCGGTGACGCGGGACAGCGAGCTGATGCGTATCTGGCAAGCGACGCACCGCATGAACATTCGTCCGCGGACGATGGAGGCATTCCGGGCGCTGGCGGATGAGGCAGGATGGAGGGTGGATCGAGTGATTGACCGGCCGCTTAGCTATGACGTCTTGCTGGCGAAGAGCTGAGCATTCTTTGCCGCGAACGCCGAGTTCGAGCAGATTTCCCATTACTACGCGGCGCTGAGTTCCGCACGGAGCGACTTTACTTCCACCCCGCCGACGAAGACCTGTCGCCGGGGACCCCGGTTTGACGGAAAAGCCGCGTTTGCCTTCGTTGCTTTCGGGTGCACCGATGGGAAATCCGCTCCAGTCGATTCCATTTTCGGCCCTTTGTGCAAAGATGATGCATCTTCCGTTTCCTGCTGCGTGAGGCTGCCTAGTGATCGGCCGGGTTGTGTCCCATTACCGCATTTTGAGTGAGCTGGGGCGTGGCGGCATGGGGGTGGTGTATGCGGCCGAAGACACGCTGCTGGGCCGCCAGGCGGCGCTGAAATTCCTGCCGGAGCAGTATGCCGATGAGCCGCAATGGCTGGCGCGGTTTCAGCGCGAGGCGCGGGCCGCCTCCGCACTGAACCATCCAAATATCTGCACCATTTATGAGATCGGCGAGCAGGATGGGCACTGGTTTATCGCGATGGAACTGCTGAAGGGACGGACGCTGGACCGCGTGATGACGCGTCCAGTCCCGATGGAGCAACTGGTGGAATGGTCGATCCAGATCAGCGATGCGCTGGATGTGGCCCATCGCCAGGGTATTGTGCATCGCGACCTGAAGCCCTCGAATATCTTTTTGACCGAGCGCGATCAGCCGAAGGTGCTGGACTTTGGACTGGCGAAGTTCGAAGAGCCGTCGCTCGACGGTCTTGACTCTGCGCTGCGCACCGCGAGTCTGAAGGGGCCGCTGACGACGGCGGGGCAGACGGTGGGGACGATTGCGTACATGTCTCCGGAGCAGGTGCGCGGCGACGAGCTGGACGGGCGCTCCGACCTGTTTTCGTTTGGCACGGTGCTCTACCAGATGGTGACGGCGCGCATGCCATTCGAGGGCAAGACGAGCGCGATGACCTTCGACGCCATTCTGAACCGGGAGCCGGTAATGCCGACCGACCTGAATGCGGAGACACCGCCGGCGCTAGAGCGGATTATCGAAAAGGCGTTGGAGAAGAGCCCGGAGCTTCGCTACCAGTCCGCTTCGGATTTATGCGCGGACCTGAAGCGGTTGAAGCGTGACAGCAGCGGGCGGACGATGTCGCGGCGGGGATCTGATCCGGCAATTACGCCGATGCCTTCACCGGCGGGGGTTCCCGCACAGCCTGCTTCGGGACAATCTCCATCGGGATCGGGTTCTCTGGGACAGATCCCTTCCGGACAGATTTCGTCAGGAGTGCCTTTTTCGGGAGCAACCGACGCGAACGTCGTGGCTGGCTCGGGGAGCGGGGTGTCGGTCACTGCTCCACCTGGTCGCGGTCACCTGAATGCTTTATGGCTGGGCATTGGCGCAGTGTGTGTGGTGGCGCTGGGCTTTGCCGGCTACTGGTTTTTCGGCCGGACGCGGCCGGTGCCGTTTCAGGATATGCGGATATCGCGTGTAACTTCGAGCGGGAACAGCCTGGCGGCGGCGATGTCCGGGGACGGCAGGTACGCGGTCAGGCTGCGCCGGGAAGCGAACGGATCGACGAGCCTGTGGATACGGCATCTGGCGACGAACAGCAATGTTCAGATCCTGCCGCCGAGCGACCAGTTTCTGAGCGGGTTGACCTTTGGTCCGGACGGCAATTATGTCTACTTTCTCTCTCGTCCGGCGAATGGTCTGACGGACGATTTGTATCGGATCCCGGTGCTGGGTGGACCGATCGTGATGATCACGCACGGCGTGGATTCGCAACCATCGTTCAGCGCGGCGCTCAAACGTTTTTGCTTTCTGCGCGGCAAGCCGGGCGGCAAGGGCCAGTGGTTGCTGTCCGCGAAGATGGATGGCTCGGATGAGCGGGTGATCTATTCGGGCTCTGCATGGACCTACGACTATCCTGCTTGGTCACAGGATGGCAGGAAGATCGCATTGCAGGAGGCGCTGAACAGCAATCTCTATCACATCGCGATCATGGATGCGACGACGGGTAAGATCGAGCGATCGCTGGCGTTGCCGGAACGGACGATGGAGCCCAACGGGTCGGCGTGGATGCCGGATAGCAGCGGGCTGATCGTGGGCTTTCGCAACATAGCGACGGGACGGGGCCAGATTGGATATCTCAGCGTGCCGGGCGGGCTATTTCACCGCATCACGAATGACCTGAACAGCTACAGCCGGATACCCAGCCTTTCGCAGGACGGCAAGACCATCAGCGCAGTGCTGAATACGACGGAGGCTTCGCTCGATATCTTTCCCTGGACGGGACAGACGGGACGTTTGATCGCCGCCACACCTGCGATGTCGCTGCGCGACGTGATGACCTTCGCTTGGATGGATGAAGATCACATTATCGGAACGGACCGTGAAGGCACTCTGGACAGCATTGCGCCGGATACGGGAGCGCGGACTCCGGTGTTCTCGAATGCGGACCTGATGCTCCAAGAGCTGCGCCCCTGCGGAAAGGAGATGGTGGTGTTTTGCGGCATTCGCCGGTCGGAGGAGCCGATCAGCCATATCGATACGCTGCGTCTGGACGGAGGAGCTCCGCAGCAGATTTCTTCCGGCAACGCGGATGTGTCGCCGGTGTGCACGCCGGATGGCAAGCAGGTGATTTATTT
>DATBCB010000407.1:0-2954 GCA_036270675.1 Acidobacteriaceae bacterium | reverse complement strand
TTGTACATCACGCCCTACCTGAATCCGGCACAGATCACTTCCGGTACGCTCTCGTTTGCCTTCGGCTCAGGCAAGGCAATAGTTTCGACACCCTACTGGCACGCGGCAGATCTGCTGGCGGAAGGCCGGGGCGCACTGGTGCCGTTTGCCGATTCGGCGGCCATGGCGCAGCAGATTCTTGGCCTGCTGCGCGATGACGGACGCCGCAATGCCATGCGCACCAATGCATACCGGCTGGGGCGGGAAATGATCTGGTCCAATGTGGCCCAGATTTATATGCACAGCTTCGAACTAGCTCGCCTCGAAGGCGCGCCCTCGTCGCGGAAATCTCTCGCCATCAAGACCCTCGATCAGAAACATCGCGAGTTGCCGGAGCTGAAGCTGACCCATCTTTCCCGCATGACGGATTCCACCGGCGTCTTTCAGCATGCGATCTTCAGCGTGCCTAATTTCAGCGAGGGTTACTGCACCGACGATAACGCCCGTGCCTTTATTCTGGCGGTGCTGATCGCGGAACTTGCCGACGATGCGGAACTGGAGCGGGGCCTGGCCACCACCAGCGCTGCCTTTTTGCATCACGCCTTCGACCCGGCGAGCGGACGATTCCACAACCACATGAGTTTCGATCGCCACTGGCTGGATGAACAAGGATCGGAGGACAGCCATGGCCGGGCGCTGTGGGCGCTTGGGGTGGGAGTGGGACGGTCGCAGCTGCGTAATTTTCAGATGATGGCCGGCCAGCTCTTCGCCCGCGCCTTGCCAGCGTTGACTGACTTCAGCTCGCCACGAGCGTGGGCCTTCGGCCTGCTGGGCATCCACGAGTACCTGCGCCGGTTAGGTGGTGACAGCCAGGTGAACCAGGCACGCGAAATACTGACGGCGCGATTGATGGAGCTATACGACCGGCACGCGCATGCCGACTGGCACTGGTTTGAGGAAGAGCTTTCCTACGACAACGCAAGGCTCTCTCATGCGTTGATCGTGAGTGGACGGGCGACCGGGCAGGAAGCCGTTTTGAATCGGGGTCTCAACACCCTGCGCTGGCTAACGGAGCAGCAAACCACGGAGAAAGGACATCTGCGTCCGATCGGCAGCAACGGCTTCTATCACCGTGGTGGCGCACGCGCCAATTTCGACCAGCAGCCGATTGAGGCCCAGGCAACCGTCGCGGCTTGTCTCGAAGCCTATCGAGCGACGGCGGATCTGCGCTGGTATGAGCAGGCGGAACACGCCTTCGACTGGTTCATCGGAGGCAACGATCTCGGCCTTGAGCTCTACGTGCCCGAGACTGGCGGCTGCCGTGATGGATTGCATGTGGACCGCGTGAACGGAAACCAGGGAGCCGAGTCCACCCTGGCCTTTCTGCTGTCGCTGGTGGAGATGCGCCAGGCGCAAAACATGCTGACCAGCTTCAAACAACCAATCACCGCAGAGGACTATCCTCCCTTGCCTATCTCCATGCGCTAAACGATCCTCACGAGATGTGTACCGGCGCAGCACGTTTGCGCTGCTTGTTCTATTAAGAGACAGCTAAAACAGGAACAACGTCGCCGTGGCTGTGATCCACTGATAGCTACTGTTGTAGGCGCACGACGAGAAATGGGACTCAATGGGAAATGGAGCTGCATTGGCAATTCCTCTGAAGCGTTCAAAAACTGTCCTGAGGCCAGATCCGTCACGCGTTCTTCTGCGGCGATTCGATCCCGGGGATGCGCAACGCATGAGGGGGATCATCGAAAGAATCATGAACATCCCGGATCCGACGGTTGGCCTGCTGCTGGAGCAGGTTACGGCAGACTTCTCGCAGCGCCACCTTTACCTGTGGCTGCGCTTCCTGAATCGCTTTGAACAGCTACGGGAACTATTGCCGGCAAATGCCCTCATCTCCGAGCAACGGCGGTTGCTGATCGGCTCTTACTTTCTTTCGGAATACTCGCTGGAATCGGCTGCCCTGTTCAGCCCATCGATGGTGGAGCATCCTGACCAGACGGGCGTGCCGGCGGGCGCTGTGCGCTTCATCCTCAGCCTGCGCGCCACGGGCGAGGGACACATCTCGTCGGTCACGTTTCGCAGCGGAATCATCCATCGCGATCTTCGCATTGAGGTGGATCCGGCCGGCAGTTTGCTTACCGAGCCACGCCAGATCGCCAACACAGTGTATGAGGGGCCTCTATTCCAGCGAAAACTCTGGGAACTCGGGCTAGAAAGCGACTTTACCTGCCGGGTACTGGAAAGACTGGGGAGTTCGTTTGGGCTGGCGACGCTACGGGATGCCCTCGCGGCCGAGCTGCAACGCTCCGATCACGCCCATGGAGAAACAGGGGAAGATCAGCTGAGAGCGCAGAGCATCTGGATGCTGGCCCGATCCAACTACGAGGTGCAGTTTGAGCCGGAGCAGGAGCTTTCTGAGCGCATCATCTTTCCCTCCACGCCCTCGCAACGCAACGGCATTGAGGACGCCCGGTTTGTGCGCTTCCGCCAGGACAGTGGCGAGCATGTTTACTTCGCAACCTTTACTGCCTACGACGGCAGGGTCATTATGCCGGAGCTGCTCGAGACTTCTGACTTTCTTCGCTTCCGGTTTATCTCACTGAACGGCCCCGAAGCTGAGAACAAGGGTATGGCGCTCTTTCCGCGCAAGGTGAATGGCGCGTACGCCATGATTTCGCGGCAGGACAACGAGAACATTTTCCTCATGTGTTCGGACAATGTGCACTTCTGGAATGAACGCCGCTTACTACTGAAACCTGCGTTTCCGTGGGAGCTGGTGCAGATTGGCAACTGCGGGTCGCCCATTGAAACCGAGGCAGGTTGGCTGGTGCTGAGCCACGGAGTAGGGCCGATGCGCCAGTACTGCATTGGCGCATTCCTGCTCGACCTGGAGCAGCCATCCAAAGTCATCGGCCGGCTGCGTGAACCGATAATGACACCGGAACCAAGCGAGCGTGAAGGCT
>DATBCB010000406.1:0-6971 GCA_036270675.1 Acidobacteriaceae bacterium | reverse complement strand
CAGGTGACGCCGCAGGAAAAAGATCGGTTGCTACGTACTTACTGGAACGTACCAGAGCGCCAGATAGAAACCTCTGTCGTCCTCGCCGATTGGAAGCGGCAGTCGTATCCGATCGCGGACCACATTAACGGGGCGTGACGTGGGGCTTCGTTTGCTCATGCCGCGGCTCGTGAACTTCAGTGCTTATCGGTGCGCGGCAACACAATCCTTATCCACTGCGCAGATTTTGTAAGTCGACGAAGCGCCAGCCCGCCGCTGAAAGCATGCACGGGCAGTAAAAGGCCCGCCGATGGCGGACCTTTCACTGATTTCGACCTCGGCGTTACGCCTGGATGGCCTGGAACTCGTCTTCCGCTTCTTCCACGATGCCGTAGCGGCGCAGCAGGCTGGGCAGATTTTGCGAGAAGGTGGAGCGCGGCATCACCGTGTCGCAGCCCGCCTCGATGGCCTTGCTCTTCAACTCGCCCTGGATGTGCGCGAGGAAGCCGATGACCGAGGTACCGCGCTTGAGCTTGGCCTTGATCTTGGGGATGAGGGTAAGCGGCTTGGCGTTTGCGTTGTTCAGGTCGAAAAGAATGAGCGCGGGCCGGTCTTCCTCGCGGGTCTCGGTCAGCTTGGTCACGACATCTTTCTCGGGCTTGAGGAAGGCGACCTTGATGCCCAGCTTCTTCGAGACTTCCTGAATCTTGGCCAGGATGAAGAGATCTTCGATGAAGCAGTAGATCCGGGTAGGCGCGTCTTCACGCACGGGTACCGGCTGGACATAATCCGTTTCGGAGTAGAAGCCGCTGTGCGGCATGCCGCGAAAGTCGCCGTTCTGCGAGTGGGTCTGTGGATCGGCAACATTGCCGTTGGCGCCGCCGCGATAACTGTGGTCCATGGGACCAACGAAGACCTGCTGGCGACGGCCTTTGTTTTTGCGGCGTCCGCCCCCGTTTCCGTTCGCATTGCCGGGCGACGGCCGGAAGCCGCCGTTGCCGCCGTAGCTGCCCTGATTGCCGGGACTCTTCTGGAAGAAGCGCTTGCCGGATTTCTGCTTCTGGTGTCCCTGATGTTGGGAAGCAGGCGCGGGAGCGGGGGAGCCGTTCGCCGATCCGGCGGCGGGAGCACCATTCTGCGCGGCGGCACCGTTCTGCTGGCCTTTGGCCTGACCGCCTTTGTTACGGCGGCGTCGACGCCGGCGATGGCCTGCCTGGCCTTGCCCTTGTGGGTGCTGTCCTTGCTGGTTCTGGGTCTGCGGCGCGCCGTTTGAGGACGGCGCCTGCACGGATCCCTGCGGCTCAGGAGCCGGGGACGAATTTAGTTCTGTTGTCATTCGTGCACTTCCTGGTGCATTTCTGCAGTAACGATCTTTCTTTTTTGCCAGCGTTCGGTTGCTAGGAGTGAATAGCAGGAGCGCCGGCATACGTCTTAGGGGCCGGAATGGAGTTCCAGAGATAAGGACGCGCTGCACCCGGGTAACGGGAGTGCGGGCGTGGCAACGTGCTTTCTAAGGGCTCGAGCGTATCGTCTGCTCTCAACAGTTTGGTGCTGGCGTTAACCGCTCGTACAGGCTTCCCAGGGCGCAATTACAGCCCGAAGCACTGAGTTGCGGATGATACCGTAATGACTATTCAAAGTAGGGCGAACCCTCAGTCTGGTTCCGGTTTCGATCCATAACATCCGGATCTCACAGCGCCGGTCCACATGAGGGCATCAGCCGCTCGATAGGCAAATACAAGCATACGTGTTGCCATGCTTCATGGCAAGTGCAAAAGTCGCAGACCGGATGGCACTAAGGAAGAACCAGGGAAGAACCGGCATACAACGGGAGAACGCAAGGCAGAAAGAAGAGCGCAGAAAAAGAGCGCAGAAAAAGAGCGATGAGACGAGCAACGCCGCCCGATTGGGGGGCGGCGTTGCTCATAATGGCCAATCACTGGCCTCCCGAATGACCGCGCTGGTCTGCGGTTCAATGAAGTCCGGCGGCGGTAGGGCCTGGTAGGCTCCTGACTCTGCTCATCCGGAAGTAAATCGCCGGGCCCTCTCCAGACTGGGGACCGCGTGCGTCGCTGGCTGCCATAATGAAATGCAGTTGCCGTGCCAATTTCGAAGGCTAATGTTTTCTTACACTTATCCAGAAACCAACTCCTGATGTCTTCCGATTTCTGGAATTATGCAAGACGAACTCCGGGTTTTCGTAGCGAAGAGGGTCGAAAGAATCCAGATCAGCGCTGGCAGACGGGGCAGTAGTGGGTGCCGCGCCCGGCCACGACGATGCGGCGGATGGGCGTTCCGCAGACCAGGCAGGGCTGGCCGGTGCGCATGTAGACGTAGTGGCGAAGCTGGAAAAAGCCGCGCTCGCCTGCGGCGTCGACGTAGTCAGAGACCGAGGAGCCGCCGAGACGGATGGCCTCACGCAGCACCTTTTGTACAGAGCCGTGCAGCCGGTCCAGCTCCTGCGCGGTGAGCCGCGCGGCCATGCGGCGGGGGCGGATTTTAGCGCGGAAGAGGCTCTCGTCGGCATAGATGTTGCCGACGCCGTGCAACAGGTTCTGGTTGAGCAGCGCCGCTTTGATGGAGGTGCGGCGGCCGTGGAAGAGCTTGCGGAAGTCGGCTCTCGAGATATGAAGCGGCTCTGTCCCGGGGCCAGTGAATCCCGAGAACTTCGCAGGCGGATCGGTCTTCTGGTCTTTCTGAGCTTTCTGATGGACGTGCAGGCCCATGCGGCCGAAGCGGCGTGCGTCGATGAAGCGGAGCTCGCGTCCGGAGCGCAGCACGAGCACGCCGTGGGTGTGGAGCGGACGGGGCACGTCGGGATCGGCGACGACGAGCCGCCCGGTCATGCCGAGGTGCACGATCCACTGGACAGTTTCACGTTTTGGATCGTGTTCACGTTTTGGATCGCGCTCGGCCTGGGGAGCGAAATCGAAGACAATGTGCTTGCCGACGCGATGCACGCGCTCGATGGTGCGGCCGGTGAGCGCCTTGGCCATGGCGGCGGGAGGCGTCTTCATGGGTTCGGGCTTGCTCGAGAACCAGACTTCTTCGATGCGGTCGCCTGCAATGCGGGCGTTGACGCCATTGGCTACGGTTTCGACTTCGGGGAGTTCGGGCATGGTCTGGTGTGAGTGATTCGAAGCTGTTGCGCGGCCCCTTTGTCCAGGCACTTCTGCCGTATATCATCAGCTTTGGCGCCGGAACGAGATTGGATTTTTATAGATGCCGCGATCGTTCGGTCCGGTGCGCTGCCGGCGGTATTCTCCCCTCAGTTGGCCAAAACTCCACTGACCGCGATTGGTCAGGACTGGCGGGAGTCTGGCAACGGCGGGAAAACGATTCGGAGAGACAGAATTCAGGATGCGAGCGAAGACTGCGGTTGTATTGGGCGCACAGTGGGGCGATGAGGGCAAGGGCAAGATCGTGGATGTGCTCTCGGAGCGCTTCGCTGTGGTGGCGCGCTACGCCGGCGGCCACAATGCCGGCCACACTGTGATCATTCACGGCAAGAAGTTTATTCTGCAGCTGGTGCCCTGCGGCGTGCTGCGGCCGGATTGCCTGGCGGTGATCGGCAACGGCGTCGTGTTGGACCCGATGGCCTTCCTGAAAGAGGTAGAAAAGCTGGACGGGCTGGGCGTGGACACGGGGGGACAACTCTTTGTCTCGAACCGGGCACAGGTCATTCTGCCGTATCACCGCATGATCGAGCTGGCGAGCGAGAGCGCGCCGGGACGGACGAAGATCGGGACGACGAGCCGCGGCATCGGCCCGGCGTACGAAGACAAGATGCACCGCAACGGCCTGCGCGTGGTCGATCTGCTGAACACCAAGATTCTGAAGACGCACATCGAGAACGCCTGCCGGGAGAAGAACGCGATCGCGCATGCGCTGTTCGGCACCGATCCGCTGGATCCGGCGCAGATCTATGACGAGTATGCCGAGGCTGCGGAGAAGGTACGGCCGTATGTCCGTGACACGGCCGCTCTGCTGAACCGGGCGATTGAAGACGGCAAGAGCGTGATGTTCGAGGGGGCGCAGGGCACGCTGCTCGACATCGACCATGGCACGTATCCATTTGTCACTTCGTCCTCTGCCACGGCCGGCGGTGCGGTGACCGGCACCGGCGTGGGACCGACGCGGATCGGCACGGTGATCGGCGTGACCAAGGCCTATGTCACGCGCGTGGGCGAGGGCCCGTTCCCGACGGAGATCCACGACGCGATGGGTGAGGAGCTGCGCAGGCGCGGGCAGGAGTTTGGCGCGGTGACAGGCCGCCCCCGACGCTGCGGCTGGCTGGACCTGCCGCTGCTGCGCTACTCCAACATGATCAACGGGACGGAATGGCTGGTGGTGACCAAGATGGATGTGCTGGACACGCTTGCGGAGATTCCGGTGTGTACCGGCTACCGGATTGACGGCAAGGAGGCGGACCTGATTCCGGCGGACGTTAGCGGACTGGAGCGCATCGAACCCGTCTATACAAAGATGAGGGGATGGCAGTCGACCAGCGAAGGGGTGCGGGATTTCGACGAGCTGCCAAAGCTGGCGCAGGAATATCTTCGCTTTCTGGAGCGGGAGTCCGGTGCGAAGATCGGGATGGTCTCGACCGGGCCAGACCGCGAGCAGACCATGGAGATGCCGGGCTTTCGGGCGGCGCTGGACCCCATGCAGGCATAGGTCTATCTCAGAAGGAGAGAGCGATGGTGAGCTTCACCGTCAGGATGCGTTTCGACTCACAGGACCGGGAACAGGTGGGCGAACTGCTGCGCGCGCTTGCCGAGGAATCGCGACGCGAGCCGGGCTGCGTGGTCTACGTGCCGCATCGCATCGAGGGCGAGCCGGATACGGTGCTGATTTATGAGCAATATGCGGACCGAGCGGCGCTGGACGCGCATCGCGCCAGCTCCCACTATCGCCGCTACGCGATTCAGGGGCTCTATCAATTGTTGCGTGAGCGGGCGAGCGAAAACCTGAGTGCGATCATCTGATGGGCGATTCGCGCCATTCGACGGCAGTAATGCGCAATCCAGCGCATCTTTTTGACTGAGAGTTTCGCTCCGGAATACCATCCATACGCTTATGCATCGCTATCGCAGGGCCCGACGGTTGACCGCACGAGACGGAGCCATCGTGCTCCTTTTGGCGGCGTGCCTGCCCGGTATTCCGGTGCCGGTACATGCGGCGGCGGTTCCGTTGCTGCATCGCGACGACCATCTGCGCCGGGAGATTGAGAACCTGGAATCGCAGTGGCGCACGGCGGTGAAGCAGAACGACGTTGCGACCATCAATCGGCTGCTGGCCGACGACTACCTGGGCATCAATCCCAACGGCACGCTGGAAACCAAGGCGGATGCGTTGGCGCTGCGGCGTTCGGGCATGATGAAGATCTCGAGCATGGATCCGATCAATATGAAGGTGCGGGTCTACGGCGACACGGCCGTGGTCACCTCTCGGGTCGCGGTGGCGGGCCACGATGGGGAGCGCGACATCAGCGGGACGTATCACTACACGCGTGTCTACAGCCGCCGATCCGGGGAATGGAAGGTGGTGAGCTTTGAGGCGAGCCGCATTCCTCCGGACAACAAACACTAGGGACTTGCCGTCCGGGCGGTCGCGCCGGCGGCGCGTTTTGCTGAGTTCGCTCCCTTCGGTCGCTCACGGTGAAGGATTGCGGTCGTCGACTGGACTGCTATCGAGTGCTGCCTCCACGCGGTCGAGCAGGTGCAGGAGCTCGTCAGGGTCGATACGGAAGCCGGCTTCGACGGCGGTTCCTGTGATCGATCCGTAGCGCATGGTGCCGATGCAGTCGGTCAGGTCCTTGTAGTGGTTGATATAGCGGTACGGCGGGATCATGGCGACAATCGCAGCGCGGTCGGCCATAGCGAGAAACGCGTGTGTGAGCTGGCTGCCCTCGACGCATAAAGCGATGCGCGCGCCGGCGCAGGCTTCGGCGATCTCAAGCGCGGTCGACTTCGCCGGATCGACGATCTCGAAGCCGCGCCTTGCCAGCATCGCTTCGAGCTCTTCTTCATTGGCGAGCAGGCGGTGGGCGCCCGTGCGCCCGCGATGCAGCATCACACGGCGGCCTTCCACTGGAGAGGTAGATTGCCGGATGCGTCGGCGCAGCTCACGATACTGCTGCGCCCGGCGGCTGTTCTGGGCTACGTTGTCGATCCAGGTGAGGCGATCGAAGCGGGCGCGGACAAGCGGCTGCGGCTGAAGGCCGAGCAACTCCAGATAGCCGGGCTCGTGCGTATAAGGTGTTCGCGCGGTGGTGATGATGGGATCGCGATGCCGCTCGGCTTCGAGCAGCAGAGGCAGATCGTCGGAGAGCCAGTGGCCGAAGTAGAAGGAGCCGACGAAGGTGGATCCGCAGACCGCGCGCTCCATGCGAACGGGCTGGCCGACGGACACAGATTGCGATGAGGGCGACGGATGCAGGGCGTTCCACGCGCGCCAGCCTTTGGACGAGATCCATCCATCCCACAGCACGGCGTTCTCCAGCTCATAGAGAACAGTGGCACCGTGGTGACGCGTGCCGCCACGCATGCGGGCGAGTTCCTGCTCCATCGTGGTGGCCTTCTCGCATGCAGTGACGCGTTCGAAGTCACGCCGGTCGCAGATGCCAGGCGGGGCTTCGGTGTCTTCCGCGGGGCAGAGAACCTCACGCCGGACGCAGACATCTTCGATCTTAGGACCGCGACGTTCGAGAAAACAGAGCGCGCGGTTGCGGACCTTGGAGAACAAGGCGGTCATGGAAGCTGAGATGATCCGTGAAGCTGAGATGATCCGTGTCCCAATACCGCGTCTGCGATCAGCGCTGCTTCCACCGCCGGCCGCACCTGGTGCACGCGCACCAGCGACGTGCCCATGAGAATGGCGATGGTGCTCGCTGCGATGGTGGCATGTTCGCGCGCCGACACGGGCGCATTTGCTGCGCCGTAAAGCGGCGCGAGCGTGTGGCCGAGGAAGCTTTTGCGGGAGACGCCGGC
>DATBCB010000405.1:0-2255 GCA_036270675.1 Acidobacteriaceae bacterium | reverse complement strand
AAATAACCAGGCGACACAGATCGGAACTTTGCGCGCCAGTCATCGAGCCCGTTCTTTCGGGTTGCTCCCTGAGCCGCAAAGGCGAAGCTGATATTCAGCTCCTGATCCTCGCTCCACGGAACGCCGAAGCCTGTCGACACATGAGCCACTCCGGGCAGAGCGCTCACCTTGCGCTGCACCTCGTGGTAGAAGTCCTGGACCTGCTCCGGCGTCCGTCCATAGGACATCACGGGCAGATTCACGGCCAGCACGCGCGCGGGGTCGAACGGAGGCTGCGTTTTCTCGAGGACATACAGAGTCCGCATCAGGACGGTTGCTCCTGTGAGCAGCAGGAACGAGGCCGTGATCTGCATGATGGCGAAGATGCGCAGCCGCCGGCTGCTGCTACCGGTCATCCTTGTTCCGCCGCTGGTGAGCGCTGCGGCTAACTGCGCGCTCCCCGAAGGCAGTCGCGGAATGAGCGCCAGGAACACCGCTGCCGTCAGCGCCAGCGCAACGCCAAACCATACCAGGGTGAAGTCAAGCTTCAGCCCCTCAGCACGCACCGAGAAGCGTGCTGCATATCGGCCCAACACCGCCACCATTGGCCACGCGAGGATCAGCGCCGCGATCACTCCGCTTCCGCACAGGACCAGACTCTCCGCCAGCAGCGAACGCCGCAAAGCCGCGGCATTGGCTCCAAGCGCCGAGCGTACGGCCAACTCCGATTCGCGGCGAACCGTTCGTGCGAGCACCAGATTGGCCACATTCGAGCACGCGATCACAAACAGCAGCCCCGAGGCCGCAAACAGCACCCACAAAACCGTATTGGCGCGTGAATTGATCTGGTCGTGCATCCGGGTTACATCGATCCTGTAGTGGTCAGCTGACTTATAGACCTCCGGGTGCGCGGCTAGTATTGCCGCGTGCCGCGTGCTCAGCTCGGATCGTGCGGCCTCGAGAGTGGCTCCCGGTGCAAGGCGCGCGAAGACCTCCGTCATCCTGTGCTCTCGGCCGGTCACCATGGTGGCAGACAAATGGTGCGGGCTGGTCACAACGTTGCCGATAATCTCTGTTGCCACCGGATACGGCACCGACGGTTCCAAAACCCCTACGATCGTCGCCGAACGCGCCCCGCTGCCGCTCTCCAGCCGCACCGTCTTTCCAATCACGCTCGGGTCTGAGTGCAGGGCCGCGCTCCAGAATCGATACGTCAACACGATCGCGCCAGCCGCATTCGGCCCATCGTCGGAGGACGTCAGCAGCCGCCCCAGCACCGGGCGCAGACCCATCACTTCGAAGTAATGGCCGTCCACCACACCCGCGGGAATCTCGCGCGGCGTGCCGAGCCCCACGATGGTAAAGTCGATTTGCGAAAACGTCCCCAGATCCGTGATCGTCTTCAGCCCTTTGCCAAGATCATCGATCTCAGGTATTGAGAATGCTGTGTTCTCGGCGCCCAAACCCGGAGCGCTCTGTCGCAGGTAGAGCAGGCGGTCTTCGTCCCGGTTCGCAAGCGGACGCAGCAGCACCGCGCGTATCACGCTGAAGAGGGCGGCGTTGGCTCCGATACCCAGAGCCAGTGTCAGGGCGACGGTGATCCACAGCGCACGAACGCGCCACAACGATCGGACTGCAATCTTCAAATCACGAAAGAATGACATAGCGCTCCTCCACTGGCTGCCCCGCGGTCTCTCCAGTCATCGCAGACACCTCTAAATTAGGTATGGCCGGTTGCCCTGCCTTCACCATAACGACGAACGGCGGGAACGGAATTCGACAAATCGTCCAGGAAATATTTGTTCTTCCCGCGCTTCACTCTTCGATTCTCTCGGCGTTTACCGTTGGCCTCGCTCTGGTTCTCAGCGAGAATTGATTAGTTAGTGAAGCTTACTTCGCGGAACTGATCCTTGGACCTTCCTCATCGGGCGGCGAGCTTTCGCCGTCGTTGCTCGCTCTCCTGACGCATTTCGCTCATATCGCCGGCTGGACGTATCTCCCAGGTCGTCCCATACTTCAGGCTCGGATGCTGCGACACGAGCTGAATGGCGTGATTCATGTCCCGCGCCTCAAGCACGCCAATGCCGCCGAGCTGTTCCTTGGTTTCCGCATAAGGACCGTCGGTTGTCGCGACTTTCCCGTTCTTCCAATACAAGGTCAACGCGGTTTCAGGAGGCTGAAGAGCTTCTCCAACAGCCGAGTGCCCGTTGGCGCGCAGATGGTCGTCGTACTCAAAGCATTCGTCGAACATTGCGTGTTGCTCGTCCTCGGTCATG
>DATBCB010000404.1:0-1791 GCA_036270675.1 Acidobacteriaceae bacterium | reverse complement strand
CCATTGTCTCCTGATCCCCTCCCTCCCCAGCTTGTGCGCACTGATCCTGCACCTGTTGATCCTGTGCCTCTCGAATTGCGCGTTGCCGAGCAACCGCTCCATCGCATCGGACGCTGGCCGGACCCGTGGCTGCCGCCCGACTGGGCCCATGCCCACTCCGACGGAACATTCGGCAACCGATTCGACGATCCGCAGGCCTACTATCGCGTTATCTACGCCTCCAGCCAGCGCCTCGGCTGTTTCCTCGAAACGCTCGCCCGCTTCCGGCCGGATCTGACCCTGATGGCTGAATTTGCCGAGATCGAAGGGGAGAACGACTTCACGCCGCTGGCCACTGTGCCTGCGGGCTGGCTTGCCGGCCGCCTCATCGGTACTGCGCAGATTCAGGGCGAATATGCCGATATCTACGCTGCCGCCTGGGTCTCCCTGCTGCGACGCGAGCTCGCCTCTACGGCAGTTGCCCTCGGCCTGTCAGAGATCGATGCCGCCACGCTCCAGGCCGGTCGGCCGCGCCAGCTCACCCAGCAGGCTTCGCTGATCGTCTTCCGGCATGGCCTCGATGGCATCTGCTACCGCTCCCGCTATGGCCACTCGATTGAAAACTGGGCCATCTTCGAGCCGTTCCCGCTGCGCAACACCTCAGCCGCTGCTATCGTCACCGACGATCCTGACCTGCATTCGGCGCTGCAGCTCCACGGCCTCACCATGACGAAAGCAGGCCCCATCAGCAGTGTGTTCCCTACTTAGTCGCGCGCTCCGTCTGGCAGACGGGACACCAGTAGGTCGAGCGCGCACCCGGCCCCTGCCTCCGCATCAGGATCGTCGCGCCGCAGCGCCGGCATTCCTTGCGTTGCCGACGGTACACCCATAGTCGCGCGCCCTGGTCAGACGCTCGCGTCGTGCGTCGCAGACCGGTGTATGTCACCATCCCGCCGCCGGCGCCGTCCTTCACATTCATTTCCAGAAAGCGCTGTGCGCGCTCGAGAATGCACTCCACCTCCGCGACCGTCAGCGCGCTCACGTGCCGGAATGGATGCACTCCGCACGCAAACAACACCTCGCTCTTGTACACGTTGCCCAAGCCCGCCATTACGCGCTGGTTCAGCAGCACGTTCGCGATCTCTTCATCGCCACGCGCGAGAAGCCGCGCCTTCGCCTCATTCGCTGCAAACTCCCCGCCCAGCAGATCCGGTCCCAGCTTTGGGATCGCCGAATTTCGCGCCAGGGTACTCGCGGTATAGAACTTCGCAACCGGCACGTTGAACGCAACCGCCTCGAACTCCGCCGTCGCAATGACCGCACGCATCTCGCGCCGCGGGCGCCGCCAGCGCTCCCCCACGCGGTAGATATGCCAGGAGCCCGACATCAACATGTGGGTTACCAGGATGAGGTCACCCGAAAAATGGATCAGCAGCCACTTGCCACGCGACTCCACCTTCTCCACCGTTCGCCCTGCTATCGGAGTGTTGTCATCCACACTCGCGAGCGGCGCAAGCGCAGTCTCGAAGCTCATTACCACCTTGCCTTCGAGAGCATGGCCCAGCGCCCGCGCCGCTCGGAATATTGTATCTCCCTCGGGCACCTATTGCGTCTCCGAGGTAGCCGCGGGTTCCGCTGCCTCACGTCCCCATGCCGGCGCGCGCCGCACATTGAACCCATTCTGCGCAGCGTGGAATCCGGCGTCCAGCAAAAAGCGCCCCAGAAAATGCGCGCCTGTCGGCTGTCCATTGATTTGCGCAATCAGCAATCCGGCACCGCGATCGCCTTCGCGCTGCCGTAGCTCCTCCTGCG
>DATBCB010000403.1:0-1561 GCA_036270675.1 Acidobacteriaceae bacterium | reverse complement strand
CTTGTCGGTTAGGCCTCAACGGTTAGCGACAACTGAGAATAATGTGGCAAGGTGCCTCCGCGGATTCAGCCGTTTCGTCACTTATCCGAGCAGCCGGTTTGTTGCCGCATAGCGATGGGAGCGGAGCGCAAGAGCGTGGTGGCGCTGGTGATGCGCGGGGCGATGATGCAGGCGGGGCTGGGGGCAATTTTTAGGGATCCCGGTGCCGCTGATTTGCGTACGATTTGTGAAGGCCCAGCTTCACGAAGTCACAAAATGCGGATGCCACGGTGATGGCCTTTGCGAGTGCGATCGTGACGGTGGTGGCGTGTGTGGCGGGATTGCTTCCGGCGCGGCGTGCGGCGTCGATTGATCCGATGCGGGCTCTGTGGACGGAGTAAAGACTGCGGAGATTTCCGGCGAGAGAACCAGAGATGACGCTGACACAGGATGTTCGGTACGCGGTGCGGCAGTTGCGCAAGACGCCGGGGTTCACGATTACGGCAGTGCTGACGCTGGCATTGGGGATCGGGGCGAATGCCGCGATCTTCACGCTGGTGAACGCGATGCTGCTGCGCAACCTGCCGGTGGCCGATCCGAAGACGCTGGTACGGGTGGGGGACACGAATGACTGCTGCGTGAATTCCGGCACCAATGACAACGGCGACTATTCTCTGTTCTCGACCGACGCGTGGCAGCTGATGAAGAAGAACGCTCCGGAGTTTGAGGAGCTGGCGGCGATGGAGGCGGGCTTCAGCTATCGGCCGCTCACGGTGCGGCGCGATGGAGATGCGGCGGCGGCGCGGTCGGTGATGGGGGAGTTCGTCTCGGGGAATTACTTCCGGACCTTTGGGCTGCGGGCAGAGGCGGGGCGGCTGCTGACGAATAAAGACGATGTGATCGGCGCGCCGATGACGGCGGTGATGAGCTATCGGACGTGGCAGCGCGATTACAACGGTGATCCGGCGGTGGTGGGCAGCACCTTCTGGGTGAACACCAAGGCGGTGACAATCACCGGGATTGCGCCGGAGGGCTACTATGGCGACCGGCTGTCGAGCACGCCGCCGGATTTCTACTTGCCGATTGAGTCGATGCCGCCGCTGGCCAATGCGCCCTATGTGCATGACGCCGATATGCAGTGGCTGTACATAGTGGGGCGGATGAAGCCGGGAGTGAATCAGCAGCAATTGCAGCAGAAGCTGAGCATGCTGCTGCGGCAGTCGTTCGCGCAGACGAAGACCTTCTCCTCGGGTGAAGGAAAGAAGATGCTGGCGCGGGCGCACGTCGTGCTGACGGCGGCGGGCGGCGGCATCCAGGCGATGCAGCAGGACGCGGCCACGAGCCTGCACCTGCTGATGTGGATCTCCGGCGCGGTGCTGCTGATTGCGTGCGCGAATATTGCGAACTTGCTGCTGGTGCGCGGGATGGCGCGCAAGGCGGAGATGAGCTTGCGCACGGCGCTGGGCGCGATGCGGTCGCGGATTATCCAGCAGTTGCTGACGGAGAGCCTTGTGCTGGCGGTGGTGAGCGGCGCCGTGGGGCTGCTGGTGGCGTATGCGGGCGCGCGGGCGCTGCTGCTGCT
>DATBCB010000402.1:0-7829 GCA_036270675.1 Acidobacteriaceae bacterium | reverse complement strand
TTCCGCTTCGAGGGACAGGCTAGCGTCTTCGCGACAGAGGAGGGGCCATGCTACCGGTGCCTGTATCCGGAACCGCCGCCGCCGGGGCTGGTGCCCTCGTGCGCCGAAGGCGGCGTGCTGGGAATATTGCCGGGACTGGTGGGTATCATCCAGGCGAGCGAAGTAGTGAAACTCATTCTGGGCAAGGGCGATCCGCTGATTGGGCGGTTGCTGCTGGTGGATGTGCTCGGCATGCGTTTCCGTGAGCTGAAGCTGAGGAAGAATCCGGATTGCCCGGTGTGCGGCACGCATCCGACGGTGACTGCGCTCATTGATTACGATCAGTTCTGCGGCATCACGCCGCCGGCAAAGGAGACAACGCAGGTGGGAAATGTGCAGAATGGGGTTCCGCAGATCGGGCCGGAGGAACTGAAGCGCCGGCAGACGGCGGGCGAGGATGTGTTTGTGCTGGATGTGCGCGAGCCGCACGAGTTTCAGATTGCGAACATTGGCGGCTATCTGGTGCCGCTGAACGATCTGCCGAAACGCCTCGGCGAATTGGATCGCGAAAAGAACATCGTGGTCCATTGCAAGTCCGGCGGACGAAGCCAGAAAGCCTCGGAGTTTTTGCAGCAGCAGGGCTTCCAGCACGTGGAGAACCTGGCGGGCGGGATCACGGCGTGGTCGGACAAGGTGGATCCGTCGGTGCCCAAGTATTAGACGCTAAGTCATAGTGCGACAGGTAGTTGTGAAAGCGAGTAGAGCGCCCGATGCGCTCTACTCTTTTCATTTCCCCAACATTAGCTCTTTTCACATACCTTTTTACGACCATTTGATGAACGGGCTGTGCCGGAGCGCCTATAAGGGTGGGCGCCTGCCTCCGGGCACGGCCATTCTCCTCTTGGAGCCCCCCCAATGAGCGTCAATCGCAGAGACTTTCTGCGCAGCGTGGCCAGCATCTCCGGCGCAACGCTTGCGAGCACCGTTTCCTTCGGCCAAACCGAGCAAATCCAGCAGCTGGATGCGACGCTGCCGAGCCCCGACCTCTCCGGCATCGAGCATGTCGTGGTAGTGATGATGGAGAACCGCAGCTTCGACCATCTGCTGGGCTGGATGCCCAACGCCAATGGGCGCCAGGCTGGCCTCGAGTATTTGGACAACAGCGGAACGGCGCACGCTACTTACCGGTTGACTGACTTTGTCGGCTGCGCTCATCCCGACCCGGACCATTCCTTCGCAGGCGGACGCTCGGAGGTCGACGGCGGAAAGATGGACGGGTGGCTGCGCAGCAGCACCAATGACATCTTCTCCATCGGCTACTATGCGGAGGAAGATCTGCCGCTGTTCAGCACGCTGGCGCGCAACTACACCACGCTCTGCAACTACTTCCCTTCCATTCTTTCTTCGACCTTTCCGAACCGGGTCTTTCAGCACGCCGCGCAGACCGACCGCCTCAGCAACAGCCTGGAACTCTCCACGCTCCCCACTATTTGGGACAGGTTGCAGCAGGCACGGGTGAGCTGCAAATACTACTACTCGAACGTGCCTTTTCTAGCCCTCTGGGGGCTGAATTACGTCGGTATCTCCGACCTGTATGCTCAGTTCCTGGTGGACGCTGCCGCCGGCACGCTGCCGGCAGTTTCCTTTGTCGATCCGCGCTACACCATCCTCGACGATGGCTCCGGGAACGACGATCATCCGCACGCCGACCTGCGCAAGGGCGAGATCTTTCTGCGCCAGGTGGTGACTGCGCTGGCCAGCGGGCCGGACTGGTCGAAGACCGTATTGGTGATCAACCGCGACGAATGGGGAGGGTTCTTCGACCATGTCATGCCGCCGCGCGTGATTGCTCCGAATGCGGTCGATACCGATCTGGTGAACGGAAAGGCGCTGCTGGGCTGCCGCGTGCCGGTCGTGATCGTGTCGCCGTTCGCACGCGGCAACCCGGACAAGCCACGTATCGACTCGCTGCTCTACGACCACACCTCCGTATTGAAGCTGATTGAGTGGCGCTGGCAGTTGGAGCCGCTTACTTTGAGAGATGGCTCGAACGAGATTGCCAATCTGGTCCACGCTCTCGATCTGACACACCAGGACATCTCGCTGCCCAGCCTGCCGATCATTGCCAATCCGCCATGGGAGCCCTGCTTCAATGACTTCTCCTTCGCGTCTGCCCAACAAGCCCCGGCCACCGGCGATCAGGCGATGGCGTTGGCGCAGACGGTGCACAGCAAAGGCGTCGATAATGAGACGTACGATTTCTATCTGCTGCTCAAGTCGGAACGCACCAACGGCTGGCACATTCCTGACAACC
This sequence comes from Acidobacteriaceae bacterium, assembly GCA_036270675.1. GTDB lineage: Bacteria > Acidobacteriota > Terriglobia > Terriglobales > Acidobacteriaceae > KBS-83. The sequence goes on along the minus strand of DATBCB010000402.1, from coordinate 5,536 downwards.
TGCGCGCTAAATAACGCGTACTTGCGTTATGCCAGGCATGGAATGTGGAAGCTTCGGGGGAAATGATCTCCTCCCCACTTTGTGCCTACGGTGCACTTTGTGCCTACGGTGCAGTTTGTGCCTACGGCGCGAGGACGGCAAGGTCCAGCTGGCGCAGACGCTCGGGGTCGCCGATGACTTCGACCTGGGCGATCGTTCCGTTAGCGAAGGTGAAGCGCAGTGCGCGGAAGAGCCGTCCCTTCGGAGCGATGACCAGGCCGACGGTGCCGTCGATGAGCGCGGACGCTGGAGCTGGTGCATCTGCGCGTCAGCCAGATCAACGGCTGCAGTTTGTGCCTGGATATGCATGCGCGCACGCTGCTGCAGGGCGGCGAAACTGATGAGCGCTTGTTTACCGTGGCCGCGTGGCGGGATACGCCATACTTCACGGATGCAGAGCGGGCCGCGCTGGCGCTGGCCGAGGCCGCGACTCGGCTGAGCGACCGCTCCGATCCGGTGCCGGATGCGATCTGGGAACAAGCCAGGCGGCATTATGATGAACCGCAGCTTGCGACGCTGGTGCAGGGTATCGGGATGATCAACTTCTGGAACCGGCTGAACGTCACCACCCGGCAAGTGGCTGGCGAGTGGTTGAAGTCGGCGGAGGGGCAGTCCTGGTTGAAACAGAAATCAGCGGAAAACGCGCAGGACCACGCGGTAGCGAGCTGACCTTCCCTCTGCAACATACGAGCGAGCAGCAGACCGTCAGGCCGGCCGGGCGACGTAGAAGTATGCGGGAAAGCGCAGGTCGAGTGCGCCGTCTTTGGTGTAGTTGTCGAGCTGGCGCTCGCATGCATCGCCAAGGACGGCGAGCTGCTCCGGGGGAAGCTGCGCCAATTTAGCCGCGAGCGGAGTGGCGGCCAACAGTCTGCGGCCGTCGGAGGCGTGCCAGGTACCGTCGGGGACGATGTCGACGGATTTCTGGCGCTCGACGACGAAGCCGCCCTGGCGAAGGATGCCGTTGACGAGCGCGGGATTGTGCAGCCGGTGGACTTTCGTGAGGAACGCGGTGAAGTCGCGGAAGCCGCATTCGAGCAGGGCGCGCTGCATGGCCATGGTCAGCGCGTGCTCTTCTTCCGATCCCCAAAGCGCGACGTGCAAGCGGCCATCGGGCCGCAGCGTCTGGCGGATGCGTGCGAGGGCGCGGCCGGGCTCGTCGAAGAACTGTAGCGCCTGCTGGCAGAAGGCGGCGTGAAAGGCGCCGCTGGGAAGCGCGGTGTCCTCGATGGCGGACCGGATGTAATCGATAGGTGCAGCGCTGGGTGCTGCGGGCTGGCTGCGCGCAACGGCGAGCATGGTGTCGGTGGCATCAAGCGCGGTGACGCGGCCGGTGCTGCCGATGGCCTGTGCTGCTTCGCGAGCAACGACGCCGGTGCCCGTGGCGACATCCAGCACGTGCGCGCCGGCGGGAGGTTTCGCGTCCCCAACCAGCAGCCGTGCCGAGGGCGCAAACATCAACGGCACCAGGGTCTCCTGATAGCGGCGGGCGCCTTCTTCCGATGTGAACTGCATGGAATCTCCCGAGACGAGATGCGGAGATGACGAATTGCCAGGCGACCAGTTTAGCTGGTGGCTGCGCTTTAGCTGGTGGCTGCGCTGGTTGCGGGGGAAGCCTCCTTGGCAGAAGAAGGTGACGCTTCTCTGATTTGGGGCGGTGCGTGCAGGATGCCGAGCAGCCGCTGGTTGAGGCGGGAGCGCATTTCGAAGCGATCCTGCGCGCGGGTCAGGTAGCGGACGACAACCTCCAGGCCGCCGGTGGGGCGCAGCTCCACCGTTGGTTGTGCGGAGAGCGTGCTGAGACTGCCGTGCAATTGGCTGAGGCGTCGCCACTCGCGGCTGGCGAGATCAACGTCCTCACGGGTGATCTCTTCGACCGCGGCGCGGATCGCGTCACACAGGGCATATGGATCTTTGCCGGAGGGCAGCGCGATGTGCAGCTCCTCCCACAGCCACTGGCCGGTGGTGGAGAAATTGAAGTAATGGTCCTCAATCGCGTAGCTGTTCATGAAGGCGACGCGGCGTCCGGTGGGACGTCCGGTCTCTGACCAGTTGCCGGTTTCGAGCAGTGTGGTGCGGAGCAGGCCGACCTCGACGACTTCGCCGCCGACGCCGTTGATCTCGACCCAATCGCCGACCCGCACGCCGCTCTTGCCCATGAGGATGAACCAGCCGAAGAAGGCGACGATGAAGTCCTTGAGCACGACGGTGAGGCCGGCAGTCGCAAGGCCGATGACGGTGGGGGTCTGATGCGGCGCGCCGAAGATGACGATGAGGATGAGCAGCGCGCCGACCAGGTGCACGCTGAAGGAGAGGACGAATTGCATCGTCTGCTGGCGGCGGCGGTCGAGCAGAGCGCGGCTGGTGAGCAGGCGCTGGAAGAGCCGGCTAATCATGACGGTGACGACAATGATGAGGACGATGAATGCGAAGACGCGCAGGATGCGGCGCGCGAGGGTGCGCTCCTGCGCACGGACCAGCGCGTCCCACTTGGTGTAAGTGCCGGCGAGACCTTCGAGGTCGTGGATGCGGTGCTCGTATTCCGTGAGGGACTCGCGACTCGCGGCGAGGGCGCGGAGCCGGGCAGCGGTAGTGGTTGCATCGCTGGTCTCGGGCGCGGCCGCCGCCCCGTTTCCGGCGGGTGAGGCGGCCTTCTCCGTTTCATTTGAGAGGGCATTGCGCTGCTGGAGGAGCTGCGTGGCGAGCGACTGCGTTGCATTGCGCGCCTCGACCAGCTGCTGATGGCGGCTGCGCAGCGAGCCGAGGGCGCGGAACTTTCCGATGAGTGAGGTGAGCGCTGCCGGGGTTTCCAGCGCCTCGGTTTGCGAGACGACAGCGCCGGTTTCCTCCTTGAGCACGGCTTCGTGCTCGTCGAGCGCCTGCTGGATGAGGGCGTGGCGATCGCCGCCGAGACGGATGAGGGTCTGGTGCAGCTCGTCGGCCTCGTCGGTGTCGAGCGCGAGCTGCGCCTGGGCGAGCTGGAGCTGGGGATCGTCGTCCGCGGTGCCGGGACCGTGCTGGCGGGCAGTCACCTGGGCCTGTTCCGCCTTGATGCGGGCGTTGAGGGCATTCAGGCGTTGGGAGATCTTCAGTGCCTGGCCGGTGAGTGGGGGAGCGTGCCGGGTGGCGCTGCGCAGCGCGCTGGCGAATGCCAGATCGACCTCACTGTCGGCCAGGCGGAGGGCGTCCTGCGCATATTGGCGCTCCTGGGGCACGGCCGCCTGCGGCGCCAATTGCCGCGCCAGGCGGAGCGGCGACTGGTCTACCAGGCCGCTGGCCGCGGGCAGGGCGGAGGGGGCGTTGAACTCGAGCGAGGGATCGCCGCCAGAGACGAGGTGCTGGCCGATGAGCAGTGCGATGAAAAGCAACGCCAGCAGCCCGGGCAAGCCGAAGCGGCGGAAATTACGGAATCGGGAGAGGTGCGGCTGGGGGAGTTTGGTCATATGATCTCGGGACGGCGGCACTGCAAAGGGGCATCCGTTTCGAAAATCCGGCGACTGATGGAGATTTCCCTGATTGTAATGAAGCGGCATTGAAACTGTTGTGACCCGGTCCACCCAATGCCGCATTGACTCTTATGGGGACGTGGGTACAATCTCCTCCATACCGGTCCGACTTGGCAGCAGCAGTCGGCGCCGGCCAAACCATCCCAAACTCCCCAATACTGATCATGCAACGAGTCTGCAAGCACCCCAAGGTGCGCGTGGTAGCGCGCGAAGACGATGTGGAATATGTCGAGTGCGAAGAGTGCGGCGAGGTGTTCGACGCCGACGAGTACCAGGAGATGTCGCAGGACAGCGGCGAAGAGACGCATGCCGAAGGTGACGACGCCTGATCGCTTGCGCTTGCCGGGGCTGCGCGTTCAGGCCGAGCTGCGCGATTCCTCGCTGCCCAGCCGCCGCGTTTCCCGCAAGGTGTAGTGGAACCACGAAATCAAAGTGAGCGCGAAGGTCGCGATGAGCGACAGCTTGCGCACGAGCACCAGAAATGCCGGAGCGTAGAACGCCGTCCATAGCGTGGTGGCGACCGCGATGATCTGCGCGACGGTGTTGGCTTTGCCCCACAGACTGGGACGGAATTCGCGCGCCCCGGTAGTGGCGAAGAGCAGCGCTCCCACGATGACGATGCCGACGTCGCGGCTGAAGACGAGGATGGTGACTCGGCGGGGAATAAGCCCCTGGTGCATGAGTACGAGAAAGAGCGTGCTGAGCAGGAGTTTGTCCGCGATGGGATCCAGGTACTCGCCCAGGCGGGTGCGCTGCTGCAGAATGCGCGCCAGCAAACCGTCGAGGCCATCGCTGATGCCGGCCAGGATGAAGAGCGCAAACGCGGTGCGATAGCGGCCGTCCAGCACCGCGGTGACCAGGAAGGGAATGATGCAGAGCCGCAGGAACGTCAACTGGTTGGGCGCGGCGCGAAGGTCTTTCAGCACTGGCGGTGTGTCATGTCCATCAAGTAGGGACGCGTGCGGGGGCGTTCGTCCTTCTGGAAACCCATCGTACCGCAGCGGCAGTAAACGCTTCCAGCGCGGCTGGAGAGTGGGCGGCTAGCGGGCGGAGCTTGGTATACTGAACGGGCTGTTCCCACCGGGCGCAGGCGCGTAGCTCAGTTGGTTAGAGCGCTACCTTGACACGGTAGAGGTCAGGAGTTCGAGTCTCCTCGTGCCTACCATTCCTTTCAAATACTTGCAGCAAGTTCCTCAGAAGCGTTTGCGGCTTTTTGCGGCAAATGCTGCAAAGTCTCTTGCGACTCCCCTCCTTTCGTGAGCATGGCGTACACCTCTCCGACCATTCTCTTCACGCTCTCCGGCAGCTCCTGCATGTACTCGTTGGCCGTTGTATCGGCCTTCGCGTGTCGCAGGTGCGCCTGGATGTCCTTCACCGAACCCATGCTCTGCGCCTGTGTCGCCATCGTGCGACGCAGAATCTGAAAATTCAGTTTGGGAATCTCCAGCCTCTCTGCGAGAGGGTTAAGAACGCGGTTCCGATAGTTGCCGGTGTCCATGAATCCTCCTCGCGAGTTTGGAAAGATGAAGGCATCTCGGGAAACAACTCCATTCGGAGAGGCTTTGGCCGTTTCCTGCTCCCACAAACGGAGCTCTTCAGCGAGGCCCGGAGGCAGGTGCACGTCCGTGAGGCTTCCATCGGTCTTTCCGAAGGGCCGAATCTCCCCCCGATAGACGGTTTCTGTGATCGACAACGTATCCATGTCATCGAAGGAGCGCCACCGCAGAGCGAACAGTTCGCTGGGCCGCAGCGCTTCCGTCATATCAAGCATCAGGAGCAGACGGTCTCTCCTGGTGGTTCGTTCGAGAGCCAGCCAGAGTTGTTCCCAAGTCAGGACCTGCTTATCCTTGGGCCGAAGGTTTCTTGGCGTCTTCAGCTTCAGGGTAGGGTCTTTGACCAGAAAATCCTGATCGACGATTTCGCCGAAGATGGACTTCAGGTAGGACCGCGCCTGTTTCACGCGATCCTGCGATATCCGTTCCGCCAGATTGTTG
>DATBCB010000401.1:0-3257 GCA_036270675.1 Acidobacteriaceae bacterium | reverse complement strand
GCCCTGCCGAAGGTGCTGATCGGACGCTTCGGGCGCGCCGATGCGATCTTTGCTCCGAACCCGGCGGATCAGATGCGGGAGAGCTCGTTTTCGAGCAAAGAATATTCCTATGTGCGGCCGCTGGCGACGATCGAGCCGACAGCGATTCAGCTCGGGCTGCCGGTCGATACGCAATGGGGCTTCCGGGACATCGCCGCCCTCGAAAGCGCGGTGACTGCGCCGCCCTATGCGAACAGCACGATCTTTATCGCGTGGGAGCACAAATACGCGTATGACTTTGCCCGGCAGATGCTGCGCGCCTATGGCTTGGATCCGTCGCAGGTGCCGGCGTGGCCGAGTGATGATTTTGAGACGATGTATGTCTTCCACATCACCCGCGGGGCGGGTGCTGCACCTGCGATGACATTCGCGGTCCAGCAGGAAGGCCTCGAAAACTCGCTCTCCAGCACATGCCCGTCGCCCTGACTCTCTCTCTCTGGGCGGCCCTCTCTTGACACAAGCCACAGACTCCGTGATGCTTATGCTTAGGTATCCTGCCGATCTGTGTGTCCTGTCTTCGTCCGGTTGCGGGCGTTTCGGGAGTTTGGCTTGCGCGGGATGAGCGGCGATCCGGGAGAGGCTTTTTGCCGGGCATCTGCTCTGGTTTGCCTGCCACACCTGTTCCTCTCCCGAGCTCCCGCACTGAAGCTGCAGCCACTTGCGCCAGCCTCCAGAATCGGCGTTGCGGGGGCGGAGCACCTGGACGGAAGAAGGATTACTGTGCTCGTTGAACTTGTTGCTGTTTTCGCTGGCGGACTGCCAACTAATTTCGTCACCTTTCTGCCTGCCATCCTGATGGTCGGCATCTTCTACCTGCTGCTCTTCCGGCCCAACCAGAGAAAACAGAAGCAGTGGACGGAGATGCTGAACAACCTGAAGGTCGGCGACAAGATCACGACCACGGGCGGGTTGCGCGGCACCATCGTGGCGCTGCGCGATGATGCGATCCAGTTGAAGCTCCCCCCGGACGGCATCAAGGTAGAAATTGTAAAGTCGGCCATTGCGGCTGTGACCACCAATACACCTGAGGAAGCCAAGTAACGCCACGAAGAGGCGACCCGATTCATCATGCGCAAGAATCTCACCGGTAAAGCAATTCTCATCATCGCCATCCTCCTGGTCTTTGTTTTCGGGATCTTCGGCATTCCTAATGGCGTTAGCGGGCAGGCGTGGAAGGATGCGCTTACCAAGCGCATCAGCCTGGGCCTGGATCTCAAGGGCGGCACGCACCTGGTGCTGCAGGTGATGGTCGACGAGGCTGTCGGCGCGGAGACAGACAACGCGCTGGGGCGCCTGCAGAGCGATCTCCAGGCCGCGGGTGTCTCTGTGGGCTCGATCCTGAAGCCGAACCCCTCGGACCCGACAACGATCCAGATCTCCGGCGTGCCGGCAAACAAGTCAGGCGATGCGCGCAACGTGCTGGATACCAAGTACGGCCAGCAGTACAACATCAGCTCGACCGCAGACGGCTTCACCCTGACCTTGAAGCCGGCTGAGGTGCAGGCCCTTGAGAAAAAGGCCATGCAGAACTCGATCGAGACCATCACGACGCGTATCAACTCGCTGGGCGTGACGGAGCCGACGGTGCAGGAGTATGGCCTGGGCAAGAACCAGATCCTGGTGGAGCTGCCGGGTGTCGATGATCCTGGCCGGGTGCGCGACATCATCCAGTCGACGGCGCGGCTGGAGATCCATGCGGTGACCGGCGGCCCTTATGCCACCCAGGACGCGGCGAAGCAGGCGAACGGCGGTACGATTCCGCCGGATCAGGAACTCTTGCCCTACGGGGGCACGAATGACGCGGAGCAGGGACAGTATTACCTACTGCAGCGGATCGCCGTGGTTTCCGGCTCGGACTTCCGGGATGCGCAGCCCGGCCGGGATGAGAACGGCCGTCCCGATGCGACGTTTATCCTGACCCGCGCAGCCGGCGACCGCTTCTACGACTTCACCAGCAAGAACGTCAACAAGCCGATGGCCGTAGTACTCGACAACAAGGTGCAGGAAGTGGCCAACATTCAGGAGGCGATCCGCGATCAGGGACGCATCTCCGGGCTGGGTGAGCAGAAGGCCAAGGACCTGTCGCTGATGCTGCGGACCGGCGCGCTGCCAGCCTCAATTCACTACCTCGAAGAGCGCACAGTTGGTCCATCACTGGGCGCGGATTCCATCCGCAAGGGCGTGACAGCATCGATTGTCGGCATGCTGGCCGTGATGATCTTCATGCTGGTCTATTACAAGGGCGCGGGCATCAATGCCGATCTTGCGCTCTTCCTGAACCTGGTGATCCTGCTCGGCTTCATGGGCTTCACCGGCGCCACGATGACGTTGCCAGGCATCGCGGGTGTAATTCTCACCGTTGGTATGGGCGTGGATTCGAATGTGCTGATCTTTGAGCGCATCCGAGAGGAGGTTCGTGCAGGCAAGTCGGCAGCCGCGGCGGTGGACCAGGGTTTCGCGCATGCCTGGACGACGATCCTCGATACGCACGTCACCACGATGGTCTCGGCGGCGATCCTCTTTCTCTTCGGCACCGGCCCGGTGAAGGGCTTCGCCGTCACCCTGGTCTTTGGTCTGGGCGCGAACCTGTTCACGGCGGTCTTTGTGTCGCGGACAATCTTTGATGCCATTCTGAACCGCAAGCAGCGTGGGGAGGCGCTTTCCATCTGATGGTGCTGGCCGCACGGGCAGACGCGCCTGCGGCGCGAGCTATTGAGTTCGCTCCCGATGGTCGCTCACGTCGAGATTCTCGGGTCAGCGAAAGACTGCAGGTCCCTTCGACCAGCTCAGGGCAGGCTCTTCGCTCCGCTCAGGATGACAATAGATTTTGGAACCGCAAACAGCGCGGGGAGGCGCATTCCATCTAATGAGACTTGCTATTGTCAGTGCTGCAACGGCGGCGGGACTTATCGGGCTAGGGCTGGCTACAGGCGCGCTGCTGGTGGTGGCGGCGGTTGCCGCAGAACGGACCCTGGTACGCGGCGTTTCAGGAAAGTTGTTGGGCAGGAAATAGTGCTGGGGACTGGCCGTCCAGGCAATTGCGCCTGCGGCGGGATTGGTCGCTCACACTGAGGCTTTTGTGGGAAGAAACCCGATTCAAGCCTATGCCCAACACGGGGACATGGGCACCCGGGTAGCGGCGGAGCGAGCGAACTAGAGGTCCTTCGCTTCGCTCAGCATGACAATGTAAGTGGTGGGCCGAACGGCTCACACGCTAG
>DATBCB010000400.1:0-3102 GCA_036270675.1 Acidobacteriaceae bacterium | reverse complement strand
TGCTGTTGCTGCAAAATTGAAATGTCTCAACGGCTACAAAGTAGAACTGTCAAAATTCAATAGTAGTCGTCGTGCGGTGGGAATGTGGTAATCCCGCGTTCTTCGCGGGATTCCAAGGACTGGGGGAAGAGAGGAAAACGGCTTCTTGTTTTCCTCGCTTTCCATCAGGCCGTCATTTCCACCGCCTCAGTTTTTCGCGCGAAAATCTCCTCGGTAGTCATGTGTCCGCGAAGCCCGTTATACGGCAAAGTGGGATTACTTCCGAGTAGGCGGTTAGAACGAAGCCGCAGGCGCCGCGGTCGCTACGGTAGTGGCTGTCGAGGAGCTTGGAGGCCGGGATAGGGTGTGAGTCACAGGAGGTAAGCTACTGTGACTCATCTTCGCAAAATGATGCTCGAAGAACTCGAGCGCCGCAACTATTCCGACAAGACGATCCGGTACTACGTGCGTTTCGTCGAGCGGTTCGCACAACACTTCGGCAAGTCACCCGACAAGCTCGGTCTGGAACATGTGCGCAGTTACCAGGCCTATCTGCTCAAGCAAAGGCGGCTCTCACCAAGATCGGTCGAGAACCATGTAGCCGCGCTGCGCTTCTTTTTCGTGCACACGCTTGGCTGCCAGAGGTTCTATCAGTTTCTTCCCTATCCCAAGGTGCAGAGGAAGCTGCCCAACATCCTGAGCCGGGAAGAGGTGGCGCGTCTGATCGAGGCCAGCAGCAATCTTTTCCAGCGCACGCTTCTGACCGTTCTCTACGGCACCGGTATGCGCCGCGCCGAGATGGTCCGGCTGAAGGTCGCCGACATTGACAGCCAGCGCATGATCCTCCACGTGGTCGACGGCAAGGGCCATAAAGACCGCGACCTGCCCCTGACGCCGGCCTTACTCGAGACTCTGCGTGCTTACTGGCGCTGGCTAAAACCACGCACTTATATGTTCCCCTCGCGCATGCATCGCGACCACGAGCAGCCGATCAGCGACAAAACTGTGTGGCATGCATGCGCCGAGGCGGCGAAGAAAGCCGGTATTCGTAAGAGGGTGAGCCCCCATCTGATTCGCCACAGCTGGGCCACCCATCTGCTGGAAGACGGTACCGACCTGCGCACCATCCAGTTGCTGCTCGGTCATGAAGATCTGGAGACTACGGCGAGGTATCTTCACTTGTCCGCGCAGCATCTGCATCAGGTCTCCAACCCGCTCGAAAAGCTGAAGCTGTCAAGCGTCGATCAGAGCCGCCGCGCCTACCATACTCCGCGCCCATGACGCGGCCGGCCATCGAGGTGGCCGACATCGTCCGTCGCAAGGAAAGGCAGTTTCTGGAACGCTTCAAGGCCATTCTCAGCTATCAGCAGCTGAAGGCATATCGGGCCGTGGAGCGCTGCCGCACTGCGGCCCTCGGCGGACATAAGGATAAGTGCGTCGACTGCCAGTACGAGGCACCCATCTCCTACAACTCCTGCAGATCGCGCTGCTGTCCCAAGTGCCAGGCGCAAGCTCGCCGGCGATGGCTCGAGACGCAGCAACGCGATCTGCTCAACACCAACTACTTCCACGTTGTCTTCACCCTGCCTCACGAACTCAACCCGCTGGGCCTGACTTCTCCTAGGCCGTTCCTCGATCTGTTATTCGATGCCAGCTCCCAGGCCCTGCTCGAAGTGGCTCGGGATCCACAACGTCTGGGTGCAGAGATCGGATTCCTCTCCATCCTGCATACGTGGAGTTCCAACCTGCTGGTTCATTACCATATCCACGCAGTCGTTCCCGCCGGGGGACTATCGGCAGACCATCAACGATGGATCCACACCAGCCATCCGATGTTCCTCGTGCCTGTCCCCACCCTGAGCATGGTGTTCCGCGAGAAGTTCCTCTCAGGACTTCGCCAGCTCTACCGCAGACGTATGCTTGATGGCCGCGGTCCGGCGGCGCACTTCAGTGATCCCGTGTGGTTCGGGCAGCTGCTCGATGAGCTCGGCAACAAGAACTGGTACGTCTACGCCCAGCCGCCCTTCGGCGGCCCCGAGCATGTCCTGCGCTACCTCGGCCGCTACACCCACCGCATGGCCATCTCCAACCATCGCCTCACCGCCTTCGACGGCGAACGCGTCAGCTTTCGCTGGCGCGATTATGCTCACGGCGGCAAGCAGCGCCTCATGACTCTCGATGCCGTGAAGTTTCTGCGCCGCTTCTTTCTTCACGTGCTGCCAAAAGGGTTCGTGCGCATCCGCCGTTACGGCCTGCTCTCGAACCGCTTCCGCAAACAACTGCTGCCCCTGGCACGCACGCTGCTCGCCGAACAGGGCCGCGCACCGCTGCCTCTGCCGCCCCTGCCTGACTGCGCACCCTGCCACTGCCCCCGCTGCGGAAAACCCATGCGCGTCGTCCAACACTTCACCGCCGCACAACTCTATTTCGCAGGCTTCGATACTTCATGATGGGCTTCGCCAATCCGCTCTGTCGGCTTGCTCCACGCACGTCTGCTCGGCAAGTGTGCGCCCTGCATGCCGAACAGCCTCATCCCCACGTCCAACCGCATCCCCGAACCGCTCGATCACAGATCGCACCGCCATCTGTTCACCCCTCGCCATCATCAACGGCGAAAAAGCGGCCCACAAAATCATTCACCGAAACACCAAATGCCATTCAATATCCATATTCCCAATTGGGATCACCGCGACCGCGGCAAACGCCTCCGGCTTCCTTCTAACCTCCTTATCGAAAACGCCTCGGACTAAGTCCAGAAGCTTACTACAACCTCGTCTCCGAGGCGTCTCCGATCAAGGCTATCGGTGATCCAGGCGCAATCCCGAGAGGCGCGCCGCTGATCGACCGCCACAACTATACAGGCCTCGTCTGGGCAGATTGTCCTGGCCCAATCATCGTAGCGGCCGAGCGAAGGATAGCTCGTGGCCATCCGGATCGAGCATGTGGAAGTAGCGCTCACCCCAAGCCGCGTTCCGTGGGATTTCAGGATCAAAACCCTTCGCCCGCAGATGTGTCCAGAACGCATCCACATCCGCAACGTGGAAGATCAGCCGGCCCCACTGCGGCACACTGTGACCTTGTTCGAGGTTTAGGATTACAGATTCTGAATTGCTCGCTCGCAGT
>DATBCB010000399.1:0-5834 GCA_036270675.1 Acidobacteriaceae bacterium | reverse complement strand
GCGGTGTCGTTCTCGAGCTTCTGCTTCATGGTGTCGTCGAGCTTGGCGCCCTCGACCACCGGATGCGAGGCGCCCGCGTTGGTGCCAGGCGCCATCGCGGCGACGTCCGCGGCCTCGAGCAGAAAGAAGCCGGCAGAACCCGCGCGTGCGCCCTGTGGCGCCACGTAGAGGATGACTGGCACGGGCGATGTGCCGATGCGTCCCATCATGGAGCGCATGGTGGAGAGCAGGCCACCGGGCGTGTTGAGCTCGACCAGCAAGGCGTTGGCGTGGATGTCGGCGGCGTGGTCGAGTGCGCGGTTGAAGTAGTCCTCGCTGATGGGCTGGATGGTGTCGTCGAGGCGGAGGACCACGACGACGGGCTGTGCGGCCTGCGCGCGCATACCGCAGAGGAGAAGCAGCAGCAACAAGGCGTGGCTAACGGCGCGAAGGGGCTTCATGGCTTTGGAGGCGGCGAGGACGGTGCCGCCGGAACTGCGGGTGCGAGTGCCTGCTGGAGGCCGCGTGCATCGGAGCTATTCGGTTCCACTTGCAGAGCGTGGTTGACGTCCTCGCGTGCCGCTGGCAGATGGTGCTCTGTGCGGTCGAGCCGGGCGAGTGTGAGCCAGGCTTCGGCGCTGGGGCGCAGCTTGATCGCGGCCTGCGCTTCGGCGCGGGCCTGGGCGTTGTCGCCATTGCGCCGGCGGACTTCTGCCAGGCCGGCATGTGCGTCCGCATCGTTGCCGTTGGCAGCCAGGGCGAGCTGGAATTGTCGTTCAGCCTCGAGCATCAGACCGCGGCCCAGATAGGTCTTGCCGTTTTTGCTGAGGGTGGCGGCCTGTTGATCCGATGGCAGAGAGGCCAGGTGCTGCGCCTCCATTTCTTCCATCTCGGAGGCCGCCTGGCGGAAGGAAGCGTCGTTATAGCTGCGCTTGATGCGCTCGAGCGGCAGATTGCGGCGACCCGGGGCTGCTGCGCTGCCGCTCTGGCTATTGTTCTGCACGCTGGCAGGCACGACTGCCGGAGGCTTCGGCTGCTGCAACATGTTTTGCAGAGCAAGGGCTTCGGAGTCCTGCGGGCGGAGCTTGAGCGCCTGGGCGACGGCCGCGAGAGCGTTGCGCGTATCGCCGCGCCGCGCCAGTGCGATGGCGAGGTTGAAATTGTAGTCGGCATCGTGCGGATCGCCGTCGATGGCTTCCTGAAAGAGCGCTCCGCCGTCGTGGCCGCGCCGCGATGCCGCGACGCCCTGATCGTTCACCACCTCGGGCAGGGGAAGCTGTCCGGCGACGAAGGCGAAGGCTTCTTCGGCCTCGTCATAGTGGCCGGTGTAGAAGAAAGCGATGCCGCGATAGAACTCTGCTTCGAGTGCGGCGGGGTCGTTCTTGCGCATGTGGCCGAGAGCGGCGGCGGAGGCATCGAACTGCTGCTCGGAGAAGTAGGTCATGCCCAGCGCGAGCCACGCGGGGGAGTAGGTGGGGTTTTCCGCGACAGCAATCTTGAGGTGGCGGATGCGCTCCGCCGGTTCGGGTTCGATGATGCCGCGAATGTAGTTCTCAAAGCCGTTCAGCCGCAGGTTGGAGCTGGCCGCCTGAAAGCTGCTCTCGGGCAGGGGGAATTTGCCATCGAGGCTGCGGACGACATGCCAGGCGAGCGAGTTCAGCACATCGAGCATGCGGTCCAGCGGACCGTCCTGCACCAGGGGTTGGCCGAGGCGCAGCGCGTTCACATCCAGGATCTGAGCGGAGACGTGCAGCGTGTTGTTCTCGAGCGTGTAGAAGCCCACGATGATGTCGTCGGCATCGAGCGTCTGGGCGAGGCGGATGGCGGTGGCGCGCGAGGGCTCGAAGGTGCGTGGCAGCCCGAGATGCTCGAGCGCGTACTGGCGATCGCCACGGCTGATGATGTCGAAGCCGGAGGCGCCGAGCCGCTGGTTGGCGATCTCCGAGACGGCTTCGCCGATCCAGTCGAGGTTGGCCTGGCCGGTGCGGTTGTCGAAGGGCAGGACCAGAAGAAGCTGGTGGTGCACCTTTGCGGGCAGGGTCGCGGTTTCTGCGGCTGTCTGATTGTTATCCGCGTGCGCAAAAGGTGCGAACAGAGCGGAGAGCAAGGCAAGTGCGGAAGTGAAAAGGAGAGAGCGCAGTGGAGGATTTGGGCGCACGCACGGTGATTATAGTTCGCGGGGTGAAGCGGTCCAGATAACGGTGGTGCCGGCTCGTCAGCGGAGGCGTGCTTCCTGGGGACGGTCGAAGTGCAGGACGGCGGCCCATTGTCCTTTGCGCGCGGTGCGCCAGACCACCTTGCCGCCGAGCAGGCTGGCGATGGCCTCCGGCGGGAGATCGCGATGAAAGTCGAAGTAGCGGCGATCCAGGCGCTCGTTGCGCGGGCCCAGGCTGAAGGGCAGATGCGGGGGGTCATATTTGGTGGAGAAGATGAGGCCGACGCTGTAGCCGGGGAGGGTGGCGGCACGCTGGACCTGCGGCAGGGAGAAATTATCGATGGTCTCGACCGAGACCGGCCGGCGCATGTATCCCAGCTCGGGCTTGGTGAGATCGTCGGAGACCGGCCATGCGGTGAGGATGGTTTCTTGCGGATAACGCGTGACCGCCTGGTGGATCGCCTGTTGCTGCAGCTGGATGGAATCCGCGTAGCTCAGGTTGTCCTCGGGTGCGAAGCGGTACGGAGGATTGACGAAGAGGCCCAGGCAAAAGGCGAACGCGGCGAGAGCCACCAGGGCGCCCCAGGCGGGGACGCGCCGCCAGAAGGCCGCGACGCACACCAGCAGCACCAATGGATAGAGGGGCAGCAGATAGCGGGTAAGCAGCGCGCCGCCGAGCACGGAGAAAAGCAGCGTGTTCGCGGCGAAGACACAGGCCAGGGGCACGACGAACTCCCGCGGCAATGGCGGGCGTGTGCCGCCGTCCGGGAACAGACGCGGCACCAAAAAAAGCGAAGCGCAGGCGCACAGTACCGGCACAAACAGGTTCATGTGCGCGGTGAGGTGAAGGACGCGGTGGCAGAGCGCGAGAAGGATGCGCAAGGGCGAGAGCGTGGCCTCCGCGTTGTAGCGGAGATATTGGGGATTGCCGAAGACGTAGCCGGTGCGCCGCCAGTGATAGTAGAACCAGCCGCAGAGTGGCAGGACGGATGCGAGGAGCCACACTGTGTTCCGCAATGTGTTCCGCAATGCCGATGCGCCGCTCGGCAGTTCCCGGCGCGCAAGCCAGGCTTCGTACGCGGCCAGGGTCAGTGGGGTGCAGATGGAGGTTTCTTTCGACAGGGCGGCGAGCGCGAAGCAGAGCGCGGCGGGGAAGATGCGTGCGCTCTTTCCGCCCGGGAGATAGAAGACCAGCCCCCACAGCGTGAGAGCGGCGGCGAAGAGGTCGGCGTGCGCGAGCGTGCTCTGCGCAAACCAGACGGGATAGATCGCGGTCAGCAGCGTGGTGGCCGCGGCAATCGAGATCTGGCCGGTGACGCGAAGGGCCAGGCGATAGACCGCCAGCAGCGCCGTGGAGGCAACGATCAACTCGGCAAGCCGGGTGGTGAGCGGCGTGAAGCCGGAGAGCTTCCACCACAGTGCGAGATAGAGCGAGGGGAGCGGCGGATGCGCGTTCGAGAGCGTGCTGGAGGGTATCAGCGCGCCGGTCCGGAAAAGATCGTAGGCGGCGGGAATGTAGTATCCGGCCTCGTCCCAGTAGTAGGGCAGATGCAGCAGCGCGAAGTGGGACAGGTAGAGTGCGACGAAGATCAGCGGAAAGACCAGCCACAGGGGGAAGGGCTGGTCCGATCGCTGATCTAGTTGCTGCCGCGCGGGAAATCGGAGGAAGGAGAAGATTGCTGCCTCCGCTGAATCCTAATTGAGCGGACGGTGCGTGGAAGAGGCGGGGACGGGCTCGAGCGAGATGCTGCCAAAGGCCTGCTCATACTGTGCCAGGTTCTGGCCGAGCACGTTGAAGAGTGCCTTGGCCTGCTGTGGGCTGAGATAGATGCCCTGAAAGCCGCGAATGGTGACCTGGTCCGGCGAGTCCTGGTGCGCGGTGCCGAAGGAGAGGAAGAAATCCCAGACACTGGCGCGCACCTGCACGCTGTTGGCGTAGCCTTCGCGATAATCGGAGGCTTCGCTGACGGTGATCCGGGGCTGATTGTTGGATTGATGGATGTCTGCCATGCCTGTGCTCGTTTGCTGTGCCTCTGGTGAAATTCAGGAGAATTACGGGAAAGAAGCGGATGCGTATGTGGAATCAGATGCGCTCTGAATCCGTTTCAGTATAGGGGATGGGAACAGGTCCGAGTCATCGCGGCCGGTTGCGCTGAGGGATACTGCACTTCTTTTTTTCTTCCGCGCTCTTTATTTTGCTTGACAGAGAGAGGACGTCTCCGCGCCCCGCGGCGTTCCCAAAAGAGGACACGTGCCGCCCTTGCGCGTGATTCATCGCAGGCAATTTGCTGCAGTCGCGTAAGAACGTGCGATGTTGCTGGGATTTTGTTGCAGTCCGCAGCCTATTATTTACATGGTAATCATTCCGTAACTAACACAAAATAGGGACTTTCCGTTCGCAGGCCGGGCTGTATTATTCATTTACCAATCACCTACGAGATGCCCCCAAACGTCACGTTACCGGGGCATACAGAAGAGTGAAGCTGCGTACCTGGGTCACTCGTACGCAGACCCTCCTCGCTCGCACGTCAGCCACCACCGTTGCGGTGCCGGCCCTACTCGACGTGTGCCCGAAGGAGCATTGCTGCTCATTGCTGCCACACCACAAGCAAACGCAATGTGACACCAAATTCCCCGTAGGAGAAGTTCATGCTGTTCTTTCAGAAGAAGAGTTTCTTTCGTCCGGCCCAGCGACGCGGCCTCATCCTTTCAACTCTCGCAATACTTGGCGGAGTGGTCTCAGGACAGGCAGCTCTTGCAGCGAACATCACCGTAGCCAGCCCCGTGAATGGCACCAGCAACTCATCCCCAGTTTGGGTGCGCGCCCACAACGTGGGCTGCAATGGCCTTACTCCCACCGCATTTGGATTTTCTGTAGACAGCGGCGGCACGACAATGGGTGTCACGCCGTTTGACATCGACGTCACCCACTTCTCCATCGGCGGCGGCACCCACACGATTCACTTCAAGGCGTGGACGAGCGGCGGAATCTGCCCGGTTGTGAATACCACGTTCAACGTCGGTGGAGGTGGAGGGAGCACATCCGGGGGCAACACCACGCCCAGTAATCCTTCGGTCAGCATTCCGTCCTATGCAGCTGCATCTCCCGATCTGGATACGTCGGGCAACTGGGTCGGCGAGCATGATGGAGGAACGCCCGGTGGTTCGCAGGGCTCGATGGCCTACCCGGCGAGCGTATCGCTCTATGACAACGCCCGCGAGTTCTATATGAGCTATTGGGGTCGCGGCGGAGAGCGCTGGCACAACTCGTTCGGCAACGATGGTTCGGCCACGCACTTCGTTCTCGATACGTATGTCTATGTCAAGGATCCGAATCAGATGGCAAATCTCGAGCTGGATCTGAACCAGGTGATGTCGAACGGCGAGACGGTAATCTTTGGCACCCAATGCTCGGTGTATTCCCATAGCTGGGAGTGGACATATGTGAGTGGCGGTCCGCACTGGCACAGCTCGAACGTTGGCTGCAATCCAACGACCTGGGCCGCAAACACCTGGCACCACATCCAGGTTGGGTTCCACCGCGACAGCAATGGATATGTGACGCACGACTGGGTGAACTTCGACGGCACTCACAGCACCTTCTCTGGCGCCAGCGGCTCGGGGGGTCTGTGGCTGGGGTGGGCGAAAGGTGATTTGCTCATGAACGTCCAGATGGACGGCTACTATACAGGGAGCGGGT
>DATBCB010000398.1:0-1613 GCA_036270675.1 Acidobacteriaceae bacterium | reverse complement strand
GCCGTGGTGCCGGCGGCGCCGGCGCGGTTCTCGACCACGACCGCTTGGCCTAGGATCTCCGCCAGCGGTTGTGCGATCAAGCGTGCGGAAATATCGGTGCCGCCGCCCGCGCTGGCACCCACTACGAGACGAATAGGCCGCGTCGGCCAGTCTTGGGCAGCCGCGCAATCGATGCACGCGAGGATGACCGCAATCGCCGTAACAGAAAGGCGGATACCCAACGATGCCCCGCGCGGCGCCGTCTCCAGCTCCGCGCCGATCTCCTGCGCCACCAATTCCTTGCTCGGCATCTTGGAGAGCCCCTTCCCGCTTCAGATTCTAGACCCAAGCAAGATGGCCGGAAAAGGATTCGGATATCCGCCGTTGAGGACGATGAGCGATGCGGGTTGTGAGCCGGGTCTCCCGATGGCGCATGTGCGCCAATTGCAATTTGCCGGTACGGGCTAGGAGCGCATGTTGGATCGACGATTTGCCCTAAGCAGACGGTGAGCTACGGGGAAAACCCGGTTCGCAGGCTCGAAAGCGCGGAGAAAATCCTGTAGGGACAAGGTGGTTTTCCCGACGGCAGGTTCCCCCACGCAGGAGGGCTCCATGTCTCAAGTGGATCCATGGGAGAAGGCGGCCGACTGCGAGCGGGCGCTTCGGATCACTTTTGATCCAGTCCATCGTGAAGCTCTGAGCAACATCCGAGAGTTCTGGATCGCGCTCGCGCAGGAGAGCAGGTTTCTCAGCGACGAGGTTCTGGCCACCCAGATCGAAACGATTGGCCGCCTCCAAGCCAGACTCGACCGCGACACGCACGCGGGAGTTCGCTGACAATCTAAGCCGCAGATTGCGCTTGGGGTTGCGCAGCGGGCCCATGCGAACAAAGTTCAGTGTGAAACCCAGGGCCTGAGGGTGGGGCGGCACTTGACTTGCCGCTGGTGCTTAACTCACGCCTTGGGTGTCGACCAACTCACCAAGCATCCGAGCGCCAGCGAGGTCAGAAGAGTTACTTCGGCTGCACATTTTGATCTCCGCCTGGTGTGCCCGGCGGAGGAATAACCTTGAGATGACCGCCACCCGGCGGCGTGACCTGCATATCGCGGTCAATCCCAGCAGGTGGGCAGATCACGCCCTTCGATTGGGCGAGTTTGTCGCTCAGTGCCCCAGAACCGCTACCGCCCACGGTCGGCGGCTCGCCCTTGACGTCCGGCGGGCATGTTACCCCTTGCTCGGGGGCGGTGTTCTCGGTCGGCTGCGCCAGCACCACACCTGCCGGTGCGAAGCCAACGAACGCTGAAATGATCACAATGGTCAGCCGCAAAAGGCAATTCCTCACACGCTTACGGAGCGTGCTCGTCAACGTCCCGAGGCGCAATACGTTCCCGCCGCCTACCGGCGGAGGGAGCGTCCGGGCATCTGACGTTTGCGCAAAAAGCGGTTGCCGTCTCTGGGAGCGCGGCGACAGTATTGGCGCGAACCGGACGAACGGAGATCGTTGGGACCGCACAATGGGTGGCTCGATCCAAATCGCCGCGGAATAACCCGTGGCCAGCAGCGATACTGAGGTTCTCGTTGTGGGCGCCGGCGCCGCTGGTATCGCCGCGGGCCGGCGGCTCATGGACGCGCAT
>DATBCB010000397.1:0-29418 GCA_036270675.1 Acidobacteriaceae bacterium | reverse complement strand
CCTGGTCCGGGCTCTGCTTGCCCACATCCGCCTGAAACAGCATCTGCATGGCCAGCTCGCGCGACTTGCGGCGCTTGCCCGATGGCTGACTCACGCCGGCCGCCTGTCTGTAACCGCTCCAGTGGCAATCTTGCGATGCACGTCCACCATTTCGATGGTGGCGATGGCGGCTTCAAAGCCCTTGTTGCCGGCCTTGATGCCGGCGCGGTTCAATGCCTGTTCCAGGGTCTCGCAGGTGAGCACGCCGAAGCCATGCGGCACGCCCGTCTCCTGCTGCGACTGGCCGATGCCCCGGCTCACCTCGTTGTAGATGGCCTCGTAGTGCGCGGTTTCCCCACGCAGCAGGCACCCAAGCACGATCACGCCATCGAAGCGTTTGCTCGCCGCAAGAGCGCGTGCGGCGGAGGGAATCTCCCACGCGCCGGGCACGCGGACGATCTCGATCTGCTCGCGCACCGCGCCGCTGCGCAGCAGCCCATCCAGCGCGCCTTGCAGCAGGCGCTCCGTGATCACCGCATTCCAGCGGGCCACCACGATAGCGAAACGCATCCCCGCAGCGGAGAGATCGCCCTCGATAGCCAGTGGCTTGCCGCGCAGCGGGTCTTCCCACTTCCAAAAGGCGAATGGGATGCCGGGCACCGGTTCGATGGTGAAGGCGAGAGACTTCCAGGTAGTGGGCGTGACGTTGCTGATGCGCTTCTCCGCCTCCTGCGAGCCAGCGGTCTCGGCCAGCCACTGCTTCGCAGCCTGGTGCACATCATCGATGGCGGTGACTTCGATCAGCACCTCGGCCGGCAGATGGGCCATGCCGTCCAGCAGTTCGAAGCTGCCCACGGGCGCGAGAAAAGGGGCTCCGCGGCTCGTGCCCGTCTCCCAGCTTCGGCCGCGCTCAAGCCCGATCGCAGAAAAAAAGCTATGCAGCGTGTCATAGACGGCGGGCGTGCTAGCCGCATGCACGAAGGTGATGCCCTTAATCATTCCTGGTAATTCCAATCATTCTTTTCCAATCTACCATCCAGCCCCGGCGGCTTCCCGCACCGGCAAATGTCCGGCACAGGCTGCTACACTCAGCCGTTCTGCACCACACGAATGCCCTCACGAGGAGTTGCCGCCATGGCCTACGAGACCCTGCTGCTGGAACGAAGCGATGCTTACGCGGTCGTGACATTGAATCGCCCCAAGGTGATGAACGCGCTGAATCGCGCTCTCTTCACCGATCTGGAGGACGCCTTCACCACACTGGCTGGCGATTCCACCGTGCGCGCCGTCATCCTGACCGGCTCTGGCGACAAGGCCTTCGCCGCGGGCGCCGACATCAGTGAGCTGGCAACACTCTCCGCCACCGACGGCCAGCAGTTTGCCCGCCGCGGGCAGGGCGTATTCCGCAGAATCGAGACCTGCGGCAAACCGGTAATCGCCGCGATCCAGGGCTTCGCGCTCGGCGGCGGCTGCGAACTGGCGATGGCCTGCACCATCCGCATCGCGAGTGAGCACGCGCGGCTGGGCCAGCCAGAGGTGAAGCTTGGACTGGTGCCCGGCTACGGCGGCACCCAGCGGCTGCCGCGGCTGGTCGGCAAGGGCGCCGCGCTCAAGCTGCTGCTGACCGGCGATATGGTCGGCGCGGAGGAGGCCTTCCGCATCGGACTAGTGGACGAAGTGGTACCCGCGGAAGCGCTGATGCCGCGCGCCGAGACGCTGGCTCGCGCAATCGCGCAACAGGCGCCGCTGGCCATTACCGGTTGCCTGCGCGCCGTCGAGGGCGGCTACGACCTGCCGATCGCTGCCGGGCTGGAGCTCGAAGCATCACTCTTCGGACTGGCCTGCGCTACGGAAGACAAGGCGGAGGGCACGCGCGCCTTCCTGGAGAAGCGCGCTCCCGCATGGCAGGGACGCTGAAGCATTTTTCCTGCTGCTGTGAGGCAGCGAAGATCCTTTCAGCGTGGCCTTTCCTTAACGAAAGGCCACAGAAGCCTCTACTGGGCGCCCCAGCCTACAGGGAAAATGTTTTAACTCGGCAACGCCAGAAGAGCGTGGCCAGTGTGCGCGATTGATATCCTAAGCGGGTGCAAGACGCCTTTCCCGCTCATCCCCTCCGTCACCTGAACGCAAAACGCGCTGCTTTTCTCTTTGTGCTTCCGCTGCTCCTGTTTGCCGGGTGCCGCCGCAGCGCACAGTCCACTAGCCCGCAGCAGCTGACCCCGCGACAATTGCAGCAGCAACAGGCGCGTGCACTGGCAAAGAGCGAAGCAACAGCGCGCGCGTCGCTCGAAGAGATACCGCCACCCTCGAAGCATCTTTACGTCAATGTGCGCAGCACCGACGCATGGCAGAATCCGTTCCTGACGATGCATCGCGACACGTTGACCCTGCGCATCATCTTCCCGCAGCAGACGAGCAGTGCGCTGGATGCGGGCACGCTGCTGCATCCAGTTGCCGCACGCCGGCAGGAGCTGGAGATCCGCATCTCCGATTTGCCTGAGGCATTGGCAGCCGTGCCCGATTTTGCATGGCCCTATGGCCGCGTCGTCGCGATCGAAGAGTCGCCCACCGCGTCTCGCCAGGACCGCCCGCAGGTGCGTCGCAATGTGGAACAGGCAATCCGCATCGTCAACGATCTCGACGTGGTCGTGGATGAGTGGACCGCCCCCGGCGGCAATGGTCTGCTGCACTAATTTCCGGAGGACATCTTGGCATTCCAAAAGCAATCAACAGGCGGAGGTGAGGCGGGACTCGCCATTCTGCGCATTGGCACTGGAGCCACGCTCTTCCTGCGCCAAGGTTGGGACAAGCAGCCGATGCACTGGGCGCAATTCATGGCGCACTTTCCCGATCCCATCCACATCGGCGCACACGCCTCCTTCTTCATCGCCTTCGTGTCGGATTTCATCTGCTCACTGCTGCTGGTGCTCGGCATCTGGACGCGCTGGGCAGCGCTCTTCTGCTTCTGCAACATCCTGGTGGCTTGGGCGATGGTGCATCATTTCGCCTTCTTCGGCCGAGGGCCGGGTTCAGAACACGGCCAGCTGATGGTGCTCTATCTGGCCGCTCTGCTTACGCTGGTCCTCCACGGGTCCACGGCTTTCAGTGTAGACAGCCTGCGCGGTAAATAAGGGCACACGCGCATCGTACAATCTCACTCGATGCCACCGGCCATCCGCACTACCGCACTGGTCGTCTTCTGTTTCTGCTTCCTCGCCGTGACGGCGGCAGGCTTCCTCGCGGCACGCTGGCGGCGCGCAGACCTGCACAGCCTGGAGGAGTGGGGCCTCGCAGGGCGGCGCTTTGGCACGCTCATCGTCTGGTTCCTGATCGGCGGCGACTGCTACACCGCGTATACGGTGATCGCCGTGCCGGCAGCGCTTTACGGGGGCGGGGCCCTTGGTTTCTTCGCGGTACCGTATGCCGTTCTCTCCTATCCGCTGATGATGCTGGTGCTGCCCAAGCTTTGGACCATATGTCACCGCGAGCGTTACATCACTCTTTCCGATTATGTACGCGGCCGCTATCGTAACCGCTGGCTCTCCGTCGCCTTTGCAGTCACTGGCATCGTGGCGACCATGCCCTACATCGCGCTGCAGCTTGTCGGCATCCGCGAGGTGATCGCCGCGCTGGGCGTTCGCGGCGAGTGGCCGCTCATCGTCGCCTTCGTCATCCTCGCCGCCTACACCTACACCAGCGGTCTGCGCGCGCCCGCGGCGATCGCGATCGTCAAGGACGTGATGCTCTACATCATGGTGATCGCCGCGATCCTCATCATCCCGGCGAAGCTGGGCGGTTACGGGGCTATCTTCGCTCACTCGGCGCATATTCTCTCGCAGCACACGCCGCCAGCCTCTATCCTGCTGCGGCCTACGCAGTATTGGAGCTACTCGACGCTTGCCATCGGCTCTGCGCTGGCGCTGCTCTTCTACCCGCACACCTTCACCGGCATACTCAGCGCTTCGAGCGCGAATGTTATCCGGCGCAACACCGCGCTCATGCCGGCATACAACATGCTGCTTGGCCTGATCGCGCTGCTGGGGCTCATGGCGCTGGCCGCCGGCATCCAATCGAAAGACACCTCGGCCGTGGTACCGCTTTTGTTTCTACGCATGTTCCCGGAGTGGTTCGCCGGCTTCTGCCTTGCCGCCATCGGCATCGGCGCTCTGGTGCCGGCAGCCATTATGTCCATTGCCACGGCGAACCTGTTCACGCGCAATCTGTGGGGCGAGTTCGTGCGCACACCGCTGACGCCACCCGAGGAAGCGCGCATGGCCAAGCTGGTCTCGCTCGTCATCAAGTTCGGCGCGTTGGCCTTTATCCTCGCCGGCAGCGCGCAATACGCTATCGAGCTGCAATTGCTCGGCGGCATCTGGATCGTGCAGATGGTGCCGGCGATCCTCTGCGGTCTCTTCACGCGGTGGTTCAGCGGCGCTGCGCTGCTTGCCGGATGGGCCGCGGGCATGGCAACCGGCACCGCGATGGTCGTCTCCATGGGCATGAAGACGTCGGTCTTTCCATTGCACGCCGGTCATGTTCTCGGGGGCCACACCTTCGCCGTCTATGCGGCGCTGCCTGCGGCTGTCATTAACCTGGTCGTGACGGCGCTGGTCTCGGCCATCACGGGCCGCAATCGAGAGACAGAGGCAGAGCCGCTTGCACCGCTGCCGCCACCCACACTGAACGAGGTCTGATGATGGACAGCGGCTCGCCTTTTTCGATCCTGAGTGCGCTGCCCGATACGCACCTGCCGCACGAGGACTTCGCGTCGGCTGCAGCGCTCGAAGCACGGCTGCGTGCCACGGTTCGCGGTGAAGTCCGGTTCGATCCGGCATCGCGCGCACTCTACGCGGCAGACGCCTCCAACTATCGCCAGCTTCCCATCGGAGTTGTTTTGCCGCTCGATGCAGACGACGCCGTCGCCACTGTTGCCGCCTGCCGTGAATTCGGCGCTGCCGTTTTGTCGCGCGGCGGTGGGACCAGCATCCCCGGCAACTGCTGCAACGTGGCGGTCATCATGGATTTTTCGAAGTACATGCGCCGTATCGTCTCGATGGACTATGACGGTCTGCGCGCCCGTGTCCAACCCGGTATCGTGCTCGATACGCTGCGCGCCGAGGCCGAGCGCGGCAAGCTGACTTTTGCCCCAGATCCCGCGACCCACAACCGCTGCACCATCGGCGGCATGATCGGCAACAACTCCTGTGGCGTGCACGCGCTGATGGGCGGCAAGACCGTCGACAACATCGAATCGCTCGAGGTACTGCTCTACGACGGCACGCGGATGACCCTCGGTCCTATGACCGAGGACGCACTGGAGACCGCCATCGCGGCGGGTGGACGTACCGGGGGGATCTACGCGGGACTGAAACGCATTCGCGATAACTACGCTTCTCTGGTGCGCGAGCGCTATCCCGATATTCCGCGCCGCGTCTCCGGCTACAACCTCGACCAGTTGCTGCCGGAGAATGGCTTTCACGTGGCGCGCGCGATAGTCGGTACAGAAGCAACCTGCGTCACGGTCCTCGAAGCCACAGTACGGCTGATGAAAAGCCCGCAGCACCGCCAGCTTGTCGTCCTCGGATTCAGCGACGCCTTCGTCGCGGCAGATGCGGTGCCGGAGATCCTGAAATATAAGCCCATCGGTCTCGAAGGCTTCGATGACCAACTCGTCGACTTTCTGCGCCGCAAGCAGATGGCGCTCGACGATATCAAACTGCTGCCCGAAGGACGCGGCTTTTTGCTGGTCGAATTTGGCGCTGATAGCGATGACGAAGCGCGCGGACAGGCGGAGCGGTTCGTAGAAGCAACGAAAGAATGGGCCACGCCGCCCGATGCGAAACGCGTCGACGGAGAGCAGGCGGAGCGGATATGGCGCGTGCGAGAATCTGCTCTCGGCGCGGTTACGTTTGTCCCGGGTGTGCCGGAGCTTTGGGAGGGATGGGAAGATTCGGCTGTGCCGCCGGAGAAATTGGGGGCCTATCTCCGCAGACTCCGCGCGCTGATTGAGGAGTTCGGCTACATCATGCCGATCTACGGCCACTTTGGACAGGGCTGCATCCATACGCGCATCAGCTTCGACATGCGCTCAGTAGAAGGCGTGAACGCCTATCGCGAATTCCTCGAGCGCGCGGCCGATATTGTCCTCGAGTTTGGCGGCTCGCTCTCTGGCGAGCATGGCGATGGCCAGTCACGTGGCGCCCTGCTGCCGAAGATGTTCGGCCCGGAGTTGATGCAGGCCTTCCGCGAATTCAAAGCACTCTGGGACCCGGACAATCGCATGAACCCCGGCAAGATGATGGGGACGCCGGACGATCCGCGCATCTACCAGCCGGGCGAAAAACTCCGCGTCGGCCCGGGCTACGAGCCCGCTCGCCCGCACACCCACTTCGCTTTTCCTGACGATGATGGCGCGTTCTCAAATGCCACGATGCGTTGTGTAGGCGTGGGCGCCTGCCGCAAAACAAACAGCGGCACCATGTGTCCCAGTTATATGGCGACGCGCGAGGAACAGCATTCCACGCGTGGGCGCGCACACCTGCTGTGGGAACTGATGCAGAGCGATGCGCTCCCCGACAAGTGGCAGAATGAACAAGTGCACCAGGCGCTGGACCTCTGCCTCTCCTGTAAGGCGTGCAAGAGCGAGTGCCCGGTCCGCGTAGACATGGCCACCTACAAAGCCGAATTCCTGGCCCAGCACTATGCGAACCGCGTGCATCCGCTGCCCCACTACCTCTTCGGATTCATGGATCGCTGGGCGCGGCTTGCGGCCTTCGCACCATCCCTCGCAAATGGCGCTCTCGCAATTCCAGGCGCGGAGTCACTTGCGAAGCGAATCGCGGATATAGCGCCCGAGCGGTCGCTGCCCCGTTTTGCATCGCACAGTTTCCTGAATCAGCAGGATGCGCCCGCGAGTCATCCGAGCGATCAGAAAACCGTCCTTCTCTGGCCCGACACCTGGAACAACTACCTGCAGCCGCAGGTCCTGGATGCGGCGGCGCGCGTGCTGCGCAGTGCGGGCTTCCGCGTGGCTTTTCCGCGGCGGCATATCTGCTGCGGACGTCCCCTCTATGACTTTGGCTTCCTCGATCAGGCGCGACGTTATCTGGACGATGTGCTCTATCGCCTCACGCCGCAGATCGATGCAGGTATGCCCTTCATCGTGCTCGAGCCAAGCTGCGCCAGCGTTTTCCTGGAAGAGCTGCAGAATTTCTATCCGAAAAATGAACGGGCACAGCGGCTCGGAAAACAGACCTATCTGCTGGCGGACTTTCTGGCAGCACATGCTCCAGAATGGCGACCGCCATCGTTCGCTGGCCGCAAGATCGTGCTGCACGGCCACTGCCATCACAAATCTGTCTTCAATATGAAAGCCGAACGCAAGCTGCTCGACCAGACAGGCGCGCAAGTGACGATGCTCGACTCTGGCTGCTGCGGCATGGCCGGCCCCTTCGGTTTTGAACGCGACAAGTACGCCGTTTCGCAGACATTGGGCGAACGCGTGCTGCTGCCCGCAGTGCGCAGTGCCGATCCCGACACAGTCATCGTGACGGATGGCTTCAGTTGCCGGGAACAGATCGCGCAAAACACCAGCCGCAGGGCAGTACACGTCGCGGAAGTGCTTGCGGAGAAGACAACAACAGACAAACCCAATTACTACAGATAACAGCAGGTAGAAGCCGCGGTGCAAATCCGGTTTTGTCGGTAGTTGCCTGCAGTCGTCTGCCGTACTCTTCCTCAGTGCAGCGAGGCCGCGATGAACTGCGCGACGTCATCGTGCAGCTTTTTCTGCGCCGTCGGCTTCAGATACATCATGTGCCCGGCGTCGTAGAAGCCAGTCGAGATACGGCTGGTCTCCGTTGGCTCAAGCCCCAGATGCGCCAGCGTGTACTCCGTCGCAAAGTACGGCGTCGCCAGGTCGAAGTATCCCGATGCCACATAGACGCGCATGTACGGGTTGCCCGCAAACGCATCGCGCAGTGACCCCGTGACGTTGGGAAAGCCCTCGGCCGCGGAACCCCAGTCCCAGTCACGCTCCTGCGAGAAGCCGCCGCCGAGCAGGTAGTAGTCTTCGTCGGTTTTGTAACCAAGATCGGCACGAATGTATTGATGGAAGGAGGCTGAAAAAGTCGGCGAGATGATCGATGTGGTGGGGTCCGTCTGGCTTTCCGAATCCACCAGCGAGGGCTCGTATCCCGTGTAGCGGCTGTCCAGGCGGCCCACGTTCAGGTGCTCGTCGCGCAGCAGCTCCTTGGTAAAGTGCGGTTCGTCCACGCGCAGATTGCTCAGATCGATATAGTGCGCGCTCAGGCCAGTGAACTTCGCAAGCCCGGCAATGACCGAGGCGCGGTCGGCTGCGCTCAGGCGATCTCCTTTTGCCAGCGCGTCCGCGTACGGCCCGTCGGCGAAGGCCTCAGACTGGCGCAGCGCAGACTGCAGATCACCCTGCAAGGATGGGTCGAGCTTCTTGTGATACCACGCCGTCGCCGTATAGGTTGGCAGGAAAAGCACATAAGGCAGGTCATTGCAGGTAGCGAATTCGAGTGTCCCATAATTCAGTACCGTCGACATCAGCACTATGCCGTTAAAGGCCACACCGTATTTCTGCAGCATGTATCCGGAAAGCGCCGAGGCGCGCGTTGTACCGTAACTCTCGCCCACCAAAAAAAGTGGTGAGTTCCAGCGCTCATAGCGATCCAGATAGAGCCGGATAAACTTGCCTACCGCGGCAGTGTCACCCTTGAGACCGAGATAGTTCTTCAGCAACTCCGGCTTGGTGACGCGGCTATAGCCCGTCCCGACCGGATCGATGAAGACAAGGTCGATCTGGGTGAGCCAGGTGTTCTCGTTGTCCTGCACTTGGTAGGGCGGCGCGGGCATGGTGCCATCCGGCTGCTGCATGTGCACGGTGCGCGGACCGATCGCGCCCAGATGCAGCCATACCGAAGCTGATCCCGGGCCGCCATTGAAGGCAAACATCAGCGGCCGCTTGCTGTCGCGTTTACCCTCCGGCTGGTCGAGCGTGTAGGCCATGAAGAAGATATTGGCCTCGGTTTCGCCCTTGTCATTCTTCAGCGGCATCAGGCCGACGGTGGCCGTGTAGTTCAGCGTCTGCCCATTTGTGTGCAGTGTGTGGTGCGTCTGCACCGGCGGCACTTCACCCTGCGGCTTGCCTTCGACAGCGCTCTCCGTCGTGGGCTTTTCCGCAGCTGGCTTGGCCGTGTCCTGATGCTGAGCCTGGTCCTGAGCCTGGTGCTGAGCGAAGACTGGAGCGCCGAGGAGACAAGAGCAGAGTGCGAAGCAAAGCAGACGATTCAAAAGCATGATCCTCCCGCCGCACTAGCATTTTGGGTAAGACCGTGGTCTACGGAATCCCATTCGGTGTGGCTTGCCCATTAAGAAAAGCCACGAGAACAATTGCTTGACGGCTTACACATACCGAAAATGCTATAGCGGCTGACTCTTTGTACAGTATCCGGACCAGCGGCGGAAGAAGCACCGTCAGTAGCCGTCGCGGACGACATGTGCCAGCGGCTCGCCGGCAAGATAGCGCCGGCATTGGTCGCCGATCAATCGCATGACGCGATTGATCATGCCTGGGCTGGAACCCGCAATATGCGGGGTGATCAACACGTTCGGGGCTGTCCACAGCGGGTGCCCCATGGGCAACGGCTCCGGATCGGTGACATCCACAGCAGCGTGAATCCTGCCTGCCCGCAGTGCTTCCACCAGGGCATCGGTATTGACAACCGGCCCGCGCGCCGCATTCACCAGCAGCGCTCCATACTTCATCGCAGCCAGTCGCTTGCCGTCGAAGAATCCGCGCGTCTCTTCCGTGAGCGGCACCAGCAGGACGACAATGTCGGCCTGCTGCAGCAAATCGTTGAGCCGCTCTGCCGGTTCGACGCCGTCCCGGCCACGCCTTCCGATCCGCAGGACGTTCACATCGAATGGCTTCAGCCTCTCCTCTGTCGCGCGGCCAATCGATCCGTAGCCGACAATCAGCACGGTCTTGCCGGTCAGCTCATCCATCAGCGCTGGCGGCATCTTCGGCTGCTCACCTGGATGCGTTTCCAGGTAGAGCGTTTCCGCACCGATGCGCTGTTTCCAGTCGCCGGCTACCTGCAAGCGTACGTAGAACGGGATGTATTTGAGCGAAGCGAGAATCGCCGTGACGATCCACTCTGCGACCGGAATATCGTGCACGCCCTGCGCGTCACACAGCGTCGCTCCGGGCGGAATGAGCGAAAGAAAGGCGTCCACGCCGGCGTATTGCGACTGCACCACGTGCACGCTGCTGATGTGCGCACGTGCCGCTGCTGCCTGCTTTGGATTGAGCGGCAACACCCACATATCGAGGTGAAGCTCGCCCGTCAGGTCCTTGCCGATGCGCGTGACATCGACGCCCTCAGGAAGAAAACGAAACAAGGATGGATCGATCTCCTCAGGAAGCCCGAGGTGCATGCTTATTTAGTCCTTTTGATGAAAGATGGCGTTGTTCACGTCCGGCCAGAATTCCTTTACGGAGTACGTGACACCATCAATGATCACATTGGTCAGCCAGCGCTGACCGACCTTGGTCCAAGTCTGGTACACCGAAGGATAATATGCGGCCGAGATAGCCGAAGCCACACCCGCGCCGGCCACTTCGGAATAGTTCGGCGCGCGGCTGCCGTCGTCATTGCGGGTGATCAGGACGCGGGTGAACGAGTAGGCGCCGCGCTTGATGAAGCCGCCATGACCCAGCGTGTAATAGCGGCTGTCCTGGTGTAGCGCGACCGGAAGGATGGCCTGCACCCAAAGATTCTCATCGGTTTGATCCGCGAAGGTGTGCCAAAAGTAGCGGCCATAACCGGCGGCGCCCTGGCGAAACTCCGGAAAAGAATTCTGCGCCTGCGCGACCCCCGCCTGCCCCGCGGCAAACGTGATGGCCGAGTAGTCGAAGCTCTCCAGCGCCGCCGTCTTGAACTTCTCCTTCGCCGTTTCAGGCGGCAGCTTCTGGTTTGCACTTACGGAGCGGAAGTTCGGGATGATGCCGAGAATGCGCTTGGTCTGTCTGCCCTCATCGCTGGGCGCCGGAGTCGCTTCGGTCTTGGCGGCAGTGGACGCGCCGGGAGGTGCCTGGGTCTGCGGCAGCGGCGCATCGGGCAAAGCGGCCGAGGCTGAGGCGGCGGGCGCCGGAGGGTCCGAAGCAGCCAGGGCAACGGACGGTGCCAGCGTACAGGCGCACACAACAGTCGCGAACGTCAAAAGACGTTGAATTTGCATATTGTTGATCAGATTCCGGCCCACCCCGCACGGCTGCAAAAGAATTGCTCCTTGTCAGACGTGGTTCGAGGGCATTTCGTTTCAATTCGGCGACTTACGTTAGGCTGCGTAGTGCGTCGAGACACTCTAGAATCGCCGCCATCCCCGTCGAATAGCTGAAGCGCACATACCCCTCTCCCTGGCTGCCAAACACGGCGCCGGGAATTGTGGCGACGTGCGCCTGATCCAGCAGCAGAGCTGCCGCTTTGCGGCTATCGCGGCCCAGCCTGGCGATAGAAGGAAAGGCATAGAACGCACCGGCGGGCAGCTCGCACTCGAAGCCGATCTCATTCAGGCCCTTCACCAGTACATCGCGCCGCTCACGATATTCCGCAAGCCGCTTCTGTCCGAACTCCGGCTTCAATTGCAACGCTGCGAGCGCAGCCCACTGCACCATGGTCGCTACACCGTTGGTCGAGTAAAGCACCAGCTTGCGCATCGCGGTCATGAAGGGCTCCTCCGCCACCGCGTAGCCGATGCGCCATCCCGTCATCGCGTAGCTCTTGGAGAAGGTGTAGCAGGAGATGGTTCGCTCCGCCATGCCGGGCAGCGACGCAATGGAGACGTGCTCGCCTTCGTATACAAGATCCTCGTAAGCCTCATCCGCGATCACGATCAGGTCATGACGCTTCGCGAACTCCGCAACCTCCTCTGCCTCGGCGGGGGTGAAGACTACGCCGCTCGGGTTCTGCGGCGTGTTGTAGTAAATGGCGCGCGTCTCCGGCGTAGTGAGCTGTTCCAGCGTGGCCGTAATGCCGGTGCGGCGAGCCGCTGCGGTCGGTACGAAAAGCGGATGCGCCTGCGTGCCACGGATCATGTCGGCAATCGGCGTCCAGTAGGGCGAAAAGAGCAGACACTCGCTGCCCGGATCGAGCACCGCCTGAAAGGCGCAGTAGAGCGCATGCGCGCCACCGACGGTAATGATCACGTGGTCCGGCTCTGCCTGAATGCCGTTGCGATCGCGCAGCTTGTCCACCAGCGCTGCGTGCAGCGGAGCGATCCCGGAAGATGGCGCGTAGCGCGTCTTGTTCTCTTCCGCCGCCACATGGAGCGCTTGCTTGATGACCTCAGGCGTCTCGAAGAAAGGCTCTCCGCCATGAAATGCATGCACCGTCTGTCCTGCGGCACGCAGCTCCAGCACCTTGTTGCGGATCACCACGATGTCGGAGAAGCCGACCTCGTCCAGCCGTTTCGCTACGCGGAATCCACTGCCCTTGGCCAGCGTCGCCATCCGTTCACCCTGCCCTGTGTCTCTCGAAGGTATCTGATGCAAACCTCTAAGGATACAGGTATTGCGGCGCAGTGGTCGCCGTCACGGCTTCACTGCGATGCGTGTGTGTCGTGCGCCGGTTTCGGCGCATCCACGTGAAATGGAATTTCCAGCGAGCCCAGGCGCTTGCTCGACACGTCCCACGCTGCAAGGTAAAGATAGACATCGCCCGTGGCAAGTTGAACCTCCACGTCCACGGGCAGCCGTTTGCCCGCTGGATGACTTGCCGCTTCCTCCTTCAGCGTGAAAGTGATCTCTTGCGCATGTCGTGCTGTGACCGTGCCATTTGCGTTGAGCGCGATGACCACCGCGCCACACTGCACGGTCGGCTTCCCGCTGATCATCTTTATCTCGAACGCGTCCAGCGGCAGCGAGTATTGAACCGTGAAAGGAGCAGTTCGCTTCTGCCGTGCCGGCCTTGCGTTTGCCTCCGCAGTATGGATCACCGAATGATCAGCGCCCTCCCGGACGCTGGCCTGAAAGATGATGGGAGCGTGCTCGTTGGGCAGCTCCTCAGCGGTCGCGCCGCGGGCAAGCAATCGCGTGCGGGAACGGCTTGGCCGCTGTTCTACCGTATTTGTGCCATCGGCAAAGTATCCCCGGCGGTAGCTCAACGTGTAATAAGTCCCGGACAGCGCTACGCGAACCTTGTGCCACTTATTGTCATAGGTAAAGTTATGCGGGCTGTAGGTGAGGGTGTAGTAGTCTCCATCGTCCTCAATCGTCCGAGCAATGCCCTGCGCTATCCCGTTGTTGTCGTACAAGGCAAAGCCACCTGTAGCCTCTGCCACCTGACTCATCAGTGCATGCTGCGCCAGCATTCTCAAACTTCCACTCGTCGTCAGGCCGCGGGCGTCGATCGGGTAGATTGCAATGCGCTGTTCCTCCAGCTCATCGTAGAGCGCGCGCCATTCCGCTTGCCCCTCTAACAACGTCGCATCGGGTCGCAGGAAGAACGTGGAACCACCGGAAAACCAAAGGACATTTTTACGGCCCGGGATCTGGCCCACATAGGTCTCGATCTGGCGGAGGGTCTGGAAATCGTCCATATATTCCCGGCCCAGAGGTGGGAACCGAGGCATCACCCTTTTGACCGCGGCACGCAACAGCGCCGGGTCGGAGGTAAAGCTTTGGACAAGAACGCTTGCCTCGCCCAGACGTGCGTAAATAGCAACCGGTTCATTCGGCTTCAACCTGTCAAAGAATTTTCCAAGCTGGAAGTTCAGGTACATCTGGTCTGCAATTTCAATATTCGTGAGATCGATGAGGAGAATATTCAGCACGTGCGGCGGATGCACGAGATAGTCATTGCTGTAAACACCGGCCGGCAATACACGCGGCGCAGGTGGAGCAACGTCGTCCCTGCGGTGCTCCTCGAACGAAGCGATATCCTGGGCCTTGTTGTTATCAAAGATGTGGAAGTCGGAAGCCTTGAGATCGTGAACCGGATTCCCCTTCCGATCCGTCACGGTGACATCTGTCAGGACAACCCGAGAGTTGGCCTGGAATGTATATCCTGATTGAGGACCAGATCCGCCGCTCGCCTGGGCATCTGCCGGCAAAGAGGTATCGAGCGTCAAAAGAGCAACGGAAAAAACCAGCAACAATCGCGGAATCATGAGCCACCTGCACGCTAGAGCAGCTTCCCTGATGCTACTAAGGTAGCGGAGATGATCTCGGCGTGGCCTTTCCGTAACGAAAGGCCACATAAGCTTCTGTTGGCCGCTCCACGACTACAGGGAAACTGCTCTAACAGAATCCGACTACTCAGGGACGTCCCTGAACACCGCCAAGTTGCATTCAATGCGAACGAAGATCGCTTCCGCCGAAGCCTCGGACCGTCCGCCCTATACTGGGAGCCACATGCGACGCTACATCCTCTGGTACGTGCTCGCGGTTTTTTGGGGAGCGATCGCGCTTGTCGGCCTCGTGCATCACCGCACCGGCAATGCCGCGCTCGAGGGTGCCGTCGCCGTGTTGTTCATCGTCATTGGCATCGCGGTAAAGCGGCGAGACGCAGCAGCGGCGGCGCGCTACACCGCCAATCGGCCCAGATAGACGGCCATCCCTGCAACGGCATCCACCCCCATGGCCGAGAGGGCATCGATCTCTGCCTGCTCACGAATACCGCCGGCGACAATCAGTTGCCGCGACGTGATATCGCGCAGCTTGCCCGCCACCTCCAGCGGAAAGCCCTGCATCGTTCCTTCGCGATCGATGTGCGTGTAGAGAAATGCCGCACAATACGGTTCCAACGCAGCCATCGCGGCCTGCGGCGTCAGGTCCACCTGCTGTTTCCAGCCTTTGATCGCGATGCGGCCCTCGCGCGTGTCCACGCTGAAGACCAGATGCTCCGCACCCACAGCCGCCGCCAACTCTCGCGCGAAGTCACGACGCACCAGTCTCTGCACGTCTCTTTCGTTCACGAGACCGGCGGCATCGAAGAGCGCGGAGCCGATGATCACGCGCCGCGCGCCCGCCGCCAACATCTCCTTTGCGTGTTCGATCGATCCAATGCCGCCGCCCACCTGACATGGCAGCCGCTGCGCGATCTGCTCGATCAGCGCGCGGTTGCCGCCCTGCCGCATCGCGGCGTCCAGATCGATGAGCTGCACCATCGGATAACTTGAAAAACGTTCGATCCAGTATTCGAAGTCGTTGAAGGCCAGCTTCAGTTCCTTGCCTTGCACAAGCTGCACGATCCGGCCGCCCATCAGATCAATGGAAGGAATCAGCATGGCAGCCTCACCGGAACGCCCTGATTTGCCAGCTCCTGCTTCAGCTCGCGCACATCGGCAATGCCGAAGTGAAAGATGCTCGCGGCCAGCGCGGCGTCCGCGCAGCCCGCGCTGAAGACATCCGCGAAATGCTGCGCAGTCCCCGCGCCGCCCGATGCGATCACCGGAATGCGCAGCGCGCTGCCCACCGCGGCAGTCAGCTCGCAGTCGAATCCGCTGCGCGTCCCATCGGCATCCATAGAGGTGAGCAGAATCTCTCCCGCGCCGCGTTCCTCCGCCTCGCGCGCCCACTCCAGCACGCTGCGGCCGGTCTGTTTGCGACCGCCGTTCACGTACACTTCCGCCGCTTCCACACGAGCGCCGCCGCGACGTGCATCGATGGCAACCACAACCGCCTGCGAACCGAAGCTGCTGCCGACTTCGCCGATCAACGAAGGATTCGCAATCGCGGCTGAGTTCACGCTGATCTTATCCGCGCCGGCATCGAACAGCGCCGCTGCATCATCGGCCGTGCGCACGCCGCCACCCACCGTGAATGGAACAAAGATCTCGCGCGCGGTGCGAGCCACCGTATCCAGCAGCGTCTTGCGTCCCTCGTGCGTCGCCGTAATGTCCAGCAGCACAATTTCGTCCGCGCCCGCCGCGGCATGACGATGTGCCAGCTCCGCGGGATCGCCCGCGTCCAGCAGATCAAGAAAGCGAACGCCCTTCACCACGCGCCCCGCAGTCACATCGAGGCACGCAATAATGCGCTTGGTCAGCATCGCGGCACCGTCAGAAAATTGCGCAGCACCTGCAGTCCGGCATCGCCTGATTTCTCCGGATGGAACTGCACCCCGAAAAGATTGCCGCGCTCCACTGCGCCGCTGAACGGCCCCGCATAGTCCGTCACGCCGACCGTTTCGTCGACCAGAGGCGCGCGATAACTGTGCGTGTAATACAGGAACGGCCGTGCGGGCAGCCCGGCGAGCAGCCGCGATTCGCGCGCTGCCTCGAGCGTGTTCCAGCCCACGTGCGGGACCTTGTGCGTTTCCGGGAAGCGCGTGCAGCAGCCACGCATCGCGCCTAGCCCAGCCGTTGCCTCCGACTCCGTGCTGCCTTCAAAGAGCCACTGCAACCCGACACAGATGCCCAGGAAGGGCACGCCGCGGGCAATCACCTCACGCACCGCGTCTTCGATTCCCGTATCGCGCAAACGCGCCGTAGCGGCAAAGTGCCCCACGCCCGGCAACACCACACACTCGGCGGCACGCACCACTGACGGATCGTCGGTGATCTGCGCCGCGACCCCAAGCGCCGTCAGCGCCTTCATCACCGAAGTCAGATTGCCCGCCTTGTAATCAATAACAGCGATCACAGCAAACCTTTGGTGCTGGGCAGCATCTCGCCCAGTTGCTTATCGCGCGAACAGGCTACGCGCAGCGCACGCGCAAAGGCTTTGAAGAGTGCTTCAACCTTGTGGTGATTCGAGCGCCCATAGAGTGTCTTCAGGTGCACATTGGCGCGTGCCCCGCGCGCAAAGCCTTCAAAGAAATCTTCTACCAGCTCGCTCTGCAAATCGCCCACCAGCCGGGTCTTCACTTTGGTTTTCACCACGCATGCCACCCGCCCGCTGAGATCGATCGCAGCAACCGCCAGCGTTTCGTCCATCGGCATCACGAAATAGCCCGCACGCAGAATGCCTTTCTTATCGCCCAGCGCCTGGTCGAAAGCCTCACCCAGCGCGATGCCCACATCCTCCACCGTGTGGTGCTGATCGACATCGAGGTCGCCCTTGCACGCGAGGTCAAGATCGAATGCGCCATGACGTGTGAAGAGCTCCAGCATGTGATCAAAAAAGCGAATGCCCGTGCTCACGCTGTAACGCCCCTGCCCTTCGATGGTCAGCTTCAGCGCAATCTTTGTCTCGGTCGTGTTGCGATCCAGTGTCGCCGCACGTCTCGCATCGACCGCTTTCTTTACCCGCGCCATCCAATCTCCTTCAAGGATGTCTCGATCGCACCACGCGCCTGCCGCATCTGCTCGCGTGTCCCTGCCGTGATTCGGACCAGGCCGTCGCAACCCGGATCCGCCGAGCGGTCGCGCGTCAGGATGCCGCGTGCGCGCATCGCCTTCACAAACGCGCTGTGCTCTGCGCCAATGCGCGTCAGGATGAAGTTCGCTTCACTCGGCCAGTGCTGCAGTCCGAATTGAGTGAGCGCCTGCGCCAACTCCGCGCGCGCCGTTTTCACCTCCGCCACATACCAATCGAGATATGCGCGGTCCCCCAGCGCGGCAGGCAAACAGGCAAGCGCAAGCAGGTTCACGCTGTACGGCGAGATCACGCGTCGCAGCCACTGCATCGTCTCTTCTGCCGCGATCAGCGCTCCCAACCGAAGCCCAGCCAGCCCATAGGCCTTCGAAAATGTGCGCGCAACCACCAGGTTTGGCACTTTGCCGATCAGATCGATCACCGTTTCGCCGAAGAAGTGATAGTACGCCTCGTCCACCAGCACGATGGCCTCGGGCGCACGCTCGGCAACCGCAATGATGGCCTCCCGCGCCACCGTGGCGCCCGTTGGACTGTTGGGATTCGCAATCGCGATCAGCCGCGTGCGCGCATGAATCGCGCCCAGTATCGCATCGAGCGGAAAACGAAAGTTATCTGTCGCAAGCACAGCGTCTATTTGGGCCTCCGCCGCCGAGCCGTACACCTCGTACATGCTGTACGTCGGAACCGGCAGCAACATCGCATCGCCGCGATCCAGAAATGCCTGGGACAACACGTGAATTGCCTCATCCACACCGTTGGTCAACAGCACCTGAGCTGGCGCCACGCCGAGAGAGGCGGCAACAATCGCTTCCACCGACCCGCGCTCCGGATACCGCGTCAGATCTGCGGCCGTGATGTTTTGCAAGGCCTCGATTACGCGTGGCGAGCAGGCCAGCGTGTTCTCGTTAAAATCCAGGCGCAGCCCATCGCGCCCGGCAACCGGCGGATGATACTCCTTCATGCGGCGCACGCCCGCGCGCGGCTGGGGGGCGCCAATCAGGACTGGCTGGGGCGCGCGCTTGATGACAGGCTCACCCACGCGCAGCTCCTGCTGCTTCGGCTCTCGTGATGCGCAGTCCCACTGCCTCTGCATGCCCGCTCAAGCCCTCTGCATTCGCCAGTGCAACTGCAGCCGGACCCAGCGCGCGCACACCATCCGCGTTGTAGCTCTGCACGGTGACCAGCTTGATGAAATCCATCACACTCAAGCCGCCACGGATGCGCGCCGCGCCGCCGGTGGGCAGCGTGTGGTTCGGCCCGGAAACATAATCGCCCAGCGGTTGCGAAGACCAGTTGCCAATGAACACCGAGCCCGCGTGCTGTACCCACGCGAGATCTTCCTCGCTGTCGATCGTAAGATGCTCCGCGGCGATTCGGTTCGCGATCTCGCGCGCCTGCTCTTTTGCCTCTGTGACAATTACATATGCATGATTGCGCAGCGCCTCACGCGCTACAGGATTGCGTCGGGACTGCTCCTTCACCTCGCGCACCACCACCTTCGCCAGCGCAGCCTGCGAGGTCACCAGCACGCTCAGCGTCTCCGTGTCATGCTCGGCCTGCGCCACCAGATCGGCAGCAATCGCTTCCGGATGTCCGCGCTCGCTGCACACAACGATCTCGGTCGGTCCGGCCAGCATATCGATGCCGCAATCAAACGCAACCAGCCGCTTGGCCGCCGTGACATA
This sequence comes from Acidobacteriaceae bacterium, assembly GCA_036270675.1. Taxonomy (GTDB): domain Bacteria; phylum Acidobacteriota; class Terriglobia; order Terriglobales; family Acidobacteriaceae; genus KBS-83. The sequence goes on along the minus strand of DATBCB010000397.1, from coordinate 10,407 downwards.
CACGTTGCCCGGGCCGGCGATCTTGTCCACTCGTGGCAGCAACGGCGTGCCATAGGCCAGCGCGGCGATCGCCTGCGCGCCGCCCACCTGGTACATCTCGTCGATGCCCAGCAGCGCAGCGGCGGCAAGCGTCTCCCGCGCCGGCCGCGGCGACACCACCACGATGCGCCGCACCCCGGCGATCTGCGCCGGGATCGCCGTCATCAGCAAAGACGAAGGCAGCGGATGCCGTCCACTCGGCACGTAACAGCCCACTGCAGCAAGCGGCCGCACGCGCTGTCCCGTCTTCACGCCGGGCACCGGTTCCGTGTCCCAGTCCTGCGGCAACTGCCGTTTTGCAAACTCCATGATGTTGCGCGCCGCCAGTTTCAGCGCGGCGTGCAGCTCCGGGCTCGTCTCCTCCCAGGCGCGATGCAGCGCACCCGGCGTGATGCGCAACGGCTCACGCCGCGGCACGCCGTCAAAGTGCGCGCGCGCGGCGAGCAACGCACGGTCGCCACCTCGCCGAACATCGTCCACAATGCGTCGCACCTGCCGCTCCACGCGATCCAGACTCGTCGTCCCGCGCCGCTCCAGTTGCTGGAGCAGCCGCTCGACCTTCCTGGCCCCGCTACCGCTGGTTGTCAGCAGTTCCAAAGTGCCCCTCCTGAATTGCGCCCGCGCGTCAAATGACCACCTTGTTCAGCGGATATTCAACGATCCCCGTGGCGCCCGCCGCCTTCAGCCGCGGCAGCACGTCGCGTACCACGCCTTCTTCCAGAATCGTGTTCACTGCCGTCCACTCCGCATCGCGTAGCGGCGAAACCGTCGGCGAGTTCAGCGCCGGCAAGACCTGCAGCACCGCATCCAGGTGCCGCTTCCGCACATTCAGCATCAGTCCAACCTGCCCCTGCGCCGCAATCGCCCCATTCAGCATCAGCGCCAGGTTGTTCACCTTCTCGCGCTTCCACGCATCCTGCATCCCGGTGCGATTCGCAATCAGATGCGTCTCGCTTTCCATGACTGTGTCGATGATGCGCAGGCGGTTCGCGCGCAATGAGCTGCCAGTCTCCGTCACTTCCACAATCGCATCGGCTAGCGTCGGCGGCTTCACCTCGGTCGCGCCCCAGCTGAACTCGACCCGTACCTGCACGCCTTTTGCCGCGAAATATTTCTTCGATACCTCGACAAGCTCTGTGGCGATCGTCTTGCCCTCCAGGTCTTCTGCGCGCTTATGTGACGAATCTTCCGGGACGGCCAGCACCCAGCGCACCTTGCTGCGGCTCTGCTTGGCATAGGTCAGACTGGCGACGCTCTCCACATCAAGACCGCTCTCCACTACCCAATCAACCCCGGTCAGGCCGGCGTCGAGCACGCCCTTCTCCACGTAACGCGCCATCTCTTGCGCGCGAATCAGCATGCACTCAATCTCGGCATCGTCGATCTGCGGAAAGTACGAGCGGCCATTTGCGTAAATACGCCAGCCTGCGCGTTCGAACAGCGCAATGGTCGCGTCCTGCAGGCTGCCCTTGGGAATGCCCAGCTTCAGCTTCTTCGCCGGTGCGGTCATGCGCGCACCCCGGCCGCAATGTTCATCGCGATCGGCCGCGTGAAACAGCTCACCGTGCCTTCGTGGCACACCAGCCCATCGCCTTCCACCACCACTTCAAACAGCAGCGTGTCCTGATCGCAGTCGGTGAAGGCCTTCGTAACGCGCAGCCTGTTGCCGCTGGTCTCGCCCTTCATCCACAGCTTCTGCCGCGTGCGGCTCCAGAAGGTGACAAAGCCGCTCTCCAGCGTGCGGCGATAACTCTCTTCATTGAAAAAGCCCACCATCAGCACCTCTTTGCTGGCGGCATCCTGCACGATGGCCGGCACCAGGCCATCCATCTTTGCGAAGTCGATTGTTGCCTTGCTGCTCACGAGTCTCTCTCCGTGTGGTTCGCCTGCATGCAAAAAGCCCACCGTTGCTTGGCATCGGCGGGCTGCTGGACTTGATCTCGGATTGCTGCTTATTTTCCGGAGGAGTCCGCCGACACGTTCGCCACGTGGTGATGATGGGCATGGCGATGATGGCGGTGGATGGTCATACTCCGTAGCCACTACGCTATCGGCTCCTCTGCGATGTGTCAACCGACCCCCCGGCTGTCACGTAGTGGTCAGTTTCAACTCCTTGACGATCCACGCGGCGGACTAATTCACGTCCTCGCGGGTCTTTCTCGGGGCATTCTTAGGACTCGGTCTGATCAGAATCCTTATCGAGGACTGCCGTATTTTCCCATCCAACCTCTTCGGCAGATTTCCGGTAGGTCTCGGCCTCCTCCATAGAATCGAATCCCTGCAGAACGCGGTCCGAGGGGCCTTTACTTCCGATGACCTGAAATCGCTTTTTTCCCATAGGAAATCATCCCACTGCTGCCACACCCGCGCCAGCCTGTGGATTTTCAAACTGCACCACTAGACGCTGTCACTGCCCCGCACAGCCGGCTGATGCCTACTCCGCCAGGCATTCGCCTGGGACAGTCTCGCGCGCAATCGGATCCAGACCGTGCCAAACAGTCCACGCGCGCTCTGATGTGCTTCGAGCGGCGCACCTACGCGAACACGCGTCCCCATACCGGACTCGCTGGTCACCACAAGCTGCGCGCCGATACTGCGCGCGCGTTTTTCCATGCCGCGCAACCCGAAACCGTGCGTCTGCTGCGCCGGATTGAAGCCCCGGCCCTCATCTTCCACGGTCAGGACGACGCTCCTCGCCTGGTACTCGATGGACAGTGCGATCTGCCGGGGATCGGCGTGACGCACCGAATTCACAATCGCCTCCCTGCCAATGTGAAACAGCGCGTCGGCCACACGAACCGGAATGTGCCCCGGCGCGCCGCGGCCGTCCGTTCGTCCCTTGCGAACGATCTCGACATTCCCTGCCGCCACCATGCTCGCGGCACATTCTTCGAGCGCCGCGCCAAGCTCCTTGCCCGCAGGCCACTCCTCGCGCAGCATCGCGATGCTGAGACTGGCCTCCTCATGCGTCTGCCGCACCACATCGCAGGCGAGTTCGATCTGCTGGTTCACCCGCGCGATACCCGCGGAGTCCGCATGTTCCAACCCATTGCGAATGCCTTGCAGTTGGAAGGCAACTCCGGCAAAGCTCTGCGCCAGCGTATCGTGCAGCTCGTGCGCCAGCCGCTCGCGTTCCTGCACAATCGCGCGCCAGCGCCATTGCTTCGCGCGGCCGTACAGATACTGCGCCAGCAGACACAGCAGCAGAATGGCTGACCCGATCTCCGCCAGCCGCTTTGGCGTCCACCACGGCGGACCTGCCAGCCGGTCGATGTCCTCGGTCGAGCGCAGCAACAGCGCAAATGACGTCACGCCCTGCGTATATCGCCGGTCCAGCGTGCACACGCCGCGCAGGTTCAGCAGACTCCGCGGCGTCAGCCGGCGATAGAACTGCGCCGTCTGGTCCGCCGGGATGAATGCGCGAAACGCCTGCGCTCCGCTTGCCAGGTCGAGTACCAGCATGCCGCCATCCGGCTCCGCGTGCATGCCTTCCAACTCACCCTGCAGCTCGATCAGTCGTGCATCGTAATTGCCGGTGGCGGCCTGGCCCGCGGTGATGGACAATGGCGCCGCCGGCGTGTGATCCCACAGCAGCCGCACGCGCGCGTGAGGAAGCATTGCCGTGGCTCCGATCGGATCCCCTGATGCCGACGGAGCACCGGTCGCTTCTACCTCGTCACCCAGGTTCAATGCAGGCGCAATCGGATCGGGCAGCGCGATTCCACCCGTGTCGTCCTGCACGAAGAGCGTCGGGGAAGTCAGCGAAACTGTGCCGCGCACTGTGACGAGTTGTTCCCGCTCTCCATGCAGCGGCTGCGCCACTCGCGCAATCGGGCTGGTCTCCGTCCGCGGTCCGGTCTGCGGATCCGCTTCGCCGGTGAAGAAGCGTCGCCGCAATGCCGGATCGTCAAACGTAGGAAAGTTGTGGCTCGCATTGAAAGCTGCCTCGCTCTTTGGGAAATCCGGATGCAGCACCCGCGGCGATGGCCCCGCAAGCGCTGTCAGCTCTGCCTGGTTCGTGGGTTGTACCTGCACGTTGCGCCACGCCGCGCCTGTCGCCAGCGAGCGCAGCCCGATGCGTCCGCTGCGCACGCAATCCGGCTCCTCAAAGAACGCGCGCGTCACCTGCGTGGAGCCCACTTCGGCCGCTGTGGCGGCAATAGTGCATCCCACCACCGCGACGTCCAGGTGATACCACACATGGCTGCGCAGGCCGGGTAGTGGCACCGGCGCAGCCTCCAGCCACCCGTGGTCCGAACGCCCAATCACCACCGAGCTGTCGTACATGCGGACGCCAACGTAGTAGCCGTCATACGCGTCCACGCCCGGCTCTTCATCGTTCGATCGCACCACCACGCCGGCGTCGCCGCCTTCGCCCAGCAACTGCACATCGGTCTGCAAGCGATAATCGCGCCATCGATAGGAGCCGGTCAGCATCTTGGCGCCGCGCTCATCGGAATCGTTATGCATGGCGCCGCTGGCCAGCCGCCACGCGCCGCCCACGGCATGCCATTCATCGGCGCGGTTCTGCGCAAAGCCGTCGTGGTAGAAGGGCCGCGCCGCCACGAACCAACGCCATCCCGCGATGCCGCCCGCCAGCAGCGCGACCGCGACCAGCGCTCCGATCCAACCTGCTCGTCTCCACCACGCCCCTCTGGCTCCGAATCTGCTGGGGCTCATCACTGCGTCGGCCTCCAGTCCATGTTCAGCATCTGCTGAATCTCCGGCGTGTCCACGTTCTCGCGCGTCACCAGACGCGGCGCGAATCGCGACACCCGTCCCTGCGCAGCGCGGGCGCGATGCTCCGTGATCAGCCGCGTCGCCTGGTAGCCCATCGCAAATGTGTTCTCCGCCACCAGCGAATCGATCTCGCCCAACCGCAGGTAATAGACGAGGTCGAGGTCCTGATCGCATGCGACAAGATGCACCTGCTGGATGCGCTGCTTCAGCTTGAGTCCGCGATAGACACCGCGCGTGGCGCCCACCGTCAGCGTAAAGATCGCATCGAGATCCGGATGGCTCGCCAGCAGCTCCTCCGTATCCTGTTCCGCCAGGTTGGTACGAAATCTGCCGGGCAGCGGGTCAAGCACCGTGACGCCGGGATAGCGCGCCGCCATTCGCTCACGAAATGCCGCCGCGCGGGCCACCGTAGCCATCAATGCCGGCGTCTCGCCCAGCACCGCCACCGTTCCATGACCGTGCAGCACAGTGCCGACTCTGTCCGCGGCCAAGACGCCGGTCTGCTGCTCGTCATTCAACAGATAATCCACTTCCAACGACGACGGCAGGTTCAGCGTGGCATCCAGAATCACCACCGGCATCCCCTGCTCCGCCGCCATTCGCACAGCAGTCGTCAACGCTACCGGGTGATCGGGTGCCAGAATCAGGCCTCCGTCACGCTGGCGGATCGCCTGCTGCACCAGCGCGATCTGCCGGTCCACTTCGGTTTCACTGCTGGGGCCATTCCAGCGCTCTTTCCACGTGGTGCCCAGCAGCGCCTTGGCCACCCCCGCGTGCTCCGCCTCCCAGATCTCCTGCGCCGTCGTCTGCGGCACCACGGCGATGGTGCACGAATGGCCGCGCGAACAGCCGCCGAGCAACAGAAGAGCAGGCGCCAGAGCCGGCCACGCCCGCCAGACTCGAACATCGCTCACGTTCCCTGCCCGCCACATTGCCCGCCGCATCGCTGCCCCATCGTTGCTCGCAAGCCTAAAACATTCTCTACGCCGGTGTGGACCGTTTGCTACAGTCAGACCGATGATCCGTCTCGTCTGGAGTCAGTTAGGGATTGCCTTCAGCGCGCTGCTGCCGCTGGTGAATCCGCTCGGCTCGGCGCTGGTCTTTTATGGGCTTGTCGGCACGGCTCCTCCGGAGACATACCGCCGCCTCGCGCGCAGGATCGCCATCAACACCGTGCTCTTCCTGCTGGTTATCGAACTCATCGGAGCGGCCCTGCTCTCTTTCTTCGGCGTCTCCCTCCCCATCGTGGAGGTGGCCGGCGGTCTTGTACTTGCCTCGATGGGATGGTCACTGCTCAATCAGCAGGGCGCGGAGGCGCATCAACAGGAGAAGGCAGATCAGGCACCGGTCTCGGATGAAAAGCTCTATCGGCAGACCTTTTATCCGCTCACCTTCCCCGTGACCGCCGGCCCCGGATGCATCGTCATCATGCTGACCTTGACGGCGCATGCTTCCACGCTCAGCCCCGTCCCCAATCTGCTCTCGCATCTCGGCATCTTGATCGCTGTCATCGTGCTGTGTGTACTGGTTTATTTCGCCTACGCCTATTCACCGTTGATCACGCAGAAAATATCGCCCCAGACCGCCCGTGGCGTCGTCCGCGTCATCGCCTTCCTGCTGCTCTCCATCGGCGTTCAGATTGCATGGAACGGTGTCAGCAGTTTGCTGCTCACCTTGATGAAACACCATTAAGCTGAAACACCATTAATCCGGCTCGTTAAGCTGGCTCCGAAACTTCGCCGCGCGAATCAGATCGCAGATGTTGGCGTGGTGATATCCCGGCACTTCCTGCTCGCCGCCAGGCCGCTGGAACCACTCGCAGCAAACACGGTGCACATCTGCGTCAGAAACCGACGGAGCTTCATCCCTCTCCTCTCCAAGCAGCCGATCCAACCACACCGATGCCGTGCAAGCACCTCTGGCAAGTTATTGTAAGTAAAATAGTTATGAACATCGCTTCAATCCAGCCAACATTCGCTTGCCTAATCCACAACGAGTGATCTACATATAGAAGGACTCGACAATCCCCAAAGTTGAGGTGCTCTGATGCATCATCCAGACGCAGTCTCCTGCTGGCGCAACCGGCAAGCTGAGTTAGAGTTTCACATTCGCCGCCACGAATGGTTTCTGGGCAAGTCAATAGTCCCGGATGCGGAGGCTCTCAAACGCAAGATCGACGGCTATCGCATCGAATGGAATACCTACGAAAGGCTGATCCACAAAGTCCACCCGGTGCACCCGAGTAGACAATCCGCAGCCTAGAATCCGAATCCCACACAAACCATAAGTTTGCCGGGCCGTCCTTGCGGCCCGTTTTCATTTGGGCCACGCATAATGCAATGCTCTATTGCAGGGTGCGGGCCGCGGTGCCGTCCTTGAGCATCTTCGCTGCGCCATCCAGTGTCAGTGAGGGCGGGGTGGGATGGTAGTGGCTGGTCACCTCATCCTCTTCCTCGCCGATGCTCTTGAAAATAAGCGCGTGACCGCGGATGTGAACATGTGTCGCTGTGATCGCCCAGATCCGCGGCGCGATCTGCTGCCGCTCGATCTGAAATGTCCCGCCTTTCTCTAGTTTGCCCAGCAGCCCGTATCCAAAATTGACGTCTCGGGTGAGCGTTCCCTTGAGCTCCTTGATGCGCTTCTGTTCCGTGTCCACCACCATCGTCCCTTCCATCGCGGCAAAGACGCGCGCCTCACGGGTGGGTGGCTGAAATTGAGGATCGGGTTTGAAATGCAACGTCGTTTCGGCACCGTTTTCCCCCACATACGTCCATAGAAAAGCGTCGGGAAGCATCTTGGTCAGTGAGTTTGCCTTTGCCGCATCCTGTTCGTGATTCTGCTTCTGCTTCTGGCGAAGATTCGCATCTTGAACAAAGGCATCGATCCTCTGTTCCTCCGCTTTCTGTTCTTCTTGCGTCAAAGGATGGCCGTCTCTCTCAACCGTCTTGGAAAGATCACCCTGTGCAGTCTGGATGACAAGCTTCACCGTGTTCTTATTGGGAACTCCGTTTTCATCTCGATACATCCATCGACTGTGATCATTCGCGTCGGCTGCCAGTTCATTGGCAACCACCGCACGCACGAACGCTCGCGCGTCTTTCGGCGAATCAGAAGGTGTGGCCAGCAATGAGGTGGCGGTAAGCAGCACAACGATCAAGACCAATCGTTGCGGCAGTACAGCAGGCTTCGGAACGGAAATCGCCACAGCATCTCGTTGGATGCCATCACGCAATCCCGCGTTCCGCAGAGGCGATTGAAGATGGCAGCTCGCCGCCATCCGGCATGGAGCGCCGGAGATCGCTCACCGAAATGTCTATGCAAACGTCTGCGACGATCAGAAGATGCAGTCGATGCCACGATCTGCACATGCGGTGCCTTGTTTTCCACTCCCATCATGGGAAGATGGGTGACCGTAGAATCTGTTCATGATCACATCTGTCGTTTCGTTCTTCGCTCTCAAAGGCGAAGGAGGCCGCTGGCATCATGTCGCCACCAGCTCCTGCACCACCGAAGACATGGAACGGATGTGGGCAAAATTATCGATCGATCCCGACGAACTTGCCTCCGGTATGTGGTACGAGGTCTGGCAAGTGGATGGCGGTAAAGTGCACATCATCGTCCCGCCCGCCCTCACAGCTTGATTCCTGCAGCCCGAGAGGAGCCCGTCCGTTCCCAGACCCGCTACCCAGACCAGCTCCATTCGAGGCGCGACGCTCTCTCGTTGTGATGCACTTGCGTCTTCCGACCGAGGAGCTGAAACATGACACATGTCGATCCGTGGTTAGCTGTTGGCGTTACGCTTTCAACCGCGTTCACCGACGCCGTGTACGTCCTATTCAACGCAGCGGTCAGTTCGCGAAGACGGCTGGCGGCAGCCAGCTGGAGTAGTGCGTGGTACCTCCTGTCTGCCTTTGCGGTCATCAGCTACACGCGTAACTGGCTCTACGTGTGTTTCGCCGCCGTCGGCTCATGGGTAGGCGCATATGCCTCGATGACCTTACTAGGCGGAGCAGAAGGCAGCAGACATTTCTGGCGCACTTAGACTCGTCACGCCGCTCCGCGACCTCGCAAGAACCGAGAAAGGCCCACGACGAAACGCCCACGACGTGGCGACACGGGAGCTTTCTACGGTGTGCGGAAGCGGAGAACTCAGGATCCAGACGGCTCTATCGAAGATTGCTCTGGTAGGCGAGGCCGGGATCGAACCGGCAACCCTCAGCTTAGAAGGCTGATGCTCTATCCAATTGAGCTACTCGCCCGCCACATGGGGATGCTCATCATTGTACCGTTCGCACGGCCGCACAGCGTTCCCGCAGTCCCTGCTGCGTCATTGATGATCTGGTGTCGAGTGCGTGCCGTTCAGCGCCGCCGAGCGTGCAAACTCCTGCTTCGCCCGCGCAGCGTCGCCACTGCGCCGGCAAGCCTGCCCCAGCAGATAGTGAAATCGCGGATTCTGCGGCGCGAGTTGCACCGCGGTGGCGAACTCCTTCACCGCATCCGCTGCGCGGTCCGTGTGCAGATACACCTGGCCCAGGTTCTCGTGGATGCGCGGCTCCTGCGGCGCGATCTTCGCTGCCTGCTCCAGCAATTGCTGCGCCTCCTGCACCTGATTGCGGTGCTCGAGCAGGATCGCCAGGTTCAGCAATGGCTGTTCGCTCGGCGTGCGATCGTCCTTCTGCATCGCGATTGCCGTGCGGTACGCCCGCACGGCCTCGTCATTGCGGTTCAGCCCTTCGTACGCCAGCCCCATGTTGTCTTCGCCCTTCACACTTCGCGGATTCAACGCGAGCGTCTTCTGAAAACACGTCAGCGCATCGCCATATCGTCCTTCGGTGTAGTGGAGCCTGCCCATCGCATACCACGTCTCCGCGTCGTTGCCGTCCATGGCCAGCGAACGGCCCATCCAAAGGTCAGCATCCGGCAGGTCCTTCAGCAGCACATAATCCAGAGCGACGCTCCGCAACTCCGCCGCGGTCGGTGGGCGCAGCGCGGCGGCTTCCGTATACTCCTTCAGCGAATCCGCCGGCTTGTCCTCCCGCAACAGCGAGTACGCCAACAGATAACGCGGCTCCGCCGCTTTCGCATCCGCCATAATCAGCGGCCGCAGCATGGCCTCGGCCTGCGCAAACCTTCCATCGTGCATCAACTGTTGCGCGGCTCGAAGCGAGCTCGCCTGCGTAGGCGGGTTGGGCGTTAACGTCCCAATCTGCTGCGCTCCGCACACCAACACGGCACTCGCGAGTGCCGCGGCGCACCCCGCCGCACGCGCGATGCATCCGGATGTACGCTTCTTCCCCACTCCGATCAGGATATGTCGATCTCGTCCCGCGGTGCGAACATTCCCTCTGCCGCTGCAATCAGGATCGGCACACTCTCGTCGAGCGTCTTGTCCAGGACTGCTTCGGCGTGCCACGTATCTGCGCCGCCTGCATAGCAATACACCGTCAGTCCATAGCCCCACACAGCATCGTTATGCGCAGGGCGCACTACAAACTCCAGCCGCGCATCATCGATCGCCAGCGCCGCACAACGTCGCGCCGTCGTCCGCGCCCACTCCTCGTGCAGCAGAAAATCGGCCATCGGCACCGCGTGCGCCATCAGCACGTCGACATACAATCCGTACCCACA
>DATBCB010000396.1:0-3806 GCA_036270675.1 Acidobacteriaceae bacterium | reverse complement strand
AGCAGCATGCCCATCAGCACAATGTGCTGCACTGTGTCCGTCGTGCGATTTACCAGCCTGCTGCGGTTGTAAATGGTTTTGATCTGCATGCCGGGCGGCAGCAGATTTCCGGAATTGAGTTCATCGATTTTCTTGCGCAGTGCTTTGAGAGCGGGCAGTGACTGCTCACCCTTTTGCAGCAAGACAATGCCTTCAACAATATCGGGATTTTCATTGAAGCCAACTTTGCCCAGCCGCGGCTGATGGCTTTCCTTCACGGTCGCTACGTCGCGCAGCAAGATAGGCGTGCCGTTGTGCTCGGCCACGACGATGTTGTTCATGTCCGTCAGCGATTTCAGCAGCCCAATGCCGCGCACGTTCACACTCTGGCTGCCCATGGTCAGATAGTTGCCACCGGCATTGGCGTTGCTGTTCTGGATGGCGGTAACGACCTGCGTCATGTTGACGCCCATGGCCAGGAGGCGATTGGGGTCGATCTCCGCCTGGTACTGCCGAGTTGTCCCACCGAAGGTGGCGACGTCGATGATGCCGGGCACGGACTTGATCTGCCGGACGACAAACCAGTCCTGCTCCGCCTTCAACTCATTCAGGCTGTAGCCAGGTCCGATGAGCTGATAGCGATAGATCTCCCCGACGGGCGACTCCGGAGAGAGCTGCGGCTGCAGATTGTTGGGAAGAGTCACGGACTGCAGTCGATTCAACGCTTCTTGACGATCGATGAAGTAGCTTGAGCTGAAATCGAAATACAGCTTGACGTCGCTGAGTCCGAAGATGCTGATGGAGCGAATTTCGGTGAGCTTGGGCGTACCGTTCAGCACTGCCTCGACCGGGATCGTGACTTGTTGCTCGATCTCCTCGGCCGACCATGCCGGGTTCTGCGTGATGAACTCAACCATCGGTGGCGAGGGATCGGGATAAGCCTCAATGTCGAGCTGCGAAAAGGCAAATCCGCCGGCCGCCAGCGCCACCAGGAACAGGATCAGGACAATGGTGCGGTACTGCAGCAGCGCTCGCGTGAGTCCCTGCATGGCTACTCCGACCCCGAGCCACGCAGAAGTTCTGCGCCGGTGCTGATGACGTGATCGCCCTCGTTCAGGCCGCCGGTGATCTCTACGTTGGTATCGTGAGCCTCGCCGACCCGGACATCGCGGCGCTGGTATTTGTTCTCACCCGTTTGTATGTAGACGTAGGTGCTGACGCCATCCCTGATGACCGCCGTGGCGGGAACCACGATAGCCTTGCGACTTTGATTTGTTACCGCGACAGTTGCGTACATTTGCGGCTTGAGCTGATGATGTGGATTCGGCAGAACGACGCGGACTTTCAGCGTGAGAGTCTGCGGATCCACAGCGGCGGAGATGTTGTCGACGGTTCCGTGAAAGACAGTATCGGGGTAGCCGTTGACGCGCACTTCTACTGGTTGACCGCGCCGGACAGCTTGAACATCCCGCGGATAGAGATCGGCCACAACCCATACGTCGCTAATGTTTGCGATGGTCGCGATAGAGGTCGCATTGTCCAGAGAGCGCTGCAGCTCTCCGCTGGCGGTGTTCACGTCCAGCACAATACCCTGGATGGGCGATCGGATCGCGACCAGATCCGACGAATCGGTCTCCTTGTACCCGAGGATGTGAAGCGTCTGGAGCGCCCGGGCCAGCTCCGCGTGCGCTGCCTGATCTACCGCGTTGAGATCGTCGAAGTCTTTCTGTGCCATCACCTGGTGCTGCAGCAGGTCGCGGCTGCGGTTCAGCTGCAAGTCGGCGCGGGCGGCTTCGATCTTGGCCTTCTCGTAATCCGACCGAGCCTGTTGCAGATCGGTGCTTTGCAGCATTGCTACAATCTGTTCCTTTGCGATTTCCTGACCGGGGAGCACCTTGAGCGCGAGGACGCGACCGCTGATCGGCGGATAGATGTGCACCACGGTTGTGGGGTTCGCCTGGATGCGCGCGGCAAGCGTCAGCGCATCGTGCACCGGCTGGACATGCGCAACCACAGTATCGAATACGCGATATTGAGGCGCCGCTGTGTCAGATGCATCGGCAGGCTTGTGGCTCTCGCAGCCGCTGAAAAACAGAAGCGCCGAGGCAGCGGCGAGGAGCGAGCGAAGTCGCAAAGGTCTCATGGGACGATCTCCGTGGCGGCGGCAAAGCTGACCTGATGCAGGCTGAGCCACACCTGCATGTTCGCATTCAGCGCATCGAGGTTTACCTGGCGGTAGTCCTGCAATGCGCTCAGGTAATCGAGCAGCGTTGTGCCGCCGTGGCGATAGCTGTACTCAAGGTTGTCGCGCACCTCGTGCGCCTCTTGCAGGTAATGGCCGTTGTAGCGGCGGGCCAGCAAGAGTGCGTCTTCATAGCCCGCCCACGCCTGATCCACATCGGAGACCACCTGGTTTCTCGCTGCCGTCTCCGCAAAGCGGCTGGACTGCGACTCGTATTTCGTGCGTGCCTTCTCACCCTGATTGCGATCGAAAATGCGCAGCGGAATACCGATCTGAAAACCGGCGGAATTTAACGTGCCGGCGCGGTCGTACTCGCCCTCGATGGTGGGATCGGTGGTGCCTTGGGCGTACGCGAGCTTTACGTTTGCATCGGCTACGCGAACCGATTGCTGGGCGGCCAGATAATCGGGCCGCGCTTGCAAGGCCTTCTGCTCGGTATCGGGAAGCGTTGCGCTGATGGCTGGAGGAGTGAGCGAGCCGGTGATGTCGAAATCGGAGTGAGGACGGTCGTAGCCGATCAACGTCTGCAACTGCTCCGACGCTTGAATGAGATTGGTATGCGCATTGTCGTAGTCGGATTCGAATTGCGCCAGCTGCAGATCGAGCCGCTTGAAGTCGGTTGCGCTCATGTCGCCGACGCGCAGCCGTTCGCGGTTCAGGTCGAGTGTTTTGTGGTAGTCGTCCAAGTTTTGCTTGGCGAGATCGAATGCGCCTTTTGCACCGAGCATCTGGGTGAAGGCGGTCCTGACAGCCAGCACCACCTGTCGCTCCTGGTCAGCGTACTGGCTGCGCGTCACGTCGGTGGTGGAATGGGCGATGTCCAGGCGCCAGCGGCGTTTCTGTCCGCGTTCGAAGAGGCGTGAGACCTGGCCGGAATAGAAGTAGGGGCTGTTCGACTGGGCTGAAAGCGAGATATCAGAGCCGACAAGATTGAAGCTAGGATTCACGCGCAGCCCGGCGGAGATCTCCGACTGCTTGGTGGCGGTTACGTGAGCCTGCGCCGCCAGCAGGGAGGGGTTCTGCAGGCGCGCAAGATCGACTGCCTGCTGCATGGTGAGCGGGGCAGGAGTTTGCGCACCACCAGTGCTTGCGATCAGCAACAGCAGGGCGGTGGCCCAGCGGTTTGCCAGAAAGTGGGTTCCGCGCGCCCGCCGAAATACGGGTGGGGAACTCGATTGAGCTTCGAACAAATGCACCTCTGCGGAGGACCATTGCCGCGATTCACTGCTCGCGGATTAGAGATCTCGTGACGGAGTAAGGATTCACAGACGACAGCGCGGCGGAAGCGTGACCGCGTGTGCGATCAGGCTAGAGCGTCACAGGCGGGGGCCGCGAGTCGATTGGCTGGCGCGTTTCTGCCAAGTGGATGGTCAACTTGGCATCCTGCTCAACAGGACGGCTGGGCCCGGTATGCAGCAATATAGCCACAGAATCCATCCACGCCATAGTGGACGGCAGAAGCGCCGGCGCGGGCTGGGAACCATCAAAGGGATCGTGCAGGCGAAACGCCCCTTCGGCATCTCGTGGGGCTGTGCACATGGCGATATCGTCAGAGAGCGAGATCACCGGCAAGAGCAGGACTACT
>DATBCB010000395.1:0-2820 GCA_036270675.1 Acidobacteriaceae bacterium | reverse complement strand
TGCGCGCAGAGCAGGCCGGCACTCCCGTTGAAGCGTGGACCGCAGGCGACGAACTGCCGGGCATATTCGAGTGCTTTCGCGCCGCTGAACTGGGGTGCGGGTTGCGCATACAGCAATGGGAGCTGCAACAGCAAGACGGGGAGCAGAAAGAATCGGCGAATCAGGATGCAGCCTCCTGCTTCTTGCGGTCACGCCGCGACGGATGGACCATGTACGCGACCCCGATGCTGACGATGTAAAGCACCAGCATCGGCGCGGCAAAGACGCACATAGTGAGAATGTCCGGCGTCGGGGTAATGATGGCCGCGATGATGAAGATCACCAGGATGGCATAGCGGATGTTGTTCCACAGCCAACGTGCACTGACCAGGCCGAAGAGGGCGAGGAACATCACCAGGATGGGCAGCTCGAAGGTGGCGCCCAGACCGAGGATCACCGTCATGAAGAGGTCGGTGTACTCACTGATGGTGACCATCGGCTGAAATTGCTTGCCGAAGCCGAGCAGGAAATCGAGCGCGCCAGGGTAGACGTAGTGGTAGCCGAAGAATGCGCCGGCGAGAAACAGGCCCACCGTGGCCGACATGAAAGGCAGCACGTACCGCTTCTCATTGCGGTACAGGCCCGGCGAGATGAAGAGCCACACCTGGAAGAGGATGAAGGGCGAGGCCATGATGGCGCCGCCGACGAAGGCCAGCTTCAGATAAAAGTTGAAGGGCTCGATCGGGTTGAGATAGACGAGCTGCGGGTTCAGGTGATGGCGCGTGAGCGCGGTCGTGATCGGCCGCTGCATCATGGCGGCGATGCCGTCGTGGAAGTAATAAGCCACGAAGAAGCCGACCACCAGGTAGATGGCGGAGTGAATCAGGCGGCGGCGGAGCTCTTCGAGATGCTCAATCAGGCTCATGCCTGGCAGCTCGGCGCGCCCGGCTACCGCGTTGCGCGCGCGCTCGACGAGATCGTCATCCATGATGGGTGGGTACGGTGTCTCCGGTCTGGTTGTAGGTTTCCGACTGGTTGTAGGAAGGATCGGCAGCGGCGGCCCGCATGGCGTCTTCGGCGTCGGCCTGGAGTTCGTCGAGCGCTTGCGGCTCGTCTGGCGCCCGCGGCTCGTCTGGCGCCCGCGGCTCGTCTAACGACTGGCCCGCGGCTGTCACCTCCGTGCCGCCCTCCGCGTTCTCGATCGGGCGGTAAGGCGACCGGCTGCTGACCGGCAGGCCGCTGGCCGGCGGCTGGATGGTTGCCGTTTTGGAAGTCTCAGAATCCGGCGCTGGTGGAGCTTCCGTCACTTCAGTCTGGCTATCGGTTGGCTCAGGGGCCCGGACATCGGCGCGGACACCCTCGATTGCGGACTCCGCGCTCACGGTTTCGCCCGCAGTGATGGCAACCGGAGTCGCCGGCTGCGAGACGGCGGCCTGGGCGGAGAGCTCCTTCTGTCGCTCAGCCTGTTCGGAAGCGCGCAATTCTTCTTCAATCTGGAATTTGAAGTCGTTGGAAGCCTTGCGGAATTCGTAGAGCAGCTTACCGACCTGGCGGCTGATTTCGGGCAGCTTCTTCGGTCCGAAGACGATCAGGGCAATCACCACGATGAAAAGGGTATCGCCCACTCCGAAGTTAGCCAGCCGGACGGGTGGCAGCGGGGCGTCCGCCACGTGTGCCAGAGAAGAAAGGCAGAGGCAAAAGATGGCTGACAGTGGCATTCCTTTCCAAATATACCTTTCGCCGGGGTGACCTGCCCCGTGACCTGCCCGTTGTGCTGGACGTCGCCGCGGACGGATCGGCTTTGCGCGCGGGCCGAGCCGTTCTGACCTGGGATCCGCTCTCACCCAGAACGTCTACAGAACGTCTTAGGAGGGCGCAACAGTTTCAATGCGGGCCGCGCAACTTGTTGTATTAGACGCTGTATTACACTGGGAATAACAGAAGGAATGTCCAGCGCGTGGATTTTGCGTCGCGTTCATTCGGACAAACATCTGTTGTAACGAGGTTGCAACATCCCCGCAGGCTGGGCGAGGCAGAAGCTTCGCAGCGAGCCGGCTGCAACCTGAGAGTGCTTTCAACATCCCCGTTCGGCGCCCACGGCGGCCGGACTGAAGGCGGAAGACGATGGAACTGCTAGTAGAAGATACCCTCGCTACGCGTGTAGCGAATGCCCCGGTTTCCGGTGTAGAGGGCGAAGCCTGCTCGCTTGAGAATTACCTCATCCTGCCGGACCACACCATGGACGCGCGCATTGCGGCTGCCCGGCGGCAGCTTGGCAAGAGCACGGTTCTGCTCGGTCACCACTATCAGCGCGACGAGGTGATCCGTTTCGCCGATTACACCGGCGACTCTTACCGGTTGTCGAAGATCGCGGCCAGCACGGATGCCCGCTACGTTATCTTCTGCGGCGTGCATTTCATGGCCGAAAGCGCCGACGTGCTGGGCAAGGCTGACCAGCACGTTATCCTGCCCGACCTGAACGCCGGCTGCTCCATGGCGGATATGGCCGAGATCAGCCAGGTGGAGGCTTGCTGGGAGTCGCTCGAACGCGCAGGACTGGCAAGCGCAGAACTTGGCGAAAACAAAATCGTTCCGCTGACCTACATGAATTCCACCGCGGCCATCAAAGCCTTTTGCGGAGAGCGCGGCGGTCTGGTCTGCACCTCGTCGAATGCAGCTGCCGCGTTTGACTGGGCCTTTGCCCGGCGCGAAAAGATCCTCTTCCTGCCGGACCAGCACCTCGGCCGCAATACCGCCTACGCGATGGGCATTCCCATGAGCGAAATGGTGGTATGGGATCCGTGGCAGATCAACGGCGGCGTGGCGCCAGACCGGCTGCGC
>DATBCB010000394.1:0-2208 GCA_036270675.1 Acidobacteriaceae bacterium | reverse complement strand
CGCGGATTGCAGCCGGGGACAGCGCGCGGAGTTCTTTACGGAGGCTGTCTGAGCCTGCTGACGGCATCGCTGGGCACGCGCTTCGCGGCGCAGACCGAAGGCAAGCTGCTATTTCTGGAGGACCTGGGCGAGAAGCCCTATCAGATCGATCGCATGCTGCAGCATCTGAAGCTGGCGGGCAAGCTGGAGGGCGTGACGGGAATCGTCTTTGGCGAGATGCTCGACTGCCACTCGCCAAGCGCGCCGGCTGATCTTACCGAGCGAGTGATCCTGACCGTGCTGGAGTGGTTTCCCGGACCCATCGCGTATGGGCTGCGTTCGGGACATGTGTCGCGCAGCAATGTTACGTTGCCGTTTGGAGCGCAGGCAGAGCTGGTGGTGAGTGCAGAGACAGCGGAGCTGCGGATCGAGCCGCGCGCGCCAGTTGGTCAAGATGAGCAATGAAGAGGAGCAATGAAGATCGAAGCGAAGCATATACATCTGATTGGCATCTGTGGGACAGCGATGGCGTCGCTGGCCGGGATGCTGCAACTGCAGGGGCATACGGTGACGGGATCGGATGCGGCGGCGTATCCGCCGATGTCCGACTTGCTGGACACGCTGGGCATCCCGGTGATGGAGCCGTACGCGGAGAAGAATCTCGACCCGCGACCCGATCTGGTGATTGTCGGCAACGCGATCTCTCGCGGGAATGTGGAGCTGGAGTATGTGCTGGACGAGCGGATTCCGTTTCGCTCGATGGCGCAGACGGTCTATGAGGAGTTCCTGACCGGGCGGGAGTCGCTGGTGGTGGCGGGCACGCATGGCAAAACGACGACGACGAGCATGCTGGCGTGGATCTACGAGACGGCAGCGCGGATGCGTGGCGAGCGCGGGCCGTCGTTCCTGATCGGCGGCGTGGCGGAGAATTTTGGCACCAGCTTTCAGCTTGCCCCGAGCGCGAGCTTCATCCTCGAAGGCGATGAGTACGACACGGCGTTCTTCGACAAGGGACCGAAGTTCATGCACTACTTTCCGGATGCGGCGATCCTGACGCACGTGGAGTTCGATCATGCCGATATTTATCGCGATCTGGATGCGGTGAAGATTGCATTCAAGCGGCTGGTGAACCTGGTGCCGTGCCGGGGACGCGTGGTGGCATTCGATGGCAGCGCGAATGTGAGCGAGTGCGTGGCGCGGGCATTCTGCAAGGTGGAGCGCTATGGATTTGCCGACGGTTCCGAATGGCAGTTGCGGGATTTGGCGCACCGCGATGGCAGGACGCATTGGCAGGTGTGGCGCAGCGGGAAGCCGTGGCTCGAGTTGGCGCTGCCGATGGCGGGCGAGCACAACGCGCTGAATGCGACCGCGGCGGTGGCTTTGGCGGCGGGTCAGGGCATTGACCGGGACGCGATCGCGGAGGCGATTGCGAGCTTCAAAAGCGTAAAGCGGCGGCTGGAGGTGCGTGCGGTGGAGCGTGGGGTTACGGTGATCGACGACTTTGCGCACCATCCGACGGCGATCCGGGAGACGCTGCGCGCGCTGCGTTCTGCGTATCCGCAGTCGCGGTTGTGGGCGGTGCTGGAGCCGCGCTCGAACACGCTGCGGCGAAATGTGTTTGAGCGGGAGTTGGTGGACGCGCTGGCGCTGGCGGATGAGGTGGTGCTGGCGGGAGTTTTCAAGCAGGAGAGCATTCCCGAGGGCGAGCGTCTGCATCCGGAGTCAGTGGTTCGCGCGCTGGCCGCACAAGGACATCATGCGATGCTGGCCGCGGATGTGGAAGAGATTGTCGCGCATGTTGCCGCGGGTGTGCGAGCAGGTGATGTTGTCGCCATTCTTTCCAACGGCGGATTCGGCGGCATCTATGAGAAGCTGCCCGCGCGGCTTGCCGGTCGGGATGCGATTTCGCCTTCGGCTCAGGATGCGATTTCGCCTTCGGCGAGGGCTGCGGTGCCTTTTGCGAAGGCGTAGCGCGTGCGCAGCCTGATCCTCGTCCTGGTCTGGACCGCGCTTGCGGTGCCGGCGGCGATCTTTGTTTTTCCATGGACGCTGATCACCCGCGATACCAGGCTGCTGCTTCGTGCCGGCTTCTGGATCACGCGCGCGGGTCTTCCGCTGGGCGGTGTGCGGGTGGTCGTCAGAGGAATGGACCGGCTGCCGCACGGGGCATCGATCGTGATGGCGAACCACTCCTCAAACCTGGATCCGCCCGCACTCATCCCGCTGCTG
>DATBCB010000393.1:0-2546 GCA_036270675.1 Acidobacteriaceae bacterium | reverse complement strand
ATTCAGGTGCAGGGCGTGAGAGGTAAACGCAGCATTCCCATTCAGGAGTTCTATCTGAAGCCCGGTGCGACACCGAACCGGGAGCATGTTCTGGAACCGGGCGACCTGATTGTGAGTGTGACGCTGCCGCCTCCCATTGCTGGTGCTCGATCGCATTATCTGAAGCTGCGCGACCGCGCTGCCTACGAGTTCGCGCTTGCGTCGGCAGCAATCGTCGTCAAGGTGAACGGCGGCAGGATCGAGCATGCGCGCGTCGCCCTGGGCGGGGTCGGTACGGTTCCCTGGCGGTCTCGCGAGGCAGAGCGGGAATTGCAAGGCCATGCCGTGAGCACAGCAACCTTCCACAGAGCGGCGGAAGCGGCATTGAAGGACGCACGGCCTGCGAGCGAAAACGGTTTCAAGGTCGAACTGGCAAAACGCTGCATTGTGCGCGCACTTACGGTAGCCACGCAATCCGCGTAGTGCTCGGAAGCGAAGAGCGGGGCGCTCTCGTTTCACGCCTCCAGGAGGACGATCTCTATGTTGTTTGAAGAGTTTGTTGAGTTCATTGGCAGCCAGGACGGTGCGGCACCGAAGGCGATCGATCCCAGTGCTCCGCAGCCGTCCGAGATCATCGGTGCGATGGTGCCGCGTGTCGATGGTCCGCTGAAGACGACCGGCAATGCGCGCTACGCCTCAGACTTCAACTTCCCCGGCATGGTGTATGCAGTGCCCGTCCGTGCGACCATAGCCAGTGGCACGATTCGGCGTATCGATAGCACTACTGCGGAAGCGATGCCGGGCGTGTTACTGGTGATGCATCACGGCAATGTGATGCCGCTGTACCGGAACGCCCCGGTGGCTCTAACGGCCGCAACAGCGAGAGCCGTCCTCCGTTCGAAGACGAGACGGTCTACTACTGGGGCCAGTACGTCGCAGCGGTGGTTGCCGAGAGCTTCGAGCAGGCGCAGGCAGCAGCAGCAGCCGTGCGGGTGGAGTACGAAGCTGCGAAGTTCAGCGTGGATCCTTCCTTGTCCGATAGCTTGCCCGCTGAAGGTCAGCCGGGCGGTCCTCGCGTGATGAGCCAGCGTGGCGATACCGATCGTGCGTTCCTCTCGGCTGCGGTGAAGGTGGACGAGGTGTACAGCACGCCGGTGGAGACCCACAACCCGATGGAGATGCATGCCACGGTTGCGGTATGGGACGGCAAGCGATACACGCTGTATGAGTCGACGCAAGGTGTGATGAACCATCAGAATGTGATCGCACAGGTGCTGGGCGAGCCCAAGGAGAACGTCCAGGTGATATCGCGGTTTATCGGTTCAGGCTTCGGAGGCAAGCTCTTCCCATGGCCTCATTCAGCAATTGCGGCGGCGGCCTCGCGCAAACTCAAACGGCCAGTCAAGCTCACGTTGAACCGCAAGATGATGTTCTCGAACTCCGGCCATCGACCGAACACGCAGCAACACATGCGCCTGGGCGCGACCGCTGACGGTAAGTTGGTTTCGCTGCAGCAGGACTATCGCAACCACACGAGTTATGGAGATGACATCCGCGAGAACTGCGGTGAGGCGACGCCTTTCCTCTACAGCACGGCGAATCTGAAGGTGACCTCCGCCTTGATACGTCGCAATGTCGGCACACCCACGCCTATGCGCGGTCCGGGCGCTGTTCCTGGACTCTTCGCGGTCGAATCCGCGATGGATGAGCTTGCTATCAAGCTGAAGAGAGATCCTGTGGAACTGCGGATCTCGCTCGATACGCTCGCGGATGAAGAGAAGAACCGGCCGTTCTCGTCGCGGCACCTCAAGGAATGTTTGCAGGTAGGAGCGGAGCGGTTTGGCTGGTCGCGGCGCACGCCCGAGGTCGGTTCGATGCGCAAAGGCGATCTGATCCTTGGCTGGGGTATCGCGGCCGCGTCCTGGGGTGCCAATCGCGGAGTTTGTCAGGCGTCGGTCGAGCTGTGCAACGATGGCACAGCGCGTGTGAGCTGCGGAACGCAGGACATCGGTACCGGCACTTATACGGTGATCGCTCAAATTGTGAGCGATAAGACAGGCATTCCGGTCGGCAAGATAGACGTCGTGCTAGGCAGCAGCTCGCTGCCGCCGGGCCCTACCTCTGGCGGCTCTACTGCGACGTCTACCTTCATACCGGCCATCAGCGACGCCGCGAATGCCGCCGTGAACCTGATTCTAAAGGTTGCATGCAGTACCAAAGGCTCGCCATTTGAAGGCAAGGAACTAGGCTCTGTGGCTTTGACCGCAGGTCGCGTACATGCGAAGGGCGAGCCTGCTGCGAGCGGGGTTCCGTACCAGGAGATCCTGCGCACGGCGAATCTCGCCAGCGCCAATGGCGATGGAAAGAGTGGAGGTTTGGGCGCCGACCCCAGATCGCACAATTACTCGACGCACTCCTTTGGCGCACAGTTTGTGGAGGTGGAGTGGGATCCCGGCATCGCCCGGCTGCGTGTGAGCCGGGTGGTCAGCGTTGTCGATGGCGGACGCATCATGAACAAGAGCACCGCAACCAACCAGATGGCAGGCGCCATCGTGATGGGAGTGGGG
>DATBCB010000392.1:0-4519 GCA_036270675.1 Acidobacteriaceae bacterium | reverse complement strand
TGGGCTGCTGCGGGCTGCGGGACCTGACTTCGGGCATGCCGTCCTATTTTACGTAGCTGGCAGAATAGATGTATGTGCGAGACGCTTGGCCTCTATATCTCGGTGCCTTTCTGCCGCGCGAAGTGTACCTACTGCAACTTTGCTTCTGGAGTGTTTCCGGCGAGCGAGCATGGGCGCTATGTGGCGCGTGTCTGCGCGGAAATTCGTGGAGCGCGGGCCCGCGCAGAACGCGAAGGCTGGCTGCTGCCGGAGCGGGTGGGGAGCGTTTACCTGGGTGGTGGAACGCCGAGCACGCTTGAGCCGGAGCGGCTGCGGGCGATCTTTGCCGCGATGCGGGAGAACTTCCTGGTAGAGCAGGATGCGGAGGTCACGATTGAGTGCGCCCCGGGACAGATCGCTCCTGAATTTCTTCAAGCAATGGTTGAAGTATCGGCCACGCGGGTGAGTTTGGGAGTGCAGTCATTGGTCGATGCAGAGGCGGCGGCAACGGGACGGATGCATACGCGCGCAATCGTCGAAGAAGATGTGCGGCGGCTGCGCGATGCAGGACTGGCGGTGAATGTGGATCTGATTGCCGGGCTGCCGGGCCAGACGATGGCGAGTTGGATGGAGTCGGTGGAGGCGGTGTGCGGACTCGGCGTGGAGCACGCGAGTCTGTACATGCTGGAGGTGGATGAGGATTCGCGGCTGGGGCGGGAACTGATCGGCGGCGGCGTACGTTATGGTGCGGGACTGGTGCCGACAGACGACGCAGTAGCCGCGATGTATGAGGCGGGATGCGAGCGGCTGGAGCGTGCCGGACTTCGACAGTATGAGATTTCGAACTTCGCGCGACCGGGGGAGGAGTCGCGGCACAATCTGCGCTATTGGCGCCGGGAGCCGTACCTCGGCGTGGGGTTGGATGCGCACTCGATGTTGCGGCGTCGAGACGGCGGCCTGGTGGGCTTCGGCAATGTAGTGCGCTTCGGCAATACGGATGATCTTGCCGGTTATCTTGCGGACGATGCGAATGATGAAGTTGAGTTCGTGGACCGCGCGGCGGAGTTGGAGGAGGCCTGGTTCCTTGCGCTGCGGCTGGTGGAAGGTGTGTCGCTGAGCTGGCTGCGCGCGGAATTTGGAAATGTGGCCGTGGCGGCGTTCGACAATTCGATCGCGGACCTGATTGCGGATGGATTGTTGCAACGTGAGGCTGAGCGCGTCGCGCTGACGTTGCGCGGGCGCATGTTGTCTAACGAGGTCTTTGGCCGGTTTCTCGGTGTGGCGACGGCAGAGACTATTTTGCCGCAGCGGGTGGAGTTGCCGCTGTTGACGCGGTGATCTGCGTATCGGGTTGCGGCGGAGATGATTCAAGCAGGCCGCGAATATAGCTCTCTACTGTTTCGCGCTCGCCCAGACCGACCGTCGCGATGCGGATGACGCCGGCGCGATCGACGTAGTAGGACATCGGCAGGTAGTCGCAACAGCCGTAGTCGGCATAGGTCCGCCGGTTGCCGTAGAGGACGGGATAATTCAGGTTCATCTTTTTCGCGAAGCCGGGGACTTTGGGCAAGTCTTCGGGGTAGTCCTTGTCAATGCCGAGGACGGTGAAGCCCTGCGCTGCGTATTTCTGCTGGAGGTCGATGAACCATGGCATCTCCACCTGGCAGGGCGCGCACCAGGTGGCCCAGAAATTGATGAGCACGGCTTGGCCGCGGTAGTCGGCGAGCGAGACCTGACGGCCCGTGAGATCGCGGAGCTCGAAATTGGGCGCGGGCTTGTCGAGTAGCGGCGAGGTGACGGCGTCGGTGTCTTGCGAGGCCGTGGACTCGACACTGGCGGCAGCAGTAGTCGACGACAAAGCAGTCGAGCGCCGCGCGTATCGGTGCTGATAGCCAGACCACACGATAAGCGCAAACCAGCAGACGACAACAACGAGGATGAGAACGCGACGGGACATCAGGGGGCCTGGGCGATGGACAGGGTGTTGCCGTCGGGGTCTTTGAACCAGGCTACCTTCGCGCCGCCGGGCGCTATCCAGATGCCGAGCTCGTCCTGCGGTCCCATGTAGTCGTAGCGCTCAAATTTAACTCCGCGCGCGGACAGCTCACGGACGTCCTGCTCGATGTTGGTGGACTGCCATCCGAGAATGGTGAAGGGCGCCGGTGTGAACGATCCGGTGCGGGCGATGCGGATCATGTTCTCGCCGGATTGAAAGACAACCGCGAACTGGTCATCGGAGATGAAGCGCAGCCCGACCTTCTTTTCATAAAAGACGCGTGCGGCATCGCCATCGCGCGTCGGAATGAAACCTACCATTTTGCCGAGTGTGCGCATGATCGTTTCCTCCTGCTGCCCTCGCATCGTATCGCAACAGCGTTGACCGCGTCGCCGACCCTAAGGCTTCGGCGACTGCCAACCGAGGATTGCGTTGGTGACCAGCGCGTAGCTGCCGATGGTTTCCCCGCGGTAGAGCGGGTTGTTGGCGAAGAGCAGCGTGGTGCCGCTGCCCAGGTGAGCTGCTACGACCGTGGCATGTTCGGCGAGCTTGTCGCCGTGATCTAGCAGGCCGGCCACGAGCAGACCTTTGGCATCGGCGTAACGCAGCAGCACCTGCGGGCGATCCTGCTCAGGGATCACGTAGGGGTTGTTGCGCGTCTGCTCCACGGTGAGCGGCATGGGTTCCCACGGCTTGGCCCGGAGCAGCGGTGGCGGCTCGGCGAAGCTGCGGTCCTGCGGGATATCGGGATCGTCAGGGCCGCCTCGGCCGGTGGGACGCGGTGTTTTTGCCTCGGCGCGAAGGCGTCCATCGCCGGTGAGCAGATTGCTGACGTTGAAGGATAGGCCCTCTTCGCTGTAGACGGCGGGCGCAGTGGCGTATCCGGTGAGGACGGAGCTGGATGATGTGCCCTTATTCGTAACCAGAGCGGTGTTCAGAATAGTGCCGACGACCTTCACATCCTGGCGCGGCGCGATGGAGACGCCGGGGGCGAGGCCGGTGTTGATGGCGAACTCGGCGGCGTCCTCTGATGCGATGAAGAGACCGCCCTGGCTGATGAAATCGCGCAGGTGCGCGAGACCGGTTTCGCCGAGGCCGGGACGAATGTCGGGGGTGGAATCGATGCTGCCGAGGTTGGGGGTGATGTCCGACTTCTGCCAAGGCATGGCGTTGCCCCACATGGGGATGCCGTTGAGGATGAGCTGTGCGCTGCGGCCGACGGGGGCGAAGAGAATGATGTCGTATTTGGCGCGCAGATCGGATTCAGCAGCGACAGTCTGGGTGCTGATGTAGGTATAGGGGACGTGCAGGTTGTCGAGCGCGAGACGCCACCAGCCTTCGGGTTGGGTGTCGAGCCAGGTGTGCATCAGGGCGATGCGGGGTGCGGGCACGGAATGCGAGGCGACGCTGGGCAGGTCCGAGGCGCCCACGGCGTGCAGGTGCAGCGGTGCTGCGGCTTTTTCGAGATCGCTAGCTGACACGCCGCGCACGATCCAGGTACCGGAGGGGTAGGTGTGACCGCCGGAGGTCATGCTGGCATCTGTCGCAGTGATGGTTGCGTGATCGAGCTGATAGCGCAGAGTGATGAGCGATGGGTCAGCGTGATTCTCGATGAGGAAGGTGTCGCCGGAGAGGGAGGCGGTGCTGGATGGCGCGGTTGGGTCGTCAACGAGATGCATGGGCGCCTTGAGGACTACAGCATCTAGGATGCGCGCGGTGTCGACGCCGAAGAGCGGGCCGAGCGACCAGCCGGTGTCATCGTAAGGATGCTTCTGCGGGTCTTCGGGCGACCAGAACTGGCGATCGAGCAGTGCGTCGGCGATGCGCGAGTAGGGCTGATCCATGCGGATGACATAGCTGCCGGCGGGGAAGGTACGCGATGCGGGCGGCTTGGGATTGCTGGCCTTCGCGTCATCATCCTTGTCGCTGTCGGCAGCCTTTTGTGGCTGCGGCAACGCGACGGTGACGGGTGCGGTGGTCTGCTGGACTTCTACGTGCTGATCGTGCAGCACGCGGAGCAGCATCACCTGCCGGCTGGGCGAGGGATCGTCGGCGGTGAGCACATAGGCTGCGGGACCGTTCTGCTCCGGCTTGAGGATGGAGCGCTTGCTCTTGAGGTAGTAGTTGTTCAGGAAGAGCTTCGAGTTTTGCGCAAAGTAGCTGAGCGTAGTGAGCAGCGCGGTCTCTTCGTAGTTGTTGTTGTCGCGCTGCGACCAGAGCACTTTGGGGAGCGGTGGGTTGGGCTTGTACCAGGTGCGGGCGTACTCATCCGGGGTGAGGATGCGCTCGACGGTATCGGCTCCGCCGTTGCCGAAGGTCTCATAGAGGCGGCTGATGCCATTGTGCATGGCGGCAAGGAACATGAGGTAGCCGGGGCTCCAGGTATCGAAGTCGCCGTGGGTGAAGACGCCGGGCATGTTGAGCTTCGCCATCGCCTGCACGTTGGACCAGCCGAGCATCTGCCATTCGTTGGTGAGGATGGGATCAATCCAGCTGTTGTAGGGCTCGTCACCGACGGTGTTGTCGTAGAGGAAGGGAACCGAC
>DATBCB010000391.1:0-5452 GCA_036270675.1 Acidobacteriaceae bacterium | reverse complement strand
GGAAGCGGCGGAGATGTGGGGGACGCCCTGGTGATCGCGCTGGACGGTGACCGGCTCGGTGATCGCGATGGTGCGGCGGTCGCCGTCGAGCTGCGGGAGTTGCGCCTGCATGGCGCGGCGGAGCCAGAGCACGCCAGCACCCGCGGCCAGTGCCACCAGGAGGAGCGCCGCCAGACAGAGGCGCAGCAAGCGGAGGAACCAACGCCCTCTCCGCCTCAAAATGGTCTCTCGATACGTTGCATACACGATAGGTTTGCCATCCTTGGCGCAGGCGGCTGGCCGGCACACAGACACCATATCGTAACCGCCGTCATCGGATGGTGGGCGGCGGCAGCTTGACAGCGGAGAGAACCCCGGCAATCCTAATCATTCTCTCTAGAGTAAGTTCTGCGTCTGTCGGATTCGTCTGTCTGGTTAAGGAGCTGTATTGAAGGTTCGCGTTTTTTATCACGACAAGTGTTTCGATGGGGCGTGCTCGGCCTCGCTGTTTGCGCGGTTTCATCGCGAGTGCGTGGAGCCGTCCGCCACGTATGGGTATCACGGGCTGGTGCACCGCGCGGGCGCGCTCTTCAACGAAGCGGACTTCATCGGAGATGAGAATGCGATTGTCGACTTCAAGTATTCGGCTTCGCCGAAGATTACCTGGTGGTTTGACCACCACCTGAGCGCCTTTCTGACGCCGGAGGACCATGAGGACTACCGGCGGGGTATGGCGGATGGCCGCTACGCGACGCGGCGCTTCTATGACCCGAGCTATACCTCCTGCGCGGGCTTCCTGACGCATATTGCCTCGACCTGCTTCGGCTTCGACGCGGCGCCGGTGGCCGAGCTGGTGAAGTGGGCCGACATTGTGGATGGTGCGCTGTACGAGAGCCCGGAGGCCGCGGTGGAAATGGCCGAGCCGGCGATGAAGCTGACCCAGATCATCGAATCCACGGCGGACCCGACGCTGATCCCGCGCATGATTCCGCTGCTGACCGAGGAGCCGCTGGCGGCGGTGCTCCAGGAGCCGTTCATCGCGCCGCTGCTGCCGCCGCTGCTCGAGCGGCACGAGGAGGCGGTAAAGCTGATCCGCGAACGCGCCGAGTCGAAAGACGGCGTGATCTATTTCGACATCACCGACCGGCAGCTTGATGGGTACAACAAGTTTATCCCGTACTATCTGTTTCCTGATGCGACGTACAACATCGGGCTGAGCAAATCGAGCTTCCGGACGAAGGTGGCAGTCGGCTCGAACCCGTGGACCAAGCGGAAGCCCGAGGAGATGGTGAACCTGGCGACGATCTGCGAGCGCTATGGCGGCGGCGGTCATGCGCGGGTGGGCGCGATCTCGTTCCCGGCGGACCGCTCCGACGATGCGCGGGCCGCGGCGGCGACCATCGTCGCCGAATTGCGTGCCCACGAGAACAGCCTGAAGTAGCTGATCGCGGACTGGCCGTCCGGGCGATTGCGCCTGCGGCGGGACTGGCCGTCCGGGCACAGGCGCCTTTGGCGCGTTCTGTTCGGTTCGCTACGTTGTCTCTCGCGTCTGGCGTTTTGGGCGACGTTGAGTGAAACCCATGTCCCGACAGAGGGACATGGGGCACCCAATCTGCTGCGGGCAATCCCGCACGGAGGCGGGCGAGGTTGGCGATGAGGTCGGGATGGCGGTGGACGAAGCGGAGCTGGCGGCGGAACTCTTGCCTGGGGTCGGTCACGTTACCCCCTCCCCTTCCCCCCTTCCGGTGCGGGAGAGAGCGGTACAACATGTGCCGAATCATGAGGATGTGGGCTCTTCCGAACATCAAATTCTTCTTTCTGAAGAACTTATCGCTAAATTCTTCCAGTAATTGGAGTTAGGGGCACATATCTGGTCGCGTCTAAATGAAAAAGCCACCGGCATGGTGGCTTTTGTCTCCGGTTCTGTAACTGGGAATGTGTCTATTTTTAGACTAGCAAATTGGAAGGTATCAAGTGGCAAAATCTTGTGGTTGGTTCCCGTGATGGGAATCGGTGGACCCTTCGGGTCGATTGGATGATTGGGAACACCCCCACCCTACCCGCGGTAGGGTGGGGCCCCGGCGTAGGCTAGATTGAATGCAATACCGAGAGGTTCAGGAGAGAGACCGGCAGCAGATCGAGTTGATGTTGCGCAGTCCGGACAAAATGGATCGCTTGGATGCTCTGCTCAGCGCGACTTACTACGACCCTGACTGGAGGTGGGTTCAGGGTAGGTGCCTTGATTTTCTGAGTCATGTGGATTTTCAGGAACGCGGCCTTGCGGCGACCTGCCTTGGTCACCTCGCACGCATTCATAAGCAACTGGATATCGAGTTAGTCCTGTCGAGACTCGCACCGCTCAAGAACGATCCCTTGGTTGGCAGTTACGTTCAAGATGCGCTGGATGACATTCGATTCTTCCTGAAATTTCAATTATTGGCTTTTGGTCATCTGAACAGAACAATCCCGTTTAGCTCAGGCAGGGTATGCATCTGCTAGCAGCGGGACGGTCAGCTGGGCTTGTGTTTCTCGAGGAACAACCCACCCTACACTTGCGTAGGATGGGGCACCCGGCACCAGGAGAGACTCAGTCCATCTGGCCGCGGAATTTATCCAGCGCGTAGGTGTCGAGCAGAAGCTGGAAGAAGGAGACTTTTCCTGCTTCGAAGCGTAGGAGCAGCGAACATGGCGAGGTGAAGATGCGGGGATGCCGCTCGATCCGCATGGTGCCGGCGGCCATGAGTTCGCAGCCATTCTCGAAGTAGCGATCGATGGCAAAAGTGGTTTTGCCGCAGAAACGTTGGACGTCGGCGGCCCAGGCTAGAAACGAGCTCACGCCGGTTCGCTGTGCCGTCAGATCGACCTCCCGCGCGCCCGGCACCTGCAATTCGATGTCGTCCCGACACAGCGTGCCGAGCAGTTCTGCATCGATCTCGGTGAGCGCCTTCACAAGCTGCTGTGCGACGGCGTTTGCTGATTCCATCTCGGTTGCCATGCGGTGCCTCCTCGTTGTACTCCGAGCATTTTCGGGCTGGCGGCTGATGTGCCACTGGGTCCATTGTGCCTGCCTGCGAGCGCGCCCGCCAATTGGGAGAGCTTATGGGCAATAACGATTCGTATTGGGTGTTGCCGGTCTTTTCAGCAGCGGGACGGCCAGACGGGCTTTCGCTTTTCGAGGAATGCGGCGATGCCTTCGCGGAAGTCGTCTGTTGCGCGCAGCTCGGCGTTGGTGTTGACGGCGGCGCGCAGGTTGCGGCTGAGGCGTTCGATCTCCTGACGGTGCAGCAGGTGCTTGGTGGCGCGCATCGAGGACGGGCTATTGGCCTGCAGGGATGTGGCCAGCTCGCTCATCGCGGCATCGAGCTGGTCGCCGGGGACGACCCTGGTGATCAAGCCAATGGTGTGCGCCTCTGCTGCGTCGATGGTCCTGCCGGTGAGGAGGAGATCACGTGCCTGCTTCTCACCCACCTGCAGGAGCAGGAACGACGACACGATGGCGGGGACGAAGCCGATCTTTACCTCGGTGTAGCCGAAGCGCGCATCGTCGCTGGCGAGAGTGAAATCGCAGAGCGTGGCCAGGCCCATGCCGCCGGCGAGCGCGGCGCCGCGCACCTCGGCGATCGAGGGTAGCGAGAGGTTGTAGAGCGTACGAAAGAGTTCGGCGATGTTCATCGAGTCCAGCCGGTGCTCCTCGAGCGAGCGGTTGGACATGGCGCGCAACTCGGAGAGGTCGAGGCCGGAGCAGAAGTGCTCACCTGCGCCGCGCAGGACAACGATGCCGCAGCGGCTATCCTCGGCCTCGCGCAGGGCGAGGGTCAGTTCCTGGATCATGGTCGCGGTGAGCGCGTTGCGGCGCTGCGGGCGGTTCAGGGTGATGGTGAGGATGCGGCCGGATTCGGTCTGGGTTTCTTCAACGAGGATTGTCGTGTAGTTCGCCATGGCGCTCTTTCCTTCGGTCTTCTATAAGTCTCCCACTCTTCGCGTTGCACAGGATGGGGCACCGCTTGTCGTGGTGACGCAGACAAACTGCAGGTCCCTTCGACAAGCTCGGGGCGGGCACTTCGCTTCGCTCAGGATGACAAGAGTGATGGGATACATGAGTGACTCACCACATTCAAGCATTTCTCCAATTGCCCATGATCGACAGAAGAACCGCTTATACCGTTTTCACAATGCCGTGGCCCAATCCACATACTACGAGGAGCAGCTTTTCTTGACGGAAAAGCTGTGTCGATGGCTCTCAGGGGTCGACATCTTTGTGAAAACGGTCTACTGTTTCACGCCGCTGTAGTTTTCCGCAATGGCGCGGTTGGCGGCGATTACCGGGGCGAGATCTTTCAGCGGCGGGAGGGTCGCGCCGAGCGAGGCCAGTGTGGCGAGCGCGGTCTCGGTGGCTACGTTGCCGACCAGGACGTCCTGCGCGAAGGGGCAGCCGCCGAGGCCGCCGATGGCGGAGTCGAAGCGGCGGCAGCCGGCGCGGTATGCGGCGGCGATCTTGGCGGCGGCATGGGCCGGACGCGCGTGCAGATGCACGCCGAGTTCGATCTGCGGAGTGTTGGCTACGGCGGCGGCGACGACCTCTTCGATGAGCTGGGGAGTGGCGAGGCCGACGGTGTCGGCGAGCGAGATGGTTTCGATGCCGGAGTCGGCGAGAAGATCGCAGGCGGCGACGACCTCATCGACGCTCCACGGATCGCCGTAGGGATTGCCGAAGGCCATGGAGATGTAGACGACGATGTCGAGGCCGGCCTTGTAGGCGAGTGAGCCGATGGTGTCGATGGTATCGATGGCTTCTTCGGGCGTCTGGTGCTGATTGCGCTCGAGGAAGCCGGGCGAGATGGAGTAAGGAAATCCCAGCGTGTTGACGCCGCCGCTGTTGATGGCGCGCTCTGCGCCTTTGGTGTTGACGACGATGCCGATGACTTCGAGTGCGTCTGAAGCAGGCGTGGGGATGAGCGAGGGCAGATCTGCGAGCGCGAGGACCTGCTCGGAGCCGGCCATCTGCGGGACGGCTTTGGCGGAGACGAAGGAGACGGCATCGATGTGGCGGAAGCCGGCGGCGACGAGAGCGCGCAGGTAATCGGCTTTGACTTCGTCGGGGATGGGGACGGGCAGGCCCTGCCAGGCGTCGCGCGGGCATTCGATGATTTTGATCGGAGCGGCGCTCATAGGACAGTCGAGGGTATCACTTCGGTCAGGCGTCAAGAGAAAGGAAATGGCTCTCGTCTTGGGCGCTGCAGAAGCCGACAGAAATTCTCCGTCGCATGTCGGATTCGCTGCCTCTATCTCGAATCTCGCGCGCCAGTTGAGTCATCCATTCATGTGACCTTTCTACAATTGAAAACCTTCTACGATTGAAACAGGAGATCATCATGGCGGCTTTTTGTGCGTGCTGTGGAGCAGAGATCGGGCCCAAGGCCGAAGCGTGTCCCGCGTGTGGAGCGCCTCAGCACGGGATGTTGCCAAAGGATGC
>DATBCB010000390.1:0-2050 GCA_036270675.1 Acidobacteriaceae bacterium | reverse complement strand
ATGCGCAGGAGTCGGCGACAATGCGGGCGACCGAAGCGACGACAGCAACCTTGCCGCAAATCGAGATGGCGCGCGTAAAGCCTGTCGACAGGACGCCTCCGAATCTTCGATTGAGTGACGGCCTGATCGACCTGATGAAGGGCTTTAGCCTTTCGAGTGCCCAGGCTATCGGTGGTGCCTGGGGGATACCACCCCGCGCGTCAACGCCCTTCGACGAGCGCTACGGGCAATGGTGAAATCACTTTGTCCAGGCTGCCGTAGTCCAAACATGGCCTCGGCCTCCATGCGCTCGACCGAGATGATCGAATGAGTTGAATGGGTTGCCCATGCTGCCGCCAAAGCCACCTAAGCCACCGCCACCGAGGCCACCGAAGCCGCCACCGCCGCCCCCGCTGCATAGCGTGCACGCCGACGCACGGCTGCCGCGATGGCGGCGGGCGGCGAGAATGATGCCGGATTTATTGCACGTCAGCGCAAGCGGTAGCGGCGGTCCTCCTGGCGAGCGCAATGGCCAGTACCGTCACGGCGAGCGCACCAAGGCCGCGATTGCGGAGCAGCGGAAATTCAGCGCATTTGCTGAAAATGCTCCATGCTAGCTGACATGAATACGTAAAATCCGGGTGACTGCGCAGGCATCATTGAGGGGCAGGCCGCCCCACGCCTCGATTCAGAACAATTCAGGTTTGTCCCAAAGACTTGCGGGCCGCGCTGGGCAGGCTGGAGGCGCCGGGGTGATGGCGCTGGGAATAAATGGCGCTACAAGCGAGTCTGCTCGCCTGACGGAATTGCCCTCAGCGGGGATTTGCCATGGCCTTCGCGAGCTACTTAGGCGACTTCGATGTTGATGCTGAAACCAACCGGGTTCTCGATGTCGCACTTGAAATGACGCGAGCAGCCCTCGGGCTTGCGGACGATTTTGCGAACGGAATCATCGCCAGGCAAATCGTCGAACTTGCCAGGGCCGGTGAGCGGAATCCCGATCTTTTATGTGAAGACGCATTGAAGAAATTACGCGGGGCGTTGTTCGGAGACTAACGGGCAGGACCGTCCAAGCGCCCCGGCTCCGCCGCTCTCCGGGCAATTAGCCAGCCCGTCGACGCGCGGGGCGGCGATGGCCGCGTTCGTCAAGTCATGGCGGTACGAGAGCCGCCAGCGGCGAGTTAACCGCGCGGAAACCATAACCATGGCACCCTCGGGCACCTCCTACGGACGACGGTCATATCACGAGGGTTTCAATGCGCGCCTGTGCTCGGGTTGCGCTCGCTTCAATTGCCGTGTCCGCGAGCTTTAGCCTTTCGGGGTGCGCCGCGATTGAGGAGCTAAAAGAGACCTTCCTGCGATGGGTCGAGTCCCAAAAGCTCCCGAGCGGACGCGGCGTGTCTGCCCATGAGTTGCCAGAAGCGACACCTGTGGTTCCACCGGAGAAGATTCCTGTGGTTCCACCGGTGGAGAAAAAGCCGAAGGAGCCAAGCAAGCGGCACCCACGGCCGATGGAGGCAGCGCGCAAACTGCAACGGCAGACCGTTGTGCTTCCTCCAAAGAAACCGCCAATCCCCGATTCCACCGAGGCGGTGAGGCCCGGAGGCACCGAGGGGCAATCCGCGCCGTCTCAGCCTGCGCCGAGGTGGCTGCCTAGTCGCTGGCCCGAAGCACCGCCACCCGGACGTTTTTCACGCTAAGATTGGGCACCGGATCACGGGCCTGCCGCGCGAGCGATGACACACCTCGGTGAGGTCGTATTCCGCCACGTTTGCACGCACAACGCCCACATACGCGCGCGCCGAGGCTACGGGCCGACGCGCGAGACCGCGATGGCGGCGTTCGACCGGCTAGCTGCGGGAGTTAAACGGCGTGGACAGGCCGGCTGGCGGCTCGATTCAGAACGATTCAGGTCTGCCCCAAGGACCTGCGGGCGCTTCCGGGGCATCCTGCGCCTGCGGTAAGCTGGCACAGCGGGTTCCGGGGAGGAGCCCATGCCCAACCTAAGACGGCGCCAGTTCATCACGCTGCTTGGCGGCGCCGCGGCGGCGTGGCCGCACGCGGCGGGCGC
>DATBCB010000389.1:0-3294 GCA_036270675.1 Acidobacteriaceae bacterium | reverse complement strand
TAGTCCTTGGTGTTGACGGCGCGCTGCGCTGCCAGCTTCGGACCCTGTTTCTCGTCGGTTGCCGAGTCGCCAACCACAACAGCAGTCGCATCCGACTGACGCTGCAGGTTGAGGGCTACGTCATCCAGGCAGGCCTTGGCTTCGTTGTCGACGCGTTCCGGACGGCGCTTATCGCGATCGAAGTTGATCGTGCAGAGCGTCTGCGTCTTGGGCTGCGGCGGCGGTGGCGGCTGCTCGATGTTGACCGAAGTCGTGGTCGAGGCCGTCTGACCCTTGTCATCCGCCACGTTGCAGGTCACGGTAATCGGACCGGCCGGCGCGCCAGCGGTGTTAAGGGTCGCAGTGTTGTTGTTGCCGTTGATCTGGCCAGCCGAGGTCGAGTAGGTGTAGGTCAGCGGGCGATTCTGCGGGCTTACGCCTTGTGCAGTGATCGTCGCGCTGTCACCCGGCTTCAGAGTGGTCGGATTGGCCGAGCAGCTGATGGTCGGCGGCTCGAACTGCTTGACTTCGAAGTTCGCGGTGCAGTCGGCGAACTGGCCGGGTTTCTGTCCCTGCGAAACGTGGCCGGTCACGGTATAGCTGCCCGGGTTCAGACCATTGGTGTCCACGTTGGCGGTCGTGCTGTCGCCGGTAACCTTGACGCCGTTGTTACCCGTCCAGGTGTAGGTGGGATTCTTCTTGGGATTCAGGTTGGTCGGGGTACCCGTGATGGTAACCGGGTCGCCGGGGTAAACGGACGCCGGGCTCGCAGCGCACTGGTATGCGACTGGAGGAGGCGGCGTGATGTTGCCCATGCGATAGACCAGACCAGCGCTCAGACGGACCACATTCAGGTTGGCGCGTCCTCCGGTTGGATACGGGAGCTGCGGACCGAAATTGACGTGATAGTACTGGTAGTCGGCCTGGAAGACGCGAATCGCCAGGTGATTGTTCATGAAATTGCTGATCCCGTAGTCGAGACCGCCGCCAGCCGTGATTGCCGGACCCCAGGTGTATGGCTGCTTGAAGGGACCGCCCAGACGAACCGCGCCGCCCTCAAAATGCACGAATGGCGTAATGTCTTCCGTCGGGTAGCGGAACACGATGCCGCCCGAGGTTACCGTCGCGCCGTCATTGTTTCCATCAGGATGAACGCTGACCTCGGCCTGAGCGCCTACATACCGATTGAAGTAGTAGGTACCGCTGCCGATCGCGCCGGCGTCGATAGCCGAGTACGTGACCGGTCCATTGACGCCTACGTTAGCGCCGCCGGGGATGGTGACAGAACCGTGGGGCGCCAGATACGAGTAGCCCAGAAAGATATCGATCCGCGAAGCATAAGGAACTTGCGGAGCGGTCGATCCAGCGGCAGGAGCGGCAGGTGCGGCCGCCGGAGCGCTGCTCGACGACTGGTCTGGAGTAGTCTGAGGCGCCGTGGGCGCCTGAGTGGGCTGAGGCGGCGTCTGCGTTGAATTCGGAGTCGGCGTCGACGGCGAATTCGTCGTGTCCTGCGCTAAGAGAGCCGTTGTTCCCAGGCCTACCGCGCAAGTTACGAGCAGAGTCCGGCTCAGAGAATGCAACGGACGTAAATGCATGCGTCTATCCTCCGCAACCGTACAAAGTCATACAAATCAATTACGAACGGCACTTGAGTGTCCCATCATACCCCAGAACACCTTCGCCATCCGGAAGACAACGAGCAGGCAGCACGATTGAAAGCTACCCTGCGTTGCCTAGGTTAGTGCACATTCTAGTAGGTGAGCTGCCTCGAATTTTCAATAGCTTATCCAGAGCATCAGTGGAGTAACCCATTCCATGACCATCAGGCAACCGCCACAAAAAAGGTGCACCCGTCCAGGACAAATCCTGGACTGCACCATCCTAATGGCATCTCCCGTCAATTCAAGCACTATTTCGCTGAAATTGATGCTATTTAGGTCAGGTTGAGGGTCCGCTTCAGGCTGCCACGCTCCCGCAGAATCTTTTCCTGCAGCAGAGTGATGGCATAAATGAGCTGCTCCGGACGCGGAGGGCACCCCGGAACGTACACATCCACAGGGATAATCTGATTCACGCCCTGCACCAGCGCGTAGTTGTTGAAAACCCCGCCTGACGTAGCGCATGCGCCCATGGAGATGACCCACTTCGGCTCCGGCATCTGTTCCCACAGCCGGCGAATCACCGGTGCCATCTTCTGCGAGACGCGGCCCGCGATCACCATCAGATCGGACTGACGCGGCGAGGGACGAAACACCTCTGCGCCAAAGCGTGCCACATCGAAGCGCGCCGCGCCCATCGACATCATCTCAATCGCGCAACACGCGAGACCGAATGTCATCGGCCATACAGAGCTCTTGCGGATCCAGTTCACCGCAAAATCCAGCGACGTCAGGATGATGCCCTCCGGCGCCTCTTCGCCGAAGTTCGCCTCCTGCACCTTCATCTGGTTCTTGGCGCTGCTCTCTAGTGAGCCAAAGAGATATCGATCGCGCGGCGCGGCTGTGCTCATAGAGCCAGTATAAACCGCGGCTGCGCGAACTCAGCGCGACGGCTTGGTTCCTCTGCAGCCGAAGGGTTATTTGGATTTGGGCGCAGCGGGATTAGCAGTTGACGAAGCAGGGCTCGTATGTTGCGTAGCGGTGTTGGCATTATTGTTGAGCACGATCACCTGGTCCGGCCTGGTGTAGCGTAGCCGCGTGTGCGCCTCAAACTCGATCGCATCCGGATCGGTCTTCAGGTGTTCGACATGCGATTTGAGTCGGGCATTGTCGAGCTTCATCTTCTCCAGCTGCTGCGCGAGCACGCGATCTTCGCTGCGCTTGGCGCGATAGGCCACCACTCCATTCGCTCCGAACAGCGCGTGGTAGCCCACCAGCACAGCGATCACGATGGCGAAGACGGTTGCGATGCGGCGCCGTTGTCCATACGCGGCCGTCGCGACGGTGAAACGCCGCGCGAGCCTGCCGCTTTGCGCCTGAGAACGCGCCTGGGGACGCGTACCTGCGGTATGTACTGCCTGATCCACGCTGCTTCCCTTCTGGTTACTGCAGGACCCAATCCTTCGCAGCCTGCGTCAATGTCGCGCTCTCCTGCTCATCGCGCGCCTCGGTGTAGACGCGCACCACCGGCTCCGTGCCGGAAAGGCGATAGCACACCCACGAGCCATCACCGAAGATCAGCTTCAGGCCGTCGGTGCGCACCACCTGCTTCACCTTCTGCCCCGCGAGCTCCATCGGATCCTTCTTCACCTTCTCAGTGAACTTCTGCTTCCCCTCGCCGGTCAAGCGGAAGTTCTCCCGCACCGGATAGAAGGAA
>DATBCB010000388.1:0-6317 GCA_036270675.1 Acidobacteriaceae bacterium | reverse complement strand
CCCGCATGCCAATACGAGTCCGATAACAACTGGGAACAGCGGCTGCATGAGTCTCTCGGGGTGCCATGGCCGTGCAAGGAGGCTGCGGAGTTCTGGACTTTGTGGCCCAACGTGATGCGAGAACTGGAAGCGAAAGGGATTCGCCCCGGTCCGGAGAGCTTTCAAGCGTGGAACGATGGCGACGCCGGAATGGTGAGGGCGATATGGTGTCTGATTCGCCACATGCGGCCGAAAAAGGTTGTCGAAACCGGCGTCGCTCACGGCGTTACATCGCGCTGTATTCTGGAGGCGCTTGCGAGGAATGGCGACGGTTATCTCTGGAGTATTGACCTTCCTCCGCTGGAGAGCCATTGGCGCAAGCAGGTCGCGGCAGCAGTTGGCGACGGGCATGCGGATCGATGGTCCTACATCGAAGGCTCAAGCAGGCGCCGCCTTCCCAGGTTGCTCTCCCGCCTGAGCAAGATTGACCTTTTCATTCACGACAGCCTTCACAGTGAACGAAACGTACGTTTCGAGCTGGATCGAGCCTGGGCGGCTACAGGATCCATGGGCGCATTCGTCGTGGATGATGTCGATGCGAACTGGGGCTTCCGGTCCTTCACTCAAGCGTTTCCGGGTCAGCAATCCATGATTTGCGAGGCGGAGCCGCTCCACCCTGATCTACGGCGTTTCAACAACAAAGGGCAGTTCGGTGTCATTCTGAAACAGCCACTGCATGACGCCTAATTCTTTGCGCAAAGGACATGTCTATTTACTCGATGCAGGGACTGAGCGACGCGAAATGGTCGGGGAGAGAGGATTCGAACCTCCGACCCCCTGGTCCCGAACCAGGTGCTCTACCAGGCTGAGCCACTCCCCGATCGACCGACTTGCGTTGGGAACGCCCGGCGCCATCGTCCTGGTAAGGATGGCTGAAAACTCGAGCGCACTCCTGCAAGTGTAACAGAATGATGCCGCGCAGAATCCCTTCTGTGGCCCCGGCGCTTGCGCCCGCGCCGCGAAGCCGGTAGACAACGTGTATGACCCCGCGCGACCAGCTCGACCTCACCGGACTGCGTGTGCTCGACGGCGGCCTGGCCACGGAACTTGAGCGCGGCGGCTGCGATCTCCAAACTCCACTCTGGTCCGGCGAAGTGCTTCGCACGCAGCCCGAAAAAGTGCTCGCCGTCCATCGCAGCTATCTCGAAGCCGGCGCCGACTGCCTGCTCACCGCAAGTTATCAGCTCTCCGCCATGGGTTTTCGCGAGATCGGGCTCACCGATGACGATGCCCGCGCTGCGATCCAATACAGCGTCGCGCTCCCCGTGCAGGCACGCCGCGAATACACGCAATCCGAAATCAACGCCGGCCGCAAACCGCGGCGCATCTGGATCGCAGGCTCGCTCGGCGCTTACGGCGCAGCGCTGCATAACGGCGCAGAGTTCCACGGCAACTATGACATTGGCCATGCCGAGCTCGTCGCCTTCCACGCCGAACGCATCGACGCGATGCGCGACACCGAAGCCGACTTCCTCGCCTTTGAGACCATTCCCTCGCTCGCCGAGGCCGAAGCCATCCTCGACGCACTCACGCGCTTTCCAGATCTCGCCGCCTACATCAGCTTCACCTGTCGCGACGACGGCCGCACCGGCCACGGCGAGCCGATCGAGGCCTGCGCCCGGCTGCTCGACTCCGCTCACCAGATCATCGCCATCGGCATCAACTGCACCGCGCCGCGCTATATCGCGCCACTTATACGGAAGATCCGCGCCGTGAGTACGAAACGCATCGCCGCTTACCCCAACTCCGGCGAGACCTGGATCGCAGAAACAAGAAGCTGGACCGGCAGCTGCGAGCCGGAGAGCTTCAGCGCACTATCTGCTGCCTGGCGCGATGCCGGTGCCGACTGGATCGGCGGCTGCTGCCGCACTGGCCCCGAGCACATCCGCGCGATAGCGCAGGCCGCCCGAGTCTGACTCCTTTTCCACAAATGCACAAAATGCAAAGCCGAGAACTTTCTCTCGCGGCACCGAGTCCTAATAAACAAGGGAAGAGCAATCTTCCAGAAGGAGAGAGTAACTTATGGCCTGCAAGAAAATCGGCGACGAATCTTGCGAATGGCAGTTAAGAAACTCGTACAACTACCGTTACGACGGGAGAGTGAGGGAAACTCGGGCTGAGCTCGAATGTCCCCCATAATCGCGGATGACAAGTTGTGATCTGGGAAGCCTATCCAGATCTTCGAAAATTCGGATAGCAGAGGGTGAAGTCTCGAAAGAGACTCCGCCTTTTGCTTTTCGGCCCGATTCTTTGGGCTCACAGCACAACCTTCCCGCCGCAGAAATGCGAGCGCCGGCACCCTGCTTCAATCCGGTTTGATCATGCGACAATATAGGTATCGCCATGACAACCAGGACGATCCCTGCGGTGCCCGCACCGGCCAGCATTTCTCCCGAGCTACTGAAGCAGCACAGCCTCACGGCCGAAGAGTACGCGCTCATCGAGAAAGCGCTGGGCCGCACTCCATCCCTCACAGAACTGGGCATTTACAGCGTGATGTGGAGCGAGCACTGCTCCTATAAATCTTCGCGCGTGCACCTTCGCCGGCTGCCCACGCGTGGCGAGCGCACCTCCGGCCCCGGCAGCGTTGTTCAGGGACCAGGCGAAAACGCCGGCATCATTGACATTGGCGACGGCTGGGCCTGCGCTTTCAAGATCGAGTCGCACAACCACCCCTCCTATATAGAGCCGTTCCAGGGTGCGACCACCGGCGTTGGCGGCATCCTGCGCGACATCTTCACCATGGGCGCGCGGCCGCTGGCCGTCATGGACTCGCTGCGCTTCGGTCCTCTCTCGACCGAGGACGGCGAATCCGATCCCGCGATCGTCCGCAAGAACCACCAGATCGTCGAAGGCGTCGTCGCCGGGGTGGCCAGCTACGGCAACTGCTTCGGCGTGCCCAACCTCGGCGGCGAAACGCGCTTCGAGCCCTGCTACAGCGGCAACCCGCTGGTCAACGCCTTCGCCCTCGGCCTCGTTCGCAAGGACGAGATCTTCTACGCCAAGGCCACCGGCATCGGCAATCCCGTGATTTACGTCGGCGCCAAGACCGGCCGCGACGGCATCCACGGCGCGACCATAGCCAGCGAGGAGTTCACCGAAGGCTCCGACCAGAAGCGCCCCAACGTGCAGATGGGCGACCCCTTCATGGAGAAGCTGCTGCTCGAGGCCTGCCTCGAAGCGATGCAGACCGGCGCGGTCGTCGGCATTCAGGACATGGGTGCCGCGGGCCTCACCTGTTCCACGTGCGAGATGGGCGCGCGCGGCGGCGTCGGTCTCGACGTGGAACTCGACAACGTGCCCCAACGCGAAACCGGCATGTCCAGCTACGAGATCATGCTCTCGGAAAGTCAGGAGCGCATGTTGCTGGTCGCAGAAAAAGGTCGCGAGAACGAAGTGCTCCGCGTCTTTGAAAAGTGGGGGCTCGATGGCGTGATCGTCGGCGAGGTCATCGGCGAGCCGCAGATGCGCATCCGCCATCATGGCGAGCTGGTCGCCGACATTCCCAACCAATCGCTCACCGATGACGCTCCGCTTTATCACCGCCCCGTCGGCATCTGGAAAGCGCCCGTCCCGCTCGATCCGCCAGCAGAAATTCTCGAAGAACTCAAGAAGCCGCGCGACTACACCGCGGATCTCAAGAAGCTGCTGGCCAGCGCAAACATCTGCAGCAAGCGCTGGGTCTTCGACCAGTACGACTCCATGGTGCAAACCAACACCGTGCAGGGCCCAGGGGGCGAAGCCGGCGTGATGCGGATCAAAAATTCCGGAACACCAGGGCACGAGCGCGGGTTAGCAATGGCGCTCGACGGCAACGGCCGCTGGTGCTACCTCGATCCGAAGCAGGGTGCGAAGCTCGCCGTAGCCGAAGCCACCCGCAAAGTCGCCTGCACCGGAGCCGTACCCGTGGCTGCGACGAATTGCCTGAACTTCGGCAATCCAGAAAAGCCGGAGATCATGGCGCAACTCTCCGCCGCCATCGACGGCATCGCCGAAGCCTGCACCGCATTGAGCACGCCCATCACGGGCGGAAACGTCTCCCTCTACAACGAGACCAAGGGTGAAGGGATTTATCCGACGCCGGTGATTGGCGTCGTCGGCATCCTTGACGATGTATCGAAAGCCGTTCCGGCGGATTTCCAGCGAGCGGGAGATCTTGTTCTGCTGCTTCAGGATGACTTCATGGAGCCTCCCGTGGGCATCTCGTTCGGATCATCGGAGTTTGCGAAGGTCGTGCTTGGAAAGACTTGGGGACTTTCACCTATTGTCGACCTAGCGCAAGAAGCCCGTTTGCAAAAAGCATTAATCATGCTCGCTGAGAATCGCTTGCTGCACTCAGCACGACCGATCTCGGACGGCGGAATCCTCGTCACAGCAGTCGAAGGATCTTTTAAGAACTCGGTTGGAGTGGATTTGGATTTGAAGCGCTATTCCAATGGGGGCGAAACTATCCGACTCTTCGATGAGCCGCCGTCATCGGTGCTCGTCTCCTGCGCTCCCGAAGACTTCGACAAGATCAAGGAACTGTTGTTTCCCGAATTCGAGATTCGCCTGAGCATTATTGGCAAAACGCTCAGTGATCGGTTCAAAGTGGTTCTACGCGACGG
The DNA here is from genome assembly GCA_036270675.1 of Acidobacteriaceae bacterium. GTDB lineage: Bacteria > Acidobacteriota > Terriglobia > Terriglobales > Acidobacteriaceae > KBS-83. The sequence goes on along the minus strand of DATBCB010000388.1, from coordinate 1,671 downwards.
CGAACCGATATTTGATGAAAACATCGATGTCTTCCGCTTAAGCTGGTCCAACGCCCTCCAGTCCGCCCTCAGCGTCGACACGGTGACGGCATGACCGAACGCCTCTATCAAGGCATCCCCGGCATCGAGGAAACTCTCCCCTCCTCGCACACAACCATCGCGCGCGAGCAAGACGCCGATACCCTCCACGAAGAATGCGGCGTAGCCGCCATCTACGCCCACCCCGAAGCCGCGCGCCAGGTCTATCTCATGCTCTACGCGCTGCAGCATCGCGGGCAGGAATCCGCAGGCATCGCCACCGCCGACGGCCATCACCTCTCGAACATCAAAGGCATGGGCCTGGTCGCCGACATCTTCACCGATGAAGTCCTGCAGAAGCTTCCCGGCAACCTCGCCATCGGTCACACGCGCTACTCGACAACGGGTGATTCGGCACTGCTCAACGCGCAGCCCATCCGCGTCGAATCCACCAAGGGCCTCATCGCCATCGCGCACAACGGCAACCTGGTCAACCTCGGCAACCTCCGCGCCAAGCTCGAGCGCGAGGGCGCCTTCTTCCAGACCACCTCCGACTCCGAGATCATCGTCCAGCTCATCGCGCACTCCCACGCCACCACGCTGGTCGATGCCATCGCCGACTCGCTCTCGCAGATCGACGGCGCCTTCTCCGTCGTCATGATGACACGCGACCGCATCTTCGCCTCCCGCGATCCGCGAGGCTTTCGTCCGCTCTCCATGGGCCGCATTGTCGGCGAAGACGGCGCACCGGATGTCTTCGTCTTCGCCTCCGAAACCTGCGCCTTCGACCTGCTGCGCGCCGAGTACATCCGCGACGTCGAGCCCGGCGAGCTCATCATGATCTCGCCCGACGGCATCACTTCACGCAAGTACGCCACCGGCTTTCCCCAGACCAGCTGCATCTTCGAGCACGTCTACTTCGCGCGTCCGGACAGCCGCATCTACGGCCGCTGGGTGCAGGAGAGCCGCGAGTTGATGGGCCGCCAGCTCGCGCGCGAATCCGGTGTGCCCGCCGATCTCGTCGTTCCCGTGCCGGACTCCGGCGTCACCGCTGCGCTCGGCTACGCTGCGGAGAGCGGCATCCCCTTCAACTTCGGCCTCATCCGCAACCACTACGTCGGCCGCACTTTCATTGAGCCGGAGCAGCGCGTGCGCGACTTCGGCGTCAAGCTCAAGCTCAACCCGGTCCGCAATCTTCTCGCCGGCAAGCGCATCATCCTTGTCGACGACTCCATCATTCGCGGCACTACCAGCCGCAAGATCATTCGCATGGTGCGCGCGGCCGGAGCCAGGGAAGTTCACCTGCGCATCAGTTGTCCGCCCACCACATCACCCTGCTTCTACGGTGTGGACACGCCGCGCAAAAAAGACCTGATCGCCGCGAACAACACCATCGATGAAATCTGCAGCTTCATCGAAGCCGATTCGCTCGCCTATCTTTCACTCGATGGGTTGCTTGAAGCGTGCGGCGGCAAGCCGATGTTCTGCACTGCCTGCTACACCGGCAACTACCCCACCGATTGGGTAGACGTGGACGAAATATTGCCCGCGATGGCAGAAACCTAGACTGTCAATCTCGTACTCGCAAGCTACTCCGTAACAACCACATAACTCATTTCTGCCTCTCAGTTACGTAACGGGAGAAGCGCACAC
>DATBCB010000387.1:0-2616 GCA_036270675.1 Acidobacteriaceae bacterium | reverse complement strand
GATGAAGCGCTGCGCGAGTATCTTTCGCTGCGGCAGGCGGGGAACTGATGGGCTTTCTTTCGCCATGGTTTCTGGGAGGTCTGGCGGCGCTGGGCGTGCCGGTCTTCGTGCACCTGCTGCGGAAGCATGTGACTATACCGCGGCCGGTGAGTTCGCTGATGTTTTTTGAGCGGGGTACGCAGAGCTCGACGCGGCACCGGCGGTTGCGGTATCTTCTGCTCTTTGCCCTGCGGTTTGCGTTGGTGCTGCTGGTGGTGCTGGCGTTTGCGGACCCGTTTGTGCGGCGGCCTGCTGCAGATGTGAATGGGCATTTGCTGTTGATCGTACTGGACGATTCCTTCAGCATGCGCGCGGGGACACGGTTCGGAGATGCGAAGCAGCAGGCGCTTGCTGCGCTGGCCGCGAAACCGCATTCGCAGAGGGCGCAGGTGATGGCGCTTGGAGGGCAGTTCGAGGTGCTGACGCAGCCGATAGCTGATGAAGCGCAACTGCGCTCGGCGCTGGAGAGCATTCAGCAGGGAGATGGGCATGCGAACTTCGGCGAGTTGGGTCGAAGCATCCGGGCGCTGGGCGAGACGGTGCATGGGCCGATCGATCTGCATCTGTTCAGCGATATGCAGCGCACGGCTATGCCTGCGAATTTTGCCGATATGGTGCTGCCGGCGAACGTGACGCTGGTGTTGCATGCTGCGGCGAAGGGCAACGTGCCGCCCAACTGGACAGTGGAGAGTGTAAGCGCACCGGCTGAACTTGCCGACCCGAAGGACCCCAGGCGATCGCGGGTGCAGGCTGTGGTGGCGGGCTTCGGAACTCCGGCGGCAGAGAAGACGGTGTCGTTTGTGGTGAATGGGAAGGCGGTGGCGACGCGCAAGGTGGAGGTTCCGGCCAATGGGCGCGCGACGGTGCAGTTTGCGCCGCTCGATGTGGGATATGGATTCAACCGCTGCGAACTGCGGATCGAGGGAGGCGGCGATGCCTTTCCTGCGGACGACAGAAGCGTTTTCGTGATACGGCGATCGGACCCTGAGCGGGTGTTATTCGTTCACGCCGCGAAGGACACACGGTCGCCGCTGTACTTTGGTGCGGCACTGGGCGCGGCGACGCAAACCTCGTTCGTGCTGCAGTCTTTGACTGGAGAACAGACCACGGACCTCGATCCGTCGAAGTACGCTTTTGTGGTGCTGTCGGATGCGGTCACGTTGCCGTCGATCTTCGAGCACACGCTGGCGCAGTATGTGTCGAAGGGAGGCAGCGTTTTGATCGCGCTGGGCACGGGGGCAGGGCATCACGCGCGGATTCCGCTGTGGGGAGGCGATGTGAAGGATGCGCACGACTATGTCCGCAGCGGTGGCGCGGCGACGGTGGGCCAGGTGGACTTCACGCATCCTGCGCTCGAGCAGGCGCAGCCGGGGCGCGACAAGGGAGGCTGGGCGGAGACGAAGGTCTTTTATGCCGCAGTAGTCGACCCGGGACAGGCGCGAGTGGCGGCGCGTCTGGGGGATGGGACGCCGTTGTTGCTTGATCGGCAGATCGGCGAAGGCCATGTGCTGCTGCTCACGTCCGGGCTGGAGAATCTTACCAATGACCTGCCGCTGCATCCGGTTTTTGTGGCGTTTGTTGACAAGGTGGCACGGTATCTCTCGGGCAGTGAGCGGCTGAGCGGCTCCCGGTTGGTGGACTCGTTCGTGCAACTCCGCTCCGGGGTCGAGCCGATTGGGCAGGTCGCGAATGTGGAGGTGATCGACCCCGACGGGCGCAGGCCGCTCTCGCTGAATGAGGCGCGGACGGTGCAAACCTTTCGACTGCGGCGCGCGGGCTTTTATCAGGTTCGATTTGCGAACGGACGCGATGCAGTGATTGGAGTTAATCCCGACCGGCTCGAATCGGACCTGGAGCCGATTGCACCCGATGTGCAGCAGCTGTGGAACGGAAACAGAGATGAAGCGTCTAAACAGCCAGCTGCCGTCACAGAGGATGAGGCGAAATACCGGCCTGTGAGCCTGTGGTGGTACGTTATGCTACTTGCATTGGTTGTGGCGCTGGCGGAGACGGTGGTTGCCAGCGGCTACATGGGCACGCAGCGGGAGGACGCATGAGCAAGCGGAATGAGCTCAACTCCTATATCGCGCGGCTGCAGCATCGATTGCGGCTGGGAGCATGGCTGCGCGGCGCGGCGATCTTTACCGGCACGGCGCTCGTCGTTACGGTTGGTCTGGTGCTGCTGCTCAATCATTATGCGTTTCCGGCGCATGGAGTCACGGGGGCTCGACTGGCGCTGCTGGCTGCGCTGGCTGCGGTGGCGGGCTTTGGCGTTGCGCTCCCACTGATGCGGCTGACGCGGGCGCGTGTTGTGCGTGAGGCTGAGGCGGCGCATTCAGGGCTTGAGCAGAGGCTGACGACCTTCCATGAACGTGAACGCGAGGGCGGTGACCCGTTTCTGGAGTTGCTGGCTGCCGATACCTTGTCGCGAACGCAGGATGCAGGGCCGTCGTCGCTGGTTCCGGACAACCGGCTCTTCGCGCTTAGCGGGGCGGGGCTGGCGTGCCTTGGTGTGCTGGCCTGGATGATCGCCGCCGGGCCGGGCTATCTTGGCTACGGTGCTTCGCTGCTGTGGAC
>DATBCB010000386.1:0-1872 GCA_036270675.1 Acidobacteriaceae bacterium | reverse complement strand
GAAGCGCGGCACGACGCTCCAGTTCGCGGATCACCCGTGTCTCGAGCGCCCGGGGCGCGCGCCGCAAGGGCAGCTCACGCAGCGTGCGATCGAGCAGCCGTTCCAGCGCCTCCCGGGATTCATTCGTGGTCATTTCAGTTTTCCAGGGTGCCGGCGGCGATGCCGCTCGATTGCAGGACGGGCAGCAGCGCCGCGCGGGCGCGGCGTATATCGGTTTTGATCTTGGCAAGCGAAGCGCCGAGCTTGACCGCGATCTCCTCGTAGGAGAGATCCTCAAAGTGATACAGCACCAGTGCCAGCCGCTGATGCTCGGGAAGTTGACGCAGCGCGCCGTCGATCAGTACGCGGCGCTGTTCCGCACCGAGGTCTGCAAGCAGCGTGTCCGGCTGCTCCCCCAGTTCCGGTCCCGGCGAGCCCTCGTCGGCGGCTGCCGGTCTTAGCTCCGAGAACAAGCGCCAACGCCTGCGATACCGGCTCAAATGATTGAGCGTCAAATTGGTGGCCACGGTCTTGAGCCAGCCCCCCGCCGTCGGACTGGTGCGGAGATGCGCGAAATGTTCATAGGCTCTCAGGAAAACTTCCTGCGCAATGTCCTCGGCCTGCCGGTCATTGCCTGCCAGGCGGGCGGCGGTCGAAAAAACCATATCCTGATACGCACGCATGAAGGTCGTGAACTCGGTCGAGTGGTCTGGCCCGGTAGGTGGATGGCGCACTGGAGTGTGTTCGTTTAGACCCAGAACACCGCTGACCGGATAAAGTTGCAAAGCGGCGATGCGGCAGGGCAGCACCGGTCTCTGATAGGCTGAGGTTGTTGACGAAATCTATCGCGCAGATTCACCGAAGGCGAAAGTACAATGCTGAAGATTTTTCAAAGTGTGCACCCCTTGATTCTACTGGTGATCGCAACGACGCTGGAAGTCAGCGGCGACGCCGTGGTGCGAATGGCGATCTACAATCATGTGGGCGTGGGCCGTATCGCGCTGTTTCTGGCCGGCGCGGCGCTGCTATTCGGTTATGGATCGTTTTTAAACCTTGCGCCGATCGAGTTCGGCCGCGTGGTTGGGCTCTACCTTGCGACTCTCTTCGTGGTTTGGCAGGTGATCAACTTCATCGCCTTCCGCACTCTCCCGACGATGCCCATCCTGGTCGGTGGCGGGCTGGTGATCGCGGGAGGGGCAATCATCACTTTCTGGAAACCCGCCTAGCGCAGGATGTCCCTAGGCCGGGTTCAGCCGATGAGTGAGATGGGTCTTCACCGTCGGCCACTCGCGATCGAGAATGCTGTACACGCAAGTGTCGCGCAAAGTGCCGTTGCTTGCGATCTGGTGCTGCCGCAACACGCCGTCCAATTTCGCGCCCAGTCGTTCAATGGCGGCACGGCTTTGCATGTTGAAGAAATGGGTTCGGAATTCAACGGCGATGCTATTCAAGTGTTCGAACGCATGAGTCAACAGCAGCAGCTTGCACTCGGTGTTCAAGGCACTGCGCTGCACGCGCTTTCGATACCATGTGGAGCCGATTTCCACGCGCCGATTGACCGCATCGATGTTCATGAACGTCGTCATGCCCACGGCTTCCCGGGTTGACTGTTCAATGACGGCAAATGCAATCATCGAACCTTGGCGTTGAAGCTCCAAGCGCCGGTCAATCTCCACCCGCAACCCTTCGGGCGTGGGAATCTTGGTGTACAACAAGGTCCACAGCTCGCCGTCCTTCACGGCCTCCACGAAGTCGTCGTGATGCGAATGAGAAAGCGGCACGAGCGATACGTGCCACCCGTGCAATGAGACAGGATCTGCAAAGCCCATGGGAAGTCCTAGTGAATCTTCGAAGCAGGGGGATGGCGGTCCGCGAAAGCTAATCGGCATAATA
>DATBCB010000385.1:0-1676 GCA_036270675.1 Acidobacteriaceae bacterium | reverse complement strand
GCTCCAGCTCAAAAAGCGCCGTAAATACTTCAGCCGAAGTGACTTGCCCGTCAAGCTGCTCCAGCAGGTCCTCCATCTGGAGCGACTGATCCAGACGCAACATGCCGTAAACCGCAGATTCAGCAGGGCTCAACGGAGGACCGGCGGGCAGCATCGCCTCTCCCCGCCGTAGTAGGGATGCAGTACCCGCCTCCCCGGATTCAGATCCGGATGCGAACAGGTCCACCTGGCCAACGTGCTCGTCGCCATTCCGGCCCTCTAACTCCAGTCGAATCTGCGACGGAAGCTCCTCCCAGATGTCCTCCCAGGTGGCCGTCAGCTTGGCCCCCTGCTTGATGAGGGTGTTCGGACCCCACGCATTCCGGCTGGTCACATTGCCAGGTACAGCGTAGACGTCGCGGTTCTGCTCCAGCGCACAGCGGGCTGTGATGCGAGTGCCGCTCTGCTCTCCCGCTTCCACCACCAGCACTCCCACGCTCATGCCGCTGAGGATGCGGTTGCGCAATGGAAAATTCTGCGGCGCGGGAAAGGTGCCCATCGGCTGCTCGGAAACAATGGTGCCCCCGGCGAAGATAATTTCTTCGGCCAGCCGCTTGTTCTCCTTGGGATAGATGACATCCACTCCTGTGCCCCACACCGCTACGGTGCGGCCGCCGGCGCTCAGCGCACCCTTGTGGGCCGCGGTATCGACGCCGCGCGCCATGCCGCTCAGGATCACCATGCGGCGTGCCGCCAGATCGCGTGACAGCATCTCTGCCATGCCGATTCCGTAAGGACTGGGCGCACGCGTGCCCACGACCGCGATTGCCGGCTGCGACAGCAGCCCGCGGTCGCCGCGCACCCATAGCACCGGCGGCGGATCGAATATCTCGCGCAGCCGCTCCGGATAGTCGGCATCGGCCAGGGTCATCACCCCGCAGCCGCTCTCGCTGATCTTCTGCCATTCCTCCTCGGCCGCCTTACGCGCCTTGCCTTCGGCGATAAAGCGCGCGGACGCGACAGGAATCTGCAGTGCCTCAAGAGCGGTAAGCGGCAGGCGGAACAATTCCGCCGGCTCGCGCAGGCCGCGCACCGCACGCTGAATGCGGCGCGGCCCCAGCCCCGGCGTAAGCGCCATGGCCAGCCAGGCCAGTGTTGTATCGGTTGCAGGAGGGGGAACGCAGATGGTTGGGGGCCCGGGCATGTATGTCGCTGAGCCTATGGGCGCGAAGAGGTCGCGGCAATTCGACTAACGGGGTACGCAACTGCTCCCGGTACACTATCGCCCAGTACACTATGCAGTGACGACTCGCCTTCGCCTTGCTGCCATCCGCTTTCTCAACCCCGCGCCGCTCATGTGGGATTTCGATCACCCGCCACTCGCAGTTCCCCTGGCGACACGCTACGACATAGAGAGCATGATGCCTGCGCAATGCGCGGAGCGTCTCGCCAAAGGCACGGCCGATCTCGGACTTGTTCCCATCACCGCGTTCGCCCAGAGCAATGACCTCCGCATGGTGCCTGGCTGCGCCATCGCTTCCAAGGGAGCGATTCGTTCGCTGCTGCTGATTGTTCCCTTAACGACTGGCCTCGAACGGGTGCGCAGCATTGCGGCGGATACCTCATCCCGTGCCACCCAGGCCTACGTGCAGATCATGGTGCAGCACTTCTGGAAGATCCCCGCTGCATTCGTACAG
>DATBCB010000384.1:0-5586 GCA_036270675.1 Acidobacteriaceae bacterium | reverse complement strand
TGTGCTGCCGATTGCGGCGGCAACCACGGAGGTGGTGGTCCGTCCCACCGAAGTGATCGCGGAAGAGCAGATGAAAGCCGAAGAGAGGCAGCGTGTGTTCGGCATCGTCCCCCAACTTTTATACGAGTTACATCTGGGATGCTGCTCCGCTCAATGCAAAACAGAAATACTCGATGGCGATGCGCGAGACGTTCGATCCCGTTTCCTTCATCGGCACCAGCGTCACAGCAGGAATCGAGCAGGCTACCAACGCCTTTTCCGGATATGGACAAGGCGCCCAGGGCTACGGGAAACGGTGGGGCGAAAGGTTTGCCGATGGGCGTACCAGTGACCTTTTGAGCCATGCGGTATTCCCCTCACTCTTTCATCAGGACCCGCGCTACTTCTACCAGGGGTCTGGATCCACACGCTCACGGATCCTGCATGCGGTTAGCTACGCATTCATCGCACGCAGTGATAGTGGACAGATGATGCCAAACTATTCCTATCTTCTCGGCGATATGTGCTCAGGCGCATTGTCCAATGCGTACTATCCTGCGTCGGATCGAGGAGCAGGCCTGGTATTCACCAATGCCGCGATCGGCCTTGGGGGGCGTGCGGGGGCGAACATCGTACTTGAGTTTCTGTCGAAACGTCTGACGAGGAATGCGCACGGTAATGGCAAGCCCGTATCCACCGCCGGAAACCCGTGACAGCTACGTTTGTTCTCTGTCAACCACTGCTGCTCTTGAATGGCAACCTCGCCTTCGCTGTCAGTTCGCAGCTTTCATGGAGGAATTTCGGCTCACAAGTGCAGCCACTGGAAGCCCCGCTGGAGTGATTATGGATGAATCGAACAGCCTGCCCGATTTTGAGTCAGAACGACGACCGGAAATGGTGGGGTATCTTCGCGCGCGGATCGGTCGGTTGGAGTTGCTGCTGGCAGAGTTGCTGCTCAAGAATCAGCAACTGCGATTCGCCTTGGATCAAAAGGCGCGTGGTGGCACGGTCGAGCCACCAGCGTAGTGCTCGAGCGGTTCGCTCAGCGATTGGAGTTAACACTCCTTGACAGCTTAGGGGAGTGCGTCCTAGACTCCTAAGCAAATTAGGAGTGTACCGTTTTGGGCGACCAGGCACAATTGCTTCCGGGCACGCTGGATCTGCTGATTTTGCGAGCGGTTTCGCTGGGCCCGCTGCATGGGTATGGCGTTCTGCTGCGCATCGGTCAGATCTCCGGCAACGCACTCCTGATCGAACAAGGCGCGCTCTATCCGGGCTTGTTTCGCCTGGTGCGTCAGGGGTTGTTGAAGGCGAGTTGGGGAACGTCGGAGAACAATCGCCGGGCCAAGTTTTATGAACTCACGGCCGCCGGCCGCCGGCGTCTGGGGGAGGAGACCGACAACTGGAACCGGCTGGCGACGGCGATCGGCGCTGCGCTTGCGGCGCAACCGGAGGAAGTATGAGGCTGCTCGATTCTGCGCGCTCGTTTTTGGATAGGCTCTTTCATCGTTCGCCGGGAAACGCGGAGATGGAGGAGGAGCTTCGCTCACACATTCAGCATCGTGCGGATGATCTGGAGCGCGCAGGTATTGCGCGCGCGGAGGCGGAGCGGCGGGCGCGGGTCGAGTTTGGCGGGTATGAGCGATATAGGCAGGAGTCGTATGACGCGGCGGGCAGCCATTTCTTCGAAAGGCTGCTCCAGGATGTGCGCTTCGGAGGTCGCGTGCTGGCGAAATCGCCGGGCTTCACGACGGTTGCGGTGCTGACGCTGGCATTGGCGATCGGGGCGAACGCGGTGGTGTTCAGCATGCTGAATGGACTGGTGCTGCGTCCGCTGAATGTGCCGGGCGCGAAGAGCCTGGCCATGATTGAGCGCGGCAGCGATGGCGCGCCGATGCAGTCGTATCCAGACTATCTCGATCTGCGCGATCGCAACCGCAGCTTCGAGGATCTGATCGCTTACCAGATCACTCGCGCGGGATTGGCTACGGGAGGGAGCGCCGTCCCGGCGTGGCTTTACGAGACCAGCGGAAATTATTTTGACGCGCTGGGGATTCAGCCGTATCTCGGACGCTTCTTTCATGGGTCGGATGAGCATGGGCCGAACAGCAGTCCATATATCGTGCTGAGCTACGCGTACTGGTCGAGCCACTTTGGCGGCGATCGTGGTGCGGTGGGGCGCACGGTAGAACTGAACAAGCATCCGTACACCATTCTCGGTGTGGCGCCGCTCGAATTCCGCGGTACGGAGTTGTTCTATGCGCCGGATTTCTGGGTGCCGCTGGTGGATCAGGAGCAGGTGGATGGCTGGAGCATGCTGAAGATGCGGAGTGCCCGTGGCATGGAAGTGCTGGGACATCTGAAGGCAGGCGTGACATCGGCGCAGGCAACCGCGGATCTGAATTCTGTTGCTGCGTATCTGAGGAAGGCGTATCCGACGGATGACGACCGGATGGACTTCAAACTCGCCCGGCCGGGATTGGCGGGAGACATGCTGGGCGGGCCGGTGCGTGCGTTCCTTGCCGGGCTGATGGCGTTGGCCACGCTGATTCTGCTGGCCGCATGCGCGAACCTGGGCAGCTTGTTTGCAGCGCGTGCCGCGGACCGATCCAAAGAGATCGCATTGCGGCTGGCACTGGGCTCGAGCCGCAAGCGGATTTTGCGGCAACTGCTGACGGAAGCGGTGATGGTTTCACTGATGGGAGGCACTGCCGGATTGGCCGGCAGCGTGCTGCTGCTGCGCTGGCTGAGCGTGTCCCGGCCGGTCCTGAATTTTCCGGTTCGCGTGCCGGTAGATCCGGATGTGCATGTGTACGGGGTGGCGCTGCTGCTGGCTCTGGCCAGCGGGCTACTCTTCGGCGCGGTTCCGGTACGGCAGGTGCTGCGCGCGAACCCTTACGAGGTTGTGAAGGCGGGTTCGGTGGTAGTGACGCGACGGCGGCTGACGGCGCGTGACCTGTTGCTGGTGGTGCAGATCGCGGTCTGCGCGGTGCTGGTGACGTCGTCGCTGGTGGCGGTTCGCGGGTTGGTGCGGTCGCTGCACAGCAACGTTGGTTTTGAGCCGCAGGGCGCGATGCTGGTGGATACCGATCTGGATATGGCGGGCTATAGCGGCGATCTGGTGCAGATTATGCAGCGGCGCGCGATCGATGCCGTGGCGACGATTCCGGGTGTGAGTGCCGTGGGACTGATCGACCGGCAGCCACTGGGGCTGGGATGGAGCACTACAGTCGTATTCAAAGACAGCGTGACCGACAGGAAGATGTCGAACGCAGCGGCCGAGGCATTTCGATACCGCGTCTCGCCCGGCTATTTTCATGCAGCAGGAACACCGTTGCTGACAGGAAGAAGATTGACCTGGCATGACGACAGCAAGGCACCTCTGGTGGCGGTGGTGAATGAAGAGTTTGCCCGCAAGGTTTTCGGATCGGTGACGAATGCAGTGGGCCGGTATTACAGGATGGACGACGGCGCGCGCATCCAGGTGGTCGGCATTGTGGAGGACGGGAGATACAGATCGTTGACCGAGGAGCCGCAGCCGGCGATGTTTCTGCCGTTTCTACAGGCGCCCTCGAGCTCAACGTGCCTGGTGGTGCGATCGGGCGAGGATCCGCATCGGCTGGTGACAGCGCTCGAGGGCAAGCTGCGAAAGCTGGACGCGGGTTTGCCTTTCACGATTAACACCTGGCCGAAGGAGCTGGACGGCGCGCTGTTTGCTTCGCGGGTGGCGACGGTTTCGCTGGGGGTGCTGGGCGTGCTGGGAGCGATGCTGGCGATTACTGGCATCTTTGGAATGGCAGCGTACTCGGTGAGCAGGCGACTGCGCGAACTGGGCATCCGGATTGCGCTGGGCGCGCAGCGAAGGGAAGTGCTGCACGCGGCGCTGGGGCGAGCCTTCCGCTTGCTGACGATTGGCTCTGCCGCCGGTCTGGTGTTGGGGCTGCTGGCGACGAAGGTTCTTTCGTTCATCGTGTACCAGGCGTCGCCGCGCGATCCGCTGGTGTTGTTCGGCGTGGTGCTGATCATGCTGCTGCTGGGGCTGATAGCGGCATGGATTCCGGCACAGCGCGCACTGGCGGCCAATCCGCTGATGCTGCTGCGCGAGGAGTGACGCGCGTCGAGGAAACTCACTGTTGCACCCCGAAGGAAGGCGGCTCATCGCCCTGCCTTGTGCCCCGGGATTTGTTGGGTGTGTTGCTCAGCTCGAACTCGAGCGTGCCGCCTTTGAGGGCGAAGCTTTCCGGGAGCCAGGTCTTTGAGCCTGGTTTGCCGTTGACCTTGAGGGACTGGACATAAGGAGCGTTCGTGGCGGCGGCGGGCGCGATGACGTGCACGTCTCCGTTGGCGCGATGTACGGTGACCTGGGTGAAGAGCGGGCTGCCGAGGACGAGCTCAGCGCGGCCGGGAATTTCAGGATAGAAGCCCATCATGGCGAAGACGGCCCATGAGGACATCTCGCCGAGGTCGTCGTTGCCGGGGATGCCGTTGGGCGCATTCTTCCAGATGGTGTTAAGCACCTGGCGGACGAGCTGCTGGGTCTTCCAGGGCTCGGCGGCAAAGTCGTAGAGCCACGGGGTTTCGATGGAGGGCTCATTGTCGAGCTCGGCGTGGAGGGGTCCGGATTTTGTAACCGCTGGCGATCCTTTTTCGTTGTAGAAGAAACGATCGAGGCGCGCGGCTGCCTTGTCGCGGCCGCCCATCTGGTCGAAGAGGCCCGCGACGTTGAAGGGAACCATCCATACATATTGCGCGGCGCTGCCTTCGACGAATCCGTCTTCCGTGGATGGGGTGAAGGCGTGCGGGGCTTTATCGTTGTCGTCCTTCACTTTGGGCCAGGTGCCATCGGCGTTGCGATTCATGAAGTAGCCGCCATCGGGTGCGGCGTTCGGGTTCCAGATGTTCTTCCAGTATTGTGCGCGCTCTGCGAAGCGGTGTTGGACGGACGCTTCACCGAGATGGCCGGCGAGGGCGGAGATGGAGAACTCGGCGGTGACATCTTCGAGCGTGTCCGCGGCCGGACCCCACGCGGGCGCGCCTGCGGGAATGTAGTGGAGCTTGAGCCACTGATCGAGGCCGGGACGCTGGCCGACGCATTCGACCGGGCAGCCATCATGGCTGAGGTCTTCTTTGGTGGGGATGTCGGCAGCGCGCACCAGTGATTGCAAGGCTGCGTGAGCATCGAAGGCGCGTCCGCCGAAGGCGTAGATATCAGCGATGGCCGCGGCAGCGGGGTCGCCGTTCATCACGTGGGTTGCGCCGCTGACGTGCGTCCAGCGGTCCCAGCGGCCGTTGTCCTGCTGCGATTGCCTGTAGAGGCTTTGGGCGATGTCGCTGCCGCGTTTGGGATTGAGCCAGGTGAGCAATTGGAACTGTGAGCGATACACATCCCAGCCGGAGAAGTTTGCGTACTGCACCGACTGCCCGGCGGCGATGTGATGGAGCTTGTGATCCATGCCGGTGTATTCGCCGTTGACGTCGCTGTAAGTGGTGGGCGTCATGGTGGCGTGGTAGAGGGCGGTGGTGAAGACGCGGCGCTGCTCGTCTGTGCCGCCTTCGATTTCGATCTGCGAGAGCTGCTTGTTCCAGGCGGTGCGGGCGCGGGCGGCT
>DATBCB010000383.1:0-2263 GCA_036270675.1 Acidobacteriaceae bacterium | reverse complement strand
CACGACCGCTCCAGCCTGCACAGGAGAAGTCACATCGACGCCCGATACCTGATACCAGTGCTCCACCGTCTTCGCATCCGGCAAATTCGCCGACGAAACCAAATCGCCATGCGCCACATACGAAGTTGCTCGCGAACCCGGATGCCCCGTCTCTCCCGTCGGCGGCCGATCGAAGTGAATCGAAATCGCAAGGTTAGAAAGCGCAACCACCGGAAACGCCACCACATCCGACAGATACTCCGCCCCCGCCGGAATCGTCACATCCTGCGCCCCATGAAACATCACCGCCATATCGCTCGCTGCATCGATCGCGCCACCGCCCGCCGCACTCGACGCCGACACCGGCCTCGCCACATGCACTGCTGTCAGATGTAGCGGCTGTGTCCCGAACGCATTTGACACCCGCACCCGCAACTGACTTCCACCAACCGTCAGGTGCACAATCTGCCGCAACGTCGCCTCCCGCAGCAACTCCGGATCAAGCAGATTCTGCGTCTCCGGCACCTGCTGCGAAGCTGCCCACGACCCCACCCAAATCGTCGGCCCACTCTTCTGTGCTACGGCATGACCCACGGCAAGCAACCCCAAAGCCGCACCGTAAACCACAGCTATCTTCCCTAAGCTCAATCGCATCGAAATCCTCGCTCTAACTTGCAACTTAAAAAAATCGGATTCGATACGAAGCTTACCAGCCAAAAGTCATTAGTCGCTTGCCCTATCACCGTTCAAGTCATAAATTACTTTGCCAGGCGGAGCATCCGGACCTTCGTCTCCTTCGTAACTCCCTCGGGGCCCAAAATTCACTGCACGGGTAGGAACACATGGCGAGGCTAGGAGCATTCTGTTTCCCGGGAACCGGGCACATCAATCCAATGACTGCACTGGCGCGGCGGCTGGAGCAGCGCGGCCACAAGGTCGTCCTCTTCGGCATCGCCGACACCGAAGCTCGCGTAAGAGCCGCAGGCATTGACTTTCACCTCATCGGCGCCGAAGACTACCCGCCGGGAGCACTGCAGAAGCTCGACCAACGCCTGAGCGAATTGAGCGGCCTCGCCACCTTTCGCTTTACCGTAGAGCGCGTCAAGAACACCGCAAGCATGATCCTCCGCGACGGGCCAACCGCCGCGCGCAACGCCAACCTCGATGCCATGCTCATCGATGAAGCCGACATGGGCGGCAACGTAGCCGAACACCTCGGCCTGCCCTTCGTCTCCATCGCCTTCTTCCCTCCGCTCGTCAGAAACGATCGCATTCCGCCCTTCTGCTTTGGCTGGAACGGCGGACAGAGCCCTCTTAGTCGTCTGCGCAACCTCCTCGGAATGCGCCTGCTCTCGCGCATCGCCGCTCCCATCTATTCCGTCGTCAATCAGCAGCGCACCATCTGGGGACTCAAACCGCTCACGCACGCAACCGACGCTCTCTCCCCGCTCGCCCAGATCGCCCAGCTTCCAGAGGCTCTCGAGTTTACGACGACCGGCAAGTCTCCACTCCTCCACTACACCGGACTTTTCGTCGATAAACAGCAGAGACCACACGTCGACTTCCCCTGGCACAAACTCGACGGACGCCCGCTCATATACGCCTCGCTCGGGACCCTTCAAAACGGGTCGGAGGAGGCCTTCAAAACCATCGCCGAAGGCTGCTCTAGCCTAAACGTTCAACTCGTTCTTTCACTCGGTGGTGGACTCGACCCAGCCCGGCTCACAACCCTTCCAGGTGACCCGATCGTCGTGCGCTACGCTCCACAACTCGACCTGCTGAAGCGAGCATCTGCCGTGATCACCCACGCCGGCCTCAACACCGTCCTCGAGTCCCTCGCAGAAGGCCTGCCACTCGTCGCCATTCCGCTTGGCAACGATCAACCCGGAGTCGCCGCACGCATCGCCGCAAAAGACGTCGGAGTCGTCATCCCCAGACACAAACTCAACGTGACGCGTCTGCGTAGGGCAGTGCAATCCGTTCTCGAAGACGGCAAATATCGAGCCGCCGCGCGCAACATTCAAGCGGCAATGCAGCAGGTCGACGGACTCGAAAGAGCCGCGGACATCATCGAAGACGCTCTAAAGATCAGACAGACCCGGCAGGCAGCCTAGCGCTCACTCACGCTCTCCCCAACGCCCGGGCACTCGCCAGTCTCCGCTCCAGATGCCGTTCCAGCGTCTCCACCGCAAATCGCCGCAGATCCGCGCCCCGCGTCTTCGGCCAATCCTCCTCCGCCAGCCCCTTCACCGTACCGCGAAAGATCCTCTGCGCATCTGCCACC
>DATBCB010000382.1:0-7324 GCA_036270675.1 Acidobacteriaceae bacterium | reverse complement strand
AGGCGCGGGGGATTGTGGTGACGGGGAAGGCTCGGGCGGAGCATCGGATTTCAACGGATGCAGAGGGTTTCCTGGCGAGGATGAAGGAACCGGGTCAGGAGCAGGCCGTGGTGAGTGGTGGACTGGAGGGCGGGATATGTCCGGGGGCGGTAGCGATGGAAGGGATGGAGAGGACTCTGGCGACGCACCGTTCGTCGACATTGTTGGAAGACGTAGTTGTAACGAACAAGGTGAGCCAGAATTTGCATGCCGAGTTGTGGCTGCATCACTTGGGGAAAAGAACCTTTTGCGGCGGAGGATCTACAGTCGAGGGGGCGCGGCTGGTGCGGGCGTTTCTTGAGCATGTAGGCGTCGATAAAGATGATTTTGTGTTTTTCGATGGGTCGGGGTTGAGTGGACATGATCTGGTGACGCCTCGGGCGACGGTGCGGTTGTTGCAGTATGCGTCGGGGCAGCCGTGGTTTGCGGATTGGAAGAGGAGTTTGCCGGTGGGTGGGGAAGATGGGTCGCTGATTTCGCGGTTCGGGAAGGCTCCGCTGAAGGATCATGTGTTTGCCAAGACGGGGACGCTGGGCGAGGCGCGGGCGCTGAGCGGGTATCTGGAGTGCGCGAGTGGAACGACGGTGATCTTTTCGGTCATGGTGGGGAATCATATGCCGCAGACGAATGATGATCGGGATGTGATGGACAAGATCGTTGCGGCGATTGCTGCGGAGAATTGAAGGCAGGGAGTAGGGAGTAGGGAGTAGGGAGTAGGGAGTAGTTGCGGTTCGGATGCGAGAATGGTTGGGTGAGGATCGTTAGAGTTTTCTGGATGGGTTTGGCTGCTGTGGCGCTAACCGGATATAAGTCGCTGCCGCCGCCTACGCCGCTTGAGCACCTGAATGCGCAGCAGATACATGGGCATGCGGTGTTTCAGGCGCGTTGTCTGCAGTGTCACTATGACCGCAGAGACAAACCGCTGCATGGGCCGCCGATGCTTGGGGTGTTCAAGAAGCCTACGCTGCCCAGTGGAGCGCCGGCGAACGATGAGCGGGTGACGGCGACGATTCTGCATGGGCATGGGCTAATGCCCGCAATGGGGAATACGATGGACCAGCAGGATATCGATGATTTGCTGGCGTATCTGCATACGCTTTAAATGCAGGGAGTAGGGAGTAGGGACCGATGACTATTCCGCTGAATGAGGTTGGGTTGAGCGACGAGAGCGAGATAAAAAAACTGCAGGCGCGGGCGCATGGGATGCTTCCGGGGGTGGCGGGGATATGCATGTTCATGCTCGTGCTAACGCTCATCAACGCGTTTGCGGCGTTGCAGGGGAAGTTCGGCGCGGGCGGTGGAAAGTATGGTGTGCTGGCGTTGTGCACGCTGCTGGCGGCGGGGGTGTTTGGATTGCTGCGGCTGCGCCGGTGGGGATGGGCGCTGGTGCTTGGTGGATGCCTGACGCTTTGTGCGGGCAATTTTTTTGTGTTTCACAAGACGCATGTGGCGCCGTTTCTGGTGCAGGGGTTGTTTGCGCTGGTGTTCTTTCTGTATCTGGTGCGGACTGAGGTGAGGGACCGGTTGCGATAGGTCTGGCGCGGGTTGGATACAATGGAGGGGATGACTCCGCCAGTTGCATCGCCCATTTTTCAGCTCAGTGAAGGGCTGGTCCAGATTGATCTGACGCCGAGGAAGCCTGCGCCGAAGCCGGCGTGGCTGAAGGCGAAGGCCCCGATGGGGGAGACTTTTC
The DNA here is from genome assembly GCA_036270675.1 of Acidobacteriaceae bacterium. Lineage (GTDB taxonomy): Bacteria > Acidobacteriota > Terriglobia > Terriglobales > Acidobacteriaceae > KBS-83. The sequence goes on along the minus strand of DATBCB010000382.1, from coordinate 5,592 downwards.
ATAATCTGAAGAAGATGGCGCGAGAGCTGAACCTGCATACGGTTTGCCAGAGCGCACAGTGCCCGAACATTGGCGAGTGCTGGAACCAGAAGTCGGCGACGTTCATGATGTTGGGGAATCTGTGCACGCGGCGGTGCGGATTCTGCGCGGTGCCGAAGGGGAAGCCGGAGCCGATTGATTTCGATGAGCCGCGGCGGGTGGCTTATGCCGTTGCGCAACTGGGGCTGGCACATGCGGTGATTACGAGCGTAAACCGCGATGACGATAACGTGGGCGCGGCGCGGGCGTTTGTGAGTGTGATCGAAGAGATTCGGATGCAGGCGCCGGGGTGCAGGGTGGAAGTGCTGACTCCTGATTTTCAGGGAGTGGAAGAGGCGCTGCGGCTGGTGGTGGCGGCGCGGCCGGAGATTTTGAATCACAATATCGAGACGGTGCCTCGCTTGTATCGCGTGGCGAAGAGTGGTGGGCGGTATGAGCGGTCGCTTGGGTTCTTAATGAAAGCGAAGACGATTGCGGCGGAGATGTTTTCGGATCGGGATGGCGATCAGATTGTAACCAAGACAGGCATTATTGTGGGGATGGGCGAAGAGATGCACGAGTTGCTCAGTGTGTTTCGCGATCTGGCGGACCGTCGCGTCGATATTCTGACGATTGGGCAGTATCTGCGGCCTTCGCGGGATCATCTGCCGATGGCGCGGTACTACACGCCGGAGGAGTTTGCGTTTCTGAAGCATGAGGCGCTGGGGATGGACTTCAGGCATGTGGAGAGTGGGCCGCTGGTGCGGAGCAGCTATCATGCGCAGGAGCAGGCGGAGAGTACGGGGCTGGCTTAGTAGTGCGTGATTGCTGGCTGGTGGCTTTAGAGGGTGCTGAAAAGTGTCGATGATTCTAAAAAATGACCTCCGCGGCTAAAGCCGCATTGCAGGTGCGAAACTTACGGCATCCTTCGGCTTCGCTCAGGACAGGCTCAGAAGCCGTGCCCTTAAGCAAAACAGAGTTTTCAGCAGCCTCTTTAGCCTTAGCAGTGCGCGATCCACTCAACCGGTGATCCATTCAACCGGTGATCCATTCAATCAGGGCGCGATTGACGGCGGCAGGTTGTTCAATGGTTGACGCATGACCGCACTCCGGCACTACGACGAGCCGAGCGCCTGGAATGGCTGCTGCCATCTCTTCAGCTCGGTCCGGCGGGGTGAACGTGTCGCTATCACCGACAAGGACGAGCGTGGGAACGGATATGGCCGGAAGGCAGGGACGGTAGTCAATCCGTGCCATGACCGCCTCGGCCTGCCGCGCCCATATCTCGATGCCAACCGTCAGACCCATCCGTACATTGACTTCGCGCAGCGTGGGATCGTTTTGGTGCGCTGGATGCACGATCGCGGGAATAGCCAGTGCAAGCAGCGTCTCGAAGTTGCCGGTGTCAACCTGGGCGAGCAAGGCCCGGCGCTGTGCGGTCTGGTCGGGCGTGTCGGCGCGGGCCTCGGTGTCGAGCAGCGCCAGCTTGATGACACGCTCGGGCGCCTGCCGCATGATCTCAAGTTCGATATAGCCGCCCATTGAGATGCCGGCAAGGGCGAAGCGTGGCGGCGCGGCGGCAAGAATGGCGGCAGCCATCTGGGCGATGGTCTCGCCCTCCAGCGTCGATGCGACGGTGACGGACCCGTAGGGCCACAGAGCCGTGACCTGGGATGCAAAGATCTCTGTTGTGCAGAGCATTCCAGGGACAAGAACAATAGGGGTCAAGAATCTTCTCCAAAATAGTTGATTGGCTATGCAGAACTCGTGTTTAAGTGACCCAATAGTCGGAAAGTCGCAGCGCTGAAAATCGATGCAGCGTCATGAAAATTTAATCCGGCTAGGTTACCTGTTATTAATGTAGCGATGATGCAAGTAGTGATATAGATTAAGATACACTGATGATGGTTACTAAAATGTTACGATAGTAACAGCTCTCAATTTCTCCCGGTTCCAGCTGTCTGAGTGCTCCCTTTCGTGGTGCGTAGAGCGCCACGGCATTTGCAGTCTCGCGATCACTAGCTGACCCTGGTTTGCTTGCAATTTCGAGAACCGCGATGGCCGTCGTTGTCCTGACAAGTTGGCCGGTTGTCTTGCTGCCGCCTGTTAGGTGCACGACGAGCCACTTACCCGAGGTGTGTCTATTCGATTCAGGCTCCTCTGTGAGCGGACGTGCGGCTCAACAGATGTCGCTGGACGGCGGCCCAACGCGCAAACCAAGGAGGCCGGAGATGTCGAGTAGCAACCTGGCAGGCTTTGAGGAGAACGAGTAATGGACGAGTACGGGCATGATTCGTTTCCACTAACAGTTGCACAGCGTGGTCTCTGGATGACCCAGAAGATAACGCCGGGCGCCAATCTGAACATTGCCGAGGCGGTCGAGATCTGCGGCCCTATCGAGCCGGAGGTCTTCCGGCGGGCACTTCACCAGGTGGTGGCCGAGGCCGAACAGTTGCGGGTGTGTGTCGTCGAGGAGAATGGCAAGCCGCGGCAAGTTCTGCGGTCAGTCTACCCGGGCGATTTCCCGTACGTTGATATGAGCGAGGAGGCGGATCCACGGGCTGCGATTCAGGCCTGGATGATGCATGAGGTGACGCTGCCAGTGGATCTGCGCAAAGACCCGTTGTGGGTATCGGCCCTGCTGAAGGCGTCTGATGATTGCTACTTCTGGTATCAGCGCGCCCACCATATCGTGTACGACGGTTACGGCGGTGGGTTGGTGGCACGGCGCTTGGCGGAGTTGTATACGGCTTACACAAGGGGCGAAGCTCTGGAGCCGAAGGTTTTCTGCACGGTCGAGGCGATGGTGGAAGCCGAGGGCGGCTATCGAAATTCTGACCGCTTTCATCGCGATCGCGAATACTGGCAAGAACAGCTGGCACAACTGCCCGAGGCGGTGACGCTGTCGCGCAGCGCTCGCCGGCACGGATTGAGCAGCGAATTACGGCGCAGCGTAGGTTACTTATCCGCAGAGACCGCGCGGCAGCTGGCCGAGCTTGGCAAGAGCACCGGCGCGAGCCTGCCACAGGTCTTGATCAGCCTGATTGCTGCCTACTATCAGCGTGTGACTGGCGTCAGGGATCTGGTCTTCGGGATGCCAGTGTCGGGTCGCATCAACGGAGCGCTGCGGAACTCTGTGTCCGTCTCCGCCAACGTGGTGCCGATTCGGGTCTCCTTCACGGCTGAGACTACCGCTGCGGATTTATTCGCACAGGTTTCGCGTACCGTGCGTTCAGCGTTGCGCCATCAGCAGTATCGCTTTGAAGATATACGCCGCGATCTTGGGCTGGTTGGCCAGGGGAGGAACGTGGCATGGCTTGGCGTGAATATCGAGCCATTCGATTACCGGCTCAGCTTCAATGGCGCCGCGACGCTCTCGCATAATATGTCGAACAGTTCCGCTGAAGATCTGATGGTGTTCGTATACGACCGCGGAACGGACGCCGATCTGCGCTTCGACCTGGATGCGAATCCTGCGTTGTACGACCTGGCTGAGTTGGACGAGCACCGGCGCAGGCTGCTGCGCTTGATCGAACAGGTTCTGGCGAATCCCGGTACAGCGCTGCGAGAGATTGACATCCTTGGTGAGAAGGAACGCCAGCGACTGCTCTGTGATTGGAACAACACCGCGGCGACGGCGGTCGACATCAGTGTGCCCAGGCTGGTCGAGCAATGGGCTCGAGCGACACCGGACGCGGCGGCGGTCGTGTTCGAGGACACTACGGTGAGCTATCGCGAGCTGCATGAGCGCAGCCTGCGACAGGCCCGCCTGTTACTTGCCAATGGCGTTCAGCCGGGAGACATCGTTGCGGTGGCGCTGCCACGGAGCGAACAACTGCTGGTTGTGCTTCTGGCGATCATGCGCGCAGGGGCGGCCTACCTGCCGGTTGAACTGGACGGCCCGAACGACCGGATCGCGCTCGTGCTGGAGGATGCCTCGCCAACGGTGCTGATCGCTGAGCCGCAGATGCATGCACGTTTTGCCGGCAGCAGCTTTAGCCTGTTGCAGCCGGAGTGTGGAGATGCGTTGCTCGCCGAGGAGGAGCGTGAGCCTGACCTGAGCACACCGGAAGGCGTTGCTTATGTCCTCTATACCTCCGGATCGACTGGACGGCCGAAGGGGGTAGAGATTACCCATCGCAATCTGGGCAATTTCCTGCATGGCATGGAGCGGCAGTTGAGGCCCACAGCGAGAGATCGCTTTCTGGCCGTAACCACCGTGACCTTCGATATTGCCGGCCTCGAGTTGTACCTGCCCTTGATGGTCGGAGCGCGGGTTGTCATGGCGAGCAGCGAGGCGCTGCACACTCCGCGGATGCTGGCGCGGCTGATCCGCCACAGCGGTGCAACGTATGTGCAGGCAACGCCGTCACTGTGGCGCGTTCTGCTCTCCAGTTCTGAAACCAGGCTGAGTGATGTGCATGCTCTCGTGGGCGGGGAGGCGCTGAGCGCGGAGCTGGCGGCCCGGCTCAAGAGCATGGCCGCGCGTGTAACCCAGTTCTACGGGCCGACCGAGACCACCGTGTGGTCGACCGCGTTTGAAATTGAGGAAGTTGGCACAGTCGCACCACCGATTGGGAGACCGATCCTTAACACGCGGCTCTACGTGCTCGACGAAGATGGGGAGCTGGTGGTAACCGGTGCTGTCGGCGAGTTGTACATCGGTGGCGCGGGTGTGGCGAAGGGTTATCTGAAGCAGCCGGAGCTTACCGCGGAACGCTTCGTCGCAGATCCGTTCGCGGGCGATGACAGCCGTATGTACCGCACCGGAGATCTGGTGCGCTGGAGTGACGCGGGCCTGCTGGAGTTCATTGGCCGTGGGGATGACCAGGTAAAAATCAACGGTCACCGGATCGAGTTGGGGGAGATCGAGAGCCTGTTGCTGCAGCACACGGCAGTTGCCGAAGCTGCGGTAGCTGCGCATCGCAATGCGGACAGCACAACCTCGCTGGCTGCCTACCTGGTGGCGGAGAGGGGTTTTCTGATCGAGATCGATGCGCTGCGCGGGTTTCTGGCCGGCCGGGTGCCCACTTACATGATGCCGTCCAGCTTCATGGTGCTCGATGCGATGCCCTTGACGCCGAATGGCAAGCTGGACCGCAAGTCGTTGGCGGCACCGGAGCGAGTTAGCCAGATGGACTATGCCGAGCCGGAAACACCGGTGGAGAAAAAGCTGGCAGCATTATGGCGGGAGATTCTGAACGTAGAGCGGGTGGGCCGGCACGATAATTTCTTCGAACTGGGTGGCGATTCGTTGTCTGCAGCGGTGATGTCCGCGCTTTTCCCCGAGCACCTGGAGATAGAGCTGCCACTTGGCAGCGTGTTTGAAGCTCCCACAATCGCGGATCTTGCCGTCCTGGTCGAGCGGCTCAGCAGTGAGAGCCTGGACCTGACCGGGGTTATGCTGACGCTGCGCACGGTCAGCAAGAATGCGCATCGTCCGCTCTTCTGCATTCATCCGATGGCCGGCATCAGCCTCGGCTTCTCCAGCCTGCTGCGGCACCTTGATCCCGCGATGCCGGTTTACGGCCTGCAATCACGCGGGCTGCGAAGCGGTGAGCAACTGCCGGCCAG
>DATBCB010000381.1:0-5807 GCA_036270675.1 Acidobacteriaceae bacterium | reverse complement strand
GTTGGGCGCGCGCAGCGCACGCCAGGCGTGCGATATGCCGCCGGTGTGGTCACTGGTGGGAATGGTTTCCGAGGCGGAGAGCTGTGTACCCTGCGGCGCAGCGGCAGGTACGGGGTCTTCCAGTGCGGGCAGCTCAGGCTGTCCAGGGTCCTCGGCGCTGGTATCTCGTGTGGTCATTCGCGATCAGTTCATTTGATGCGGTGGTACTGATACGGTGGTACAAAGGGGCAGCTTTGCCGGAGCGCTCGCTTGCTCCCGAAGGGCGTGGGCGCGTTCAATGAAAGATGTATGCTTCCGTTCTCGCTTGTCTATCATGATGGATTTTATCTTCCGCTTGGCGCGCACGTATTTCCCGGAGAGAAGTACAGCCTGATTCATAAGCGGCTGCTGGAGACGGGCGCGGCGGTGGGGAGCGATTTCGTGCGGCCGCAGACGATTGCTCTGGAAGACGTGCTGCGCGTGCACGAACGAGGGTATGTCGAGCGGCTGCTCGACGGCACGCTGTCGGACGAGGAGATCCTGCAGATGGAGCTGCCCTATTCAAAGGCGCTGATAGATGCGACGCTGCTGGGCTGCGGCGGCACGTTAGAGGCAGCGCGGCTGGCTCTGCGCAATGGCACGGCGTGCTCGATTGGCGGCGGATTTCACCATGCGCACCGGGAGCACGGCGAGGGCTTCTGCATATTGCACGATGTGGCGATTGCGCTGGCGCGGCTGCTGCAGGATGGCGAGATTGAAAGAGCGATGGTCGTCGATCTGGATGTACATGACGGCAACGGGACGGCAGCGATCTTTCCGCCTGCAGGTGAGCAGCATCGCGGGCCACTGCGGTATGGAGAAGCTTCAGGATCGATGAGACCGAGCGCAGATGGCGTGTTCACGCTCTCCATGCATCAGCAGAATAACTATCCGGCGTACAAGCCGCCGTCGTCGCTGGATGTGCCGCTCGCGGATGGCACCGACGATGCGGAGTACCTGGAGGCGCTGGAAGCGGCGCTGCAAACGGCGTTTGCCCATTTCCGGCCGCAGCTCGTTGCTCATATTGCGGGCGCTGATCCTTACCTGGAAGACAAGTTGGGCGGCCTGGCGTTGACGATCGACGGACTGAAGCAGCGGGACCGGATGGTGTTCCGCGCGGCGCAATCGGCAGGCGCGCCAGTGTTCTCAGTGTATGCGGGTGGTTATGCGATGCGTGTGGAGGATACGGTGACCATTCACGCGAATACGGTGCTGGCCGCAGCGGAGGTGTTCAGCTTTCATGGCGCTACGAGTTGTTGATGATAGAAGTTTAACGCGCGACTAACGGTGCTTCCGTTCGATTATTTCCAATATTGACCTAGGTTGGCCGTATGGAATCGCTTCACCGTCCGCGCCGATAGTGGCAATAGGATCTCCTACATTCACGTACGTGTTTGGGCGGAAAAGCATCTTTTGCAAAATGCCATTGCCATTCGCCTTCAATCGCATCACCGCATAATGGTTTTCAATGATGGCTATCGGCGTTCCTGGTTCAACGGAATCACCTTCAGCGCACAGGTATTGCCGCAGCTGAATTTGATCCGGTAGATGAAGCACATCGGGAGGCAATTGGGGTATTGTGAAGAAGTACCAGAATGGCATGATTGCAATTCCTCTAAGTTCACGTCCTAATTAAACCTCTCGTGCTAGTACAGCTAACAGTAAGCACGCTCATTACCGCGAGGCCATCGTCTTGTCGATGGCGGATTGGGCGAGGGGTGCCATGATTTTGTAACCGGCATCGTTTGGGTGCAGGCCGTCTTCGCTGAGGCCGCGCTTGAGCAGACCGCTGCCGTCGACCATGGAGTCGAAGTAGTCCAGGTAATAGCAGTTGGTGGAGACGCAGTAAGCCTTCATCCACTCGTTGAGGCGCAGGATCTCCGACGGTGGGCGATCGGCGAAGAAGCGCTGCGATGCGGTCGTGTAGTTGTTGACCGGCGTCACGGATGAGAGCACGAGTGCTATGTCATGCGCGCGGGCCAGCTCGGCCATGGAGGTGATGTTGCCTTCAATGTCTTCGATGGAGATAGGGCCGGTGTTGCCGGCGATGTCATTGGTGCCAGCGAGGATGACCACCACATCGGGATCGAGGTTGATAACGTCCTGGCGGAAGCGCGGGAGCATTTGCGAGGTGGTCTGGCCGCTGATGCCGCGGTTGATGTAGTTCCTGGCGGGAAAGTACTGACTGAGACTCCACTTGTCGGTGATGGAGTCGCCGTAGAAGATGACGCGGTGTTCGCCGGAGACGGGGCGGCCGAGTTCCTGGTTTGCGGCGCGGTAGCGATGCAGGTCGGCGAAGTCGCGAGCCCACTCGGCCATCTGCGAGCGCTGGTAGTCGTTCAGAGGCTGCTCTGATTCGACGTGGGGAGCGATGGCGCCGCCACGCTCCTGCAACTGCGGCGGTGGTTGCTGCGCGTGCGCCGTGAAACAGACGGCAAGCATGATGAACAGGGTGGCTGCCGCGATCCGGAAAGCGCTTCTGGACCTTCTCGGTAAGGCTCCAAACATACACGCCACCTTACACCGGCGCGGCGCCGATGCGCACCTTGGTAGGCCCAAATCAGGCTGGTAAACTGGGACTGATCCCTATGTTTGAAAACCTGTCCGACAAGCTCCAGCGAGCCTTTAAAAACCTGCGCGGCGAAGGCACCGTCAGCGAAGAAAACATCAACGATGCGCTGCGCGAGATCCGCGTGGCGCTGCTCGAAGCGGACGTGAACCTCTCCGTGGTGAAGGAGATGATCGAGCACGTGCGCGAGAAGGCGATGGGCTCCGAGGTGATGACCGCGCTGTCGCCGACCGAGCAGGTGATCAAGATCGTACGCGATGAGCTGATCGCGATCCTGGGCAAGGACACGGCGCGTTTCAACTTCGCGTCGCGGCCGCCGACGGTGATTTTGATGGCCGGACTGCAGGGCTCCGGCAAGACGACGACCTCCGGCAAGCTGGCGGCGTGGCTGCAGAAGGGCGGCCATCGGCCGATGCTGGTTTCCGTCGACGTCTATCGCCCGGCGGCGCGTGAGCAGTTGAAGATCGTCGCCGATGCGATCAAGGCGAATATTTATGTGGGCGACCTGAAGGGCGAGCCAGCGGGCACGGCGCTGGTGGAGCGGCTGGCAAAAGAGGCGCGGCGCGAAGCGGTGAACTACGGCTGTGACGTATTGATCGTGGACACGGCCGGCCGTCTGCACATCGATGACAACCTGATGCAGGAGATGCGCTCGCTGAAGGCGCTGCTGTCGCCGCAGGAGATTCTGTTCGTGGCCGACGCGATGACCGGACAGGACGCGGTGCGATCGGCCGAATCGTTCCATCAGCAGCTGGCGCTGACAGGCACCGTGCTGACAAAGATGGATGGCGATGCGCGCGGTGGCGCGGCGCTGTCGATTCGGCACATCACAGGGCAGCCGGTGAAGTTCATCGGCACGGGCGAGAAACCGGATGCCTTCGAGGCGTTCCATCCGGACCGCATTGTGAGCCGCATTCTGGGCATGGGCGACATCATGACGCTCATCGAGAAGGCGGAGTCTACGTTGGACCGGAAGAAGTCCGAGGAGTTTGCGCGCAAGGCGCTGTCGGGCGATGGTTTCTCGCTCGAGGATTTTCGCGATCAACTGCGGCAGATCAAGAAGCTGGGTTCGATGCAAAGCATTATGAAGATGCTGCCGTCGGTGGGCCCGTTCCAGGGTTTGCAGCAGGCGGCCGGGCAGGTGGACGAGAAGCAGTTCTCGCGCGTGGAGGCAATCATCAACTCCATGACTAAGAAAGAACGTAACAACCACGAGATCATTTCCGGTTCGCGGCGGAAGCGGATCGCTACCGGCTCCGGCACCAGCGTGCAGGAGGTGAACCAGCTGCTGCGGCAATATGCGCAGATGCGCAAGATGTTCAAGAGCGCAGGCAAGCCGGGCATGCAGCGCAAGCTGATGGGATCGATGAACGCGATGCGCGGCATGGGTGGCATGGGCGGCGGCATGGGCCGCTGATGTGCCCGACGGAAGAGCGTTGGGGCTATGACTCTGCAGGACAAGCTCGATGACATCACCGCGCAGACACGCAATCTGGTGCAGCCGGAACGCCTGGAACTGAACGAGCGCGCCATCGCGGATTTATTCTCATCAGGCATTGAAGACAAGCTGCTGAAGCCGGGCGATGCGGCACCTGCATTCGCGCTGCCCGATGTGAACGGAAAGCTGGTGCGATCCGCAGACCTGCTGGCGCTGGGGCCGCTGGTGGTGTGTTTCTTTCGCGGGCGGTGGTGCCCCTACTGTGTGACCGAGCTGGAGGCGTGGCGCGACCTGTTCCCTGCCCTGCGGGAGCGCGACGCGTTGCTGGTGGCGATTTCGCCCCAGACGGTGCGGCAGAACGATTTCACGGTAGCGCAGCATACGCTGCCCTTTCCGCTGCTACGGGACGAGGGTGCGAGAGTGGCGGCGGCGTTCGGCGCGGCCTATTCCGTGCCGGACGCAATGCAGGGGTACTATCGGTCGATCCTGGTGAATATTCCGTTTATCAATGGCGAGCAATCGTGGCGTTTGCCGGTGCCGGCGACGTTCGCGATCGGCCGGGACGGGGTGATCCGGTGGTCACAGGGGCATGCAGATTTTCGCGTGCGCCCCGAGCCGACGGATGCGCTTAAATCACTGGAATATAGAGACTTAACTGACCGATCCGACGTCTTTGGCGCTTGACGGAGGCCGCCCCGATTGTTACTATCACATTGCGGGGTGGAGCAGCCCGGTAGCTCGTTGGGCTCATAACCCAAAGGTCGCGGGTTCAAATCCCGCCCCCGCAACCATTTAGCAAATTGCGACCCCAAACAACCCAATGAATCGGGGTTAAGAGGCTGCCATTGCCGTGGCAGCCTCTTCGTTTGAGCGCCGTTCCGTATCGAGCACGATGTTCGGCTGCCCGACCACCCGGGTTGGTGTGACCACCCACGGTCGGTGTGATCTGGTATGTTCTTTGCACATCCGCTTAGCAACACTGCGCAGAGCGGCATAGAACATCTGATTCGGGTCCATCGGGAAACCTCGTCGCCGTATTAGTTCGCAACGAGCAGCCTGGTTCCGAACAACGAGTTCCATATCCGGGCAGCAAGGGGCCTCATCCAGGACAACATCTGTGCAATTCATCAAGAAGGGACGTTCATGAAAAATCTGAGCCGACTCGATGTGATCCGCCTCTTAGCCTGCAGCATGCTGTTGATCCTGCCTGCGACCATTCGGGCGCAACAGCGCCCGCCGATTGCCGAGCAGTTGGCTAAAACCTACGGCCTCGATTCGTTTGGGCAAATTGATGCGATCCGCTATACCTTCAACGTACAGTTCCCGGGAGTGAATATCTCCCGTTCATGGGTTTGGGAGCCCAAGACCCAGCAAATCTCCTTTGAGGGAAAAGATAAGAGCGGCAAGCCAGTGAAGGTCACCTATGTTCGCTCTCAGATCAACAGCGCACCTGCCAACGTAAAGAACGAAATCGATCCGTTCTTTAACAACGATCAGTATTGGTTGGTCTTCCCGTTTCACGTTTACTGGGATTCCAGCGCCGATGTACAGGACATGGGCATGCAAAAATTGCCGCTGGGAAAGGGATCGGCAAGGCGTGTGGTGGTGAAATATCCTTCGGAGGCTGGTGGCCCCTCGCCCGGCGACACTTGGGAACTCTACCTTGGCCCAGACAAGCGAATCGAGGAATTCATTTTTCGTCGGGGCGGACCCACGAAGCCCGGCGTTGTGATCGCAACGTGGACAGGCTATAAAAAAGCTGGACCTCTCCTTATCTCAACG
>DATBCB010000380.1:0-7308 GCA_036270675.1 Acidobacteriaceae bacterium | reverse complement strand
CCCTGAGCACGAGCGCACCGGTTGCGCTGACGGTGACGCCGGAGACGGTTCCCGTCACGCCGGACTTTACGCTTACGGCCGCACCCAGCAGGCTGGCGCTGACCCAGGGCGGAAGCGGAGAGGTAACGCTGAGCAGCACGGCGTTGAATGGCTTCAGCGGCACGGTTGCCGTAGCGGTGAACGGCTTACCGACCGGCGTGACTGCATCTCCGGCAACGATCTCGGTGACGCCGGGCACTCCGGTGATGGTGACGCTGACGGCGGCGAGTGATGCTGCCGCGACGCCGGCAGCAGTGCAGGTGAGCTTTGTCGGCACCTCTGGGACACTGTCGCACACGGCGATCATTCAGTTGACAGTAACGGCGGGGGGCACGGGGCCCTCCACGGGAGACTTTACGCTTACGGCCACACCCAGCACGCTGGCGCTAACCCAGGGCGGAAGCGGGCAGGTAACGCTGACCGGCACAGCGGTGAACGGCTTCAGCGGCACGATTGCGGTGACGGTAAACGGCCTGCCGACGGGCGTGAGTGTGTCTCCGTCGACGATCTCAGTGACGCCGGGCAGTCCAGTGGTGGTGACGTTGACGGCGGCGAGCAATGCTCCCGCGACGCCGGCACCGGTGGTAGTGAGTTTTGTCGGCACTTCGGGAACGCTGTCGCACACGGCGATGATTCACTTGACGGTCAACGCGGTCGTCACAGGCCCTGACTTTGGCATAACGGTGTCGACGAAGACGCCGACCGTGGCCCAGGGCGACCAGAGTGACAAGCTGATCGTCGGGGTGACGGCTACGAATGGGTTTTCCGGTGATGTGACGATCTCGTTCACCGGCCTGCCTGCGAAAGTGACCCTGATACCGCCGAGCGCGCCGACGCTCCAGCCGGGCTTGACGCAGGGATATGAATTTGTGGCCGCGGCGGACGCCCCCATCGGCACAACCACGGTGACGATTACCGGAACATCGGGTGGGCAGACGGCCAAGACGACTGTCGCACTGAGCGTGACTGCGCCGCCGCCACCCGACGTGGTGACGCTGACGCTCACGCCACCCAACAATCCGCTTGAGCAGGGCACGTTTCAACAGATTTCGATCACGGGAGAGGGCCGGACCGGTTATACGGGGACCATCCAGGTGACGATCAGCGGGCTGCCCGCTGGAGTGACTGCGAATCCGAGCTCTTTAACATTGACGGCAGGCGTTGCGCAGAATGTCGTGCTGACCGCGGCTGCCAACGCGACGTTGGGCACGTCAGATGTGAATTTCCTGGGGAAGATCAATTCGGTTACCGGGAAGACCACTCTCAGCCTGACTGTCATACCGCAGCCGGTGGCCGGCTACGACGTGACTACGTGGCACAACGACAATGGGCGCACTGGATTGAATAAGTTCGAGACCACCCTGACCCCGACCAACGTCACATCTGCAAAATTTGGAAAGGTGACTTCGCAGGCGACGGATGGAAGCGTGGACGCGCAGCCACTGTTCGTCTCCGGCCTGACCATCGGCACAGTAGCGCATAACGTGCTCTATGTGGCCACGGAGAACGACAGCGTCTATGCCAACGATGCAGACACCGGCGCACCGCTTTGGCAGGTTTCTGCGCTGGGCGCGAATGAAACAGCCAGCGACGATCACGGCTGCAGCTCTATCACGCCGAAGATCGGCATCACCGCGACGCCTGTGATCGATCGCAACTACCAACCCAATGGAGCTATCTTCTTCGTTGCGATGACAAAGGACAGCACCGGCAACTACCATCAGCGGCTGCATGCGCTGGACTTGACGACCGGCGCGGAGCTGAGCGGCAGCCCGGTGGAGATCACGGCGACCTTTCCGGGAAGCGGAGTCAGCAGCGATGGCACGACCAATACCTTTGACCCGAATCTATACGTGGAACGGGCGGCGCTGCTGCTGAGCAACAGCACCATCTACCTGTCGTGGGCTGCCCCATGTCAACAGACCACCTTCGACTACAGCAGCTGGGTGATGGCCTACAGCGAGGTAGACCTGCAGCAGCAGTCAGTGCTGAACCTGACACCGAACGGCAGCGGCGGCGGCATCTGGATGAGCGGCGCCGGTCCTGCAGCGGATGACAGTGGGAATGTCTTCCTGATCACGTCGAAGGGGACCTTTGACACGACGATGGATATTTACGGCAATCCGGTGAACGGGGACTTCGGCAACGGCTATGTCGAGATAGCCACGTCGAATGGTGTGATGTCGTCACCTCCGTATGACTACTTCGAGCCAGACAACGGCATTCCCGGTTCCGCCAACTATCAGGATCAAGGCTCAGGCGGCGTCATGCTGGCGCCGGCGATCTCATACAGCGGGTTTAGCTTGCCGCTCGGTATCGGTGCCGGCAAGGATGGGAACATCTACGAACTGTGGCGCGATGGAAGCGCTCTGGGCGAGTACGGTGCAGGCGGCGACAACAATCAAAGTACGCTGGTTGGTGCGTTGCCCAACGGGGCGACATCGTCGCCGGCATACTTCAACCTGCACTTCTATTACGGCGGCTCTGGCGATGCGCTCAAGGGGTTCACGATGAATCCCTTGGGAGGGAGCGTGGTGACTCAGTCGACCGGTACGCTGGGCGTCGCGGGAGCGACTCCGGTCATCAGCGCGAACGTGACGAACGATTCGGACGGGACGAGCACGGCGATTCTGTGGGCGCTGGATACAACGGCGAGCGGCGGACCGGTGCTGCACGCCTACAACGCGACGGATCTGGCCCAGGAGCTGTACAACAGCACGCAGGCGCAGACAGGTGGCGGGGCGCGCGATACGATCCACACGACCGGCAAGTACGCCGTGCCGCTGGTGGTGAACGGTCATGTGTACATCGGCACCGAGAGCGGTGTGGATGTCTTCGGGTTGCTGCCGTAGCGGTTGATCGTAGAAGCACAAAGGGGCAGCCGGTGCATTGGCTGCCCCTTTGCCTTTCTGGAGATCGGAAGGCTGCGACCTTGAAATTCGCTTCACAACTCTGATCGTCACAACTCAGGATCAGTTGATAGCGTAGATCGCTACTGCAGGTTCCTTCGACAAGCTCCGGCCTCTTCGCTCCGCTCAGGATGATCTTTTGTCTTCGCGAGCTCATGAGCACACTAGCGGCGATCCGGCTTCGGTGTGTTGCGGGCGCGGACTTTGAACCAGATGGGCGAGCCGGCGAATCCGAAGGCTTCGCGAATCTGGTTTTCGAGGAAGCGTTCGTAGGAGAAGTGCAGGCGCACCTGGCGATCCGTGAAGAGGACGAAGGTGGGCGGCGCGACGGCGGCCTGGGTCATGTAGTAGATCCGGATCTTTTTTGACGCGGGAACGGTGGCGCGCTGGAAGTCGACGCGCTCCAGGAAGCGGTTCATCTGGCCGGTGGAGACGCGCTTGCGGCGCTCGGTCGCGACCAGTGTAATGGCCTCGTAGAGACGATGCAGGTTGGTGCGGTGCGCGGCGGAGAGAAAGACGATGGGCGCGTAGTCGAGGTACTTGAGCACGCGGCGCACCTGCTCTTCGAAGATGTTGCGGTCGGCAGGCGGTTTGCCATCTGTGCGCGCAGTGGTGACGAGATCCCACTTGTTCACGACGATGATGACGGAGCGGCCACTTTCGTGGGCGTAGCCGCCGATGGTGGCGTCGGTGGAGGTGACGCCTTCGGTGGCATCAATGATGAGGAGGGCGACGTCCGCGGCTTCGAGGTGGCGGCGCGCCATGATGACAGAGAGCTTCTCGGCCATCATGTGAGTCTTGCCTTTGCGGCGGATGCCCGCGGTGTCGACGAAGCGGTACTGCGCGCCGTTGTGCTCGACGACTTCGTCGACTGCGTCGCGCGTGGTTCCCGCGATGGGCGAGACGATAGCGCGCGATGAGTTGGTGAGCGCGTTGAGCAGCGTGGACTTGCCGACATTGGGACGACCGATGATGGCAATGGAGGTTTCGCGCTGCGCGTATTCGCCGTGGGTGCGGTGATGCGATTCGATCTGTTCTTCGATTTGCTCGGCGGCTGCGGCAGGAATTTCTTCTTCGTCCTGTGCGGGGAAGTGAAGTGTGTCGAAGACGGCATCGAGAAGATCGCCGATACCCGAGCCGTGCTCGGCGGAGATGGGGAAGAGCGCCTGCACGCCGAGGCGGCGAAAGTTTTCCGCCTGAGGTAGAAGCTGGTCGGTGTCGATTTTGTTGACGGCGAGGAAAACGGACTTGCCGGAGCGGATGAGCAGGCGCGCGAGCTCCATGTCTGGCGCGGCGAGCTCGGTGCGGCCGTCGATGACCATGATGATGAGCTGCGCTTCGTCGAATGCGGTGCGAGCCTGGCGGAAGATTTCGGCGGGGATGAGGTCGGCGTCGTTCGGGACAATACCGCCGGTATCGATGAGGCGCGCGCTGCGGCCGGTCCAGTCGACGTCGCCGTAGATGCGATCGCGGGTGATGCCGGGCTCATCGCCAACGATGGAGCGGCGGCTGCCGGTGAGGCGATTGAAGAGCGTGGACTTGCCGACGTTGGGACGGCCGCAGATGGCGAAGACGGGGAGATCGGCGGCGGCAACGCGGGACTGATTGGCGAAGATGGCGCGCGAAGGGCTGGACTCGAGGTGCTGGTCGATGCGTCTATCGAGCGAGGGTTCGTGATTGGTGGCGGCGTCGAGGTCGGCGGCGGAGGGCTCGATGCGGCGAGCAGCGGCGCGTGCCTTCTGACGCTGGGCGGGCGTGAGAGCAGTCTGCCTGCTGGGCTTCGCCTTGGTCTCGCCATCGACGGCGTTGCGGGAGCGCGAGCCGAGCTCGGAGGCGCGCTGGCGCTTCGCTTTGAGGCGCGCCTCGTTGGCCTCGCGGCGGCCTTTGTTGCGGGCGGAGCGTTCGCGCGTGGCTTGCTGTTTTTGGGACTTTTTCGATGGCAACGGGGCAGCTTCTTCCTGAGCGCGTGGTTCGACCATTTTCACAAATACTGTGAGGTCATAGACAGCCACGAGGAGCAGCTTTTCTTAACGGAAAAGCTGCGTCAGCAGTTCCTTGCAAGCCTACACCTTTTGTGAAAAGTGGTTAGCGGGTGGTTTCGCTGCGCCCTGTCTATTATAGAAAGAGCCAATCCTGAAGGACCCAGGGACCATTCCGCAGTGTCTTCCACCAGCCAACTCGCGCCCAGCCTGCCGAAGGTGTATGACTTCTTCGCGCCCGGGGGAGTGCTGGCGCGCTCCAGCTTGCCGTATGAGTTTCGCCGCGGGCAACTGGAGATGGCGCAGGCGGTAGAGCGCGCGCTGACGCAGCATCATCATCTGATTGTGGAAGCCGGGACGGGCACCGGCAAGACGCTCGCCTATCTGCTGCCGGCGCTGCGCACGGGGCAGCGGGTGATTATCTCGACGGGCACGAAGAATCTGCAGGAGCAGCTTTTCTTCAAGGATATTCCGTTTCTGGAGTCGCTTCTCGGCCCCTTGCGTGTGTGCTACATGAAGGGGCGCGCGAACTATCTGTGCCGGCACAAGCTATATGCCTTGCGCGATCAGCCGGTTCTGAACGGGTTGGAGGAGATCGATCAATTCCACAAGATTGCTGAGTGGGAGAAGACGACGGAGACGGGCGACCGCGTGGAGATTGTGGGGCTGCCGGAGTCGAGTCCGCTGTGGCAGAAGCTGGACGCGCGCACCGAGCACTGCCTGGGCCAGAGCTGCCCGGACTGGGAGCGCTGCTTCATCACGGAGATGCGGCGCAAGGCGCTCGAAAGCGACATCGTCATCGTGAATCATCATTTGTTCTTTGCCGATCTTGGGATCAAGCTGCAGGCGCGCACGGCGCCCGACGCGGGCATTCTGCCGGAGGCGGCGGTGGTGATTTTCGATGAGGCGCACGAACTGGAGGATGTGGCGTCGAATTATTTCGGCGTGAGCTTGAGCAACATCCGGTTCGAGGAGCTGGTGCGCGATCTGGAGACGATGCTGCGGACGAAGATCACGATTGCGACCAGCGTGCTGAGCGCGGGGCAGACAGTTCGCGAGCGGGCGCGGATGTTTTTTGGCGCACTGCCGCAGGATTTTGAGGGCCGCGCGGTGTTCTCGCAGCGTGAAGAGTTTCTGGAGAACCTTGGCGATATCTATTTGGGGCTGATGAATGCGCTGCATCGACTGGAGGGCGAGCTGGAGCAGGTGCGTGGCGTGGACGAGACGCCGGGATTACGCAAGCGGGTTGCCGATATCCGCGAGCACCTGAAGTTTCTGATGGAGGCGGAGTCGAAGAACACTGTCTTCTGGATGGAGCGGCGGGCGAGCGGACCGCTGCGCGGCGGGGTGCGGAATACGTATCTACAGGCGACACCGATTGATGTATCGGGGCTAATGCAGGAGCTGCTCTTTGAGAGCTATTCGTCGGTCGTGCTTACGTCGGCGACGCTGACCGTGGCAGGCGGCTTTGGGCACATTCGCAAGCGGCTGGGCATGGAGGATGCGAAGGAACTGGTGGTGCCGTCGCACTTCCGGTATCCGGAGCAGGCGTTGCTGTACCTGCCGCCAGAGATGCCGGACCCGCGTGAGCCGGGCTTTGCCGCGGAGGCGGCGAAGCAGATACGGCGGGTGCTGGAGATTACGCGCGGACGGGCTTTCTGCCTGTTCACGAGTTATGCGCAGATGCGTGACCTGTACGAGCGGCTGCTGATGGAGCTGGAGTTCCCGCTGCTGCTGCAGGGCACGGCCCCGAAGAAGGCGCTGCTGGAAGAGTTTCGTGCCACTCCGAACGCGGTGCTGTTTGGCACGTCCTCGTTCTGGCAGGGCGTGGACGTGCAGGGCGAGTCGCTGAGCTGCGTGATTGTGGACAAGCTGCCGTTTGCGGTGCCAAGCGATCCCGTGGTTGCGGCGCGGATGCGCGCGATTGAGGATGACGGCCGCAGCGCGTTCTTCGAGTACCAGGTGCCGCAGGCGGTGATCACGCTGAAGCAGGGGTTTGGGCGGCTGATCCGTTCGCTCGAAGATCGCGGCGTGCTGATGCTGCTGGATCCGCGGCTGCAGCGGCAGCGCTATGGGCGGGTGTTTCTAGAGAGTTTGCCGCCTTACCGGCTGACGAAGGATATTGCCGAGGTGGAGCGTTTCTTCTCTATCAAGCGTGGCTGATTGTCGCCACTGCTAGCATTGAATGGAGATGTCGCGGAATCTCTACATTCTGGCTGCTACGCTGCTACTGTTTTCGTTGATCTCGTGCGCGATGCTGGGCTCCGTGAGTTCGACCCAGCCGGATCTGCCGGGCAATGGCTCGCTCTGGAAGACGACGAGTCTGTTCCTGTTTCTGGGCGCGGTAGTGGCGGCGTTTGCCGGGGTGATGACGGCGATGT
>DATBCB010000379.1:0-2556 GCA_036270675.1 Acidobacteriaceae bacterium | reverse complement strand
ATTGAAGCTGATCTGTGGGCGCGGTAATGTGGCCAGAATCGGAGCCGTTTCGGGATTCAGATAACGCAACAACCCGTATCCAACGCCGTTGTCGGGCACCTTGCGTAACTGTTCTTTCACTTGCTTTAGCGTGGCAATCGGGCCAAGGCCGGCGGCGTCGAGGCGCACAGGATACATACAGGTAAACCAACCTACGGTGCGGGAGAGATCGACACCATCAAAGATCTCTTCGCGACCGTGTCCTTCCAAGTCGAGCAGGAGGGCGGTCTCGTTACTGTGGCCTTGACGTTTGCGCCATTCGGCAACGGCCATTGCGAATGCAGCCAGCAAGACTTCGTTTACCCGCGCATGCAGTGCCGCTGGAACACTACTCAACAGAGGAGCAGTAAGCTCGTGCGGAAGTGTAAGCCGCAACCGCTCAATCGGGCTGTGTTGGTCCTTCTGGACGAACAAGGATTCCTTACAAAACTCTCCAGTGGAGTTGTTCAGCAAAGATTTCCAGAACAGCAACTCGTTCACACGCTCCGGAGATGTCGCTTCCGCACTGAGACACTTAGCCCAATGGCGGAATGAAGTCCCAGGAGGAAGCAGGCTGCTACTGTCGTAGGCGGCAACCAAATCAGAGATCAGAATATGCCAGGAAACTCCATCCACAGCGAGATGATGGATGGTCAACAATAGCCGGCCTGGATCAAGCCACACGACCTGGAGCATCGTTCCCGAATAGGGATCGAGCCGCAGTTCAGCAGACTGAGTCTCTATCTCATGCGAAGTTGCGTTTGCCCTGACACGACGAAAGCAGCGTTCGGCAGCGAGGGTGTGAGGCGGCCTGATCTGTAGAGTGCCATCGGGCAGGATATGCAGGCGCAGAGCATCATGATGATCGATCAATAGCTGCAGGGCCCTTCGCAGGCGCCGTTCATCGAGGTTGTCGGGGACCTGCAACAGCATCGATTGGCTGAAACGATCAAACGGAATTTCACGCTCGAACAGCCACCGCATGATTGGGGTCGGGGTGACGGTTCCAACGGCGTCGTCTCGCAGCATGGCGCTCTTTTCGGGAAACGATTTTGCAACCTGAGCGAGGGCTTGGATGGTTTGGTATTGAAAGATATCGCGCGGTGTTAGAACCAATCCGGCTCGTCGTGCCCGGCTGACCAGCTGAATGGACCCAATGCTGTCGCCCCCGAGCTGGAAGAAGCTGTCCTCCACGCTGACGCGCTCCAGCCCCAGTACTTCGGCAAACAACCGGCACAGGATCTCTTCCCGCTCCGTGCTCGGCCCTCTTCCTGCGCCGCCACCGAACTCAGCAGCCGGAAGCGCATTGCGGTCCAGCTTCCCACTCGGCGTTAGCGGCAACTCATGCAAGGTGACGATCGCCGCCGGCACCATGTAGTCGGGCAGCTTCTGGGCCACATGCTGCCGCAGTTCCGTTAGGTCGATCGCCTTCTCTGTCATCGGTACGACGTAGGCGATCAGCCGCTTCTCACACGCGATCACTGCTGCCTGTGCTACCTCCGGATGGCTCAGCAGTGATGCCTCGACCTCTCCCAACTCGATGCGGAAACCACGGATCTTCACCTGAAAATCGCTGCGTCCCAGATACTCCAGCACCCCGTCACGGCGCCAGCGCGCCAGGTCGCCTGTGCGGTACATCCGCGTCCCCGTTGCGAACGGGTTGGCGACAAAACGCTCTGCGGTCAAACCAGCTCGCCGCAGATAGCCTCGGCCCAGTCCCGTTCCCGCCACATACAACTCACCCGCCACACCCACAGCCACGGGTCGCAGGGCGCGGTCCAAAATGTAGATCTGGGTGTTGGCAATGGGCCGGCCCAGCGGTGGCGCCGCATCTCCCGCCAGCGGCTCGCTTAAGGTAATGCACGCCGTGGCCTCAGTCGGGCCATAGGCATTGATCATCCGCCGCCCTTGCGACCAGCGCGCCACCAACTCGCCTGAGCACGCCTCCCCACCCACGATCAGGGTTTTGAACTCAGGCAACTCGCAGGGCGGCATGCTGGCCAGCGCCGAGGGCGGGATCAGCGAATGCGTGATCTCCTGCTCAACCAGAATCTGTGCCAGCAACTCGCTGGCCAGCGGTCCGGGCGGCGGCAGCACCAGCGTTGCCCCGGAGGCAAACGCCATCAGCAACTCCATCACCGACGCGTCAAAGCTGGAAGAGGACAACTGCAGTACACGCGCTTGGCGAGTAATGCCGAAATGTTCGATCTGCGCACAGGCCAGATTGGCGATGCCGCAGTGAGTGACAACCGCCCCTTTGGGCTTGCCGGTCGATCCGGAGGTATAGATAAGGTAAGCTGGATGCTGCAGCCGCAATGGCCGAATTCGCTCGGCATCGCTGGGATTGTGGTCCGAATAACGCTCTGACTCCGCCAGCCGCTGTGTCATCTCACTGGCGGTCAACACCAAGGCGGGGCGAGCGTCGTCGAGCATGAACCGGATGCGATCCGCCGGATAATCCGGATCCACCGGCAGGTACGCGGCTCCGCTCTTGAGCACTGCCAGCAGGCCCACCACCATCTCCAGCGAGCGCGGCAG
>DATBCB010000378.1:0-7561 GCA_036270675.1 Acidobacteriaceae bacterium | reverse complement strand
GCACAAGCTTGGGCTGAGTGTTGCCTTGTCCGAACTGGACATCAACGACTCCTGGGAGGATGGGGATGAACCCACGAGAAAGGCAAAGAACGGCCAGGTCTACGCGGATTTCATTACCTGGGTTGCCA
Organism: Acidobacteriaceae bacterium; assembly: GCA_036270675.1. GTDB lineage: Bacteria > Acidobacteriota > Terriglobia > Terriglobales > Acidobacteriaceae > KBS-83. Next base: position 7,433 of record DATBCB010000378.1, on the reverse strand, counting down.
ACGCGGTTCCGTTGAGCCGAATTTCATTCTGGACTGTCTCCGACACCAGAAACTGGCTGGATGGCGCGGCGCAACGCTCGGCGACATTCCGGCGCAAAGATGGAGCACAGCACGCCCCAGGCCTGTTGGATGCAATGGATACGCCGAACCCAGCCTGGGCCAGCGTGCGGGCGGCCGTTGCCGCGCTGCCGCGCCGCGGTTGACGAAAGGACGAGTGAAGACGATCGAGGTCCAGGAACGATGAGCCTGATGCAGGGCGCAAATGTAACGGTGAAGGTGCGCTTTAAGCGCCGCAACCAGATTGTGCCTCGGCGGCAGCCGGCCACGGTGGTTGTGGAGCGGCCAGCCCATTGGCTGGCCGCCGCCGGTACCTGGCTGACGGCGGTTGCGCTGGTCTATTTTTCTGCCGCGGGCACCTTCTCGTTTTACGACCCGGAAGGCAACACGCAGGCGGGCGCGGTGACCGGCGGAGGCGGCACTTCAGCCGTTGGCGTGATGATAGGGCGCATCGTGCTGGTGGGGCTGTTCTATGTTACGTGGCGATGGGCTGTTCAGGTTCGCAAGGCGGTCTTCTGCGTGCCTATGCTGGCGTTGCTGAATTGCATGGGCGTGATCTCCTGCCTGTGGTCTCCTGAGCCGACCGCCACGTTGAAGCAGGGCGTCTATCTACTGGTTACTTACGCATTCGCGATCGCCTTCGCTTCGAAACCGGGTGAGATCCAGATGAAGCTGATGCAGCTTACCGGCACCATCGCGGTGGTTCTTACCGTGATCACCGTTGCTCTGTTTCCGGCGTATGGCTTGAATGGACGCCAGGGTGCGACGGGCGAGTGGGAGGGAATCTACGCCGGCAAGAATGTGTGCGCGATGGCCATGATGTTCCTGCTGATGCCCGCCTTGTATCGCAAGCCGGCCACGCTGCAGGGACGCGTTCTGCGGAACATCTACATTGTTGCCGTGCTGGGGGTGATCGCGATGACGCGTTCACGCACGGGGTGGGGAATCGCGGTGATGCTGGTGCTGTTTTCCATCGGGATCAAGCAACTGGCACGCTTCAAGTCCTTCGATCGGTCCGTTCTGTTCATTTTGTTCTGCGCGGCCACAATCCTTATCGGCACGGTAGTTCTTCTCAACCTCCCCACTCTGTTCCATTTCATCGGACGAGATACGAGCTTCAGCGGCCGCACTCCGATCTGGTCGGCCATTCTCACCTCCATCCATAAACGGCCTTGGACCGGCTACGGTTACCGCAGCTTCTGGCGGGGCATGACCGGCGAATCGGCGAACGTGATGATCACGCTCGGCTGGATGATGGGCTATGCGCACGATGGTTTCCTCAGCGTCTGGGTTGAGGTGGGAGCGGTCGCGCTGGCGCTGCTGATTTTGTGCCTGTTGAAGGGATTGAAGGATGGCTGGTACTGCTTCATGCGTGACCCAAGTCCGCAGGTGCTGTGGTACATCACGACGATCATCTTCGGCATTCTGTACAACGTGGACGAGGCTTCTTTTCTCTTCCGCTTCAATCTTTCCTGGATGCTCATCGTCGGGGCCATAGTCGGTCTGGACCGCAGGCGGCGTCAGCTTCGCCGCAACGCCGTCGCGCTGATGGTGCGCGCATGACCACGTACCATCTGCTGACCGAGACCGAGCCGTTTTCTGAGCCGGTGGGCGGTGCGATCTCGCGGTGGGCGGCCAACGTTCTGCGCGACGATGAGAGCTCCGTCATCCTGGCGCCGAGCGCGGATGATAGCTGGCGCTTTCCTGCACACCGCATTCGCTGCAACGAACGGCTCTCCAACTATGCGCGATACCCGGGAGGATTCAAACGCAATCTTCCGTGGCCGCTGCGGCGGCGCTTCCTGCGCTGGATTCTCAGTACGGTACGGCCGCTGCTGAAGCAAGGGGATGTGGTGTGGGTGCACAATCGGCCAGAGTTTGCGGCCACGCTGCAGGCCAGTGTTCGCCAGGCGGGCGCGCGGCTGGTCCTGCATATGCACAATTCTCATCTGAGCGATTGTGCTGCGCCCATCGCCTCGGCGATCGATGCCGACCGCTGTGTGTTTGTCAGCAGATTCCTGGAGGATGAGGCGCGACGCGCTGTTCCATCGTTGCGGCGAAGCGCTGTGCTCTATAACGGCGCCGATGGAGCTCTGTTTCACCCGGCGAAGGATCGAAGGACTGGACCAATTCGCATTCTGGCTGTCGGGCGGCTGGTTCCGGACAAGGGCATGCACGTCTTTGTGGATGCGATGCGGCTGCTCGCTGAGCGTGGTGCCGATGCGCAGGGAGTGATTGTGGGCACGGCGAATTTTGGCTACGATACCGCTGCCGAAACCGATTATGTGCGCAAGTTGAAGAGCGACGCACCGAACAACGTGGAGTTTCTCCCCTTCACTATTGGGAGTGCGCTCGCAGATGAGTTCCGCGCGGCAGACGTTTTTTGCTGCCCCTCCATCTGGCAGGAACCCTTCGGCATGGTGAATGTGGAAGCGATGGCGACGGGCCTGCCCGTTGTGGCGACACGCATGGGAGGTATTCCTGAGATCTTCGAAAACGGCGGAGCATTGCTGGTGCCTGCGAACGACGCAGCGGCGATTGCGGATGCGATCGAGCGGCTGATCGCAAATCCGGAGGAGCGCAGAAGGATCGGCGAGGCCGGATTGCGCTCATTCCAGCGGCATTTCTCCTGGGACGCGATACACAACTCCTACAGCCAGCTGCTGGCGGAGGCTGTTTGATGTCTCTCGGCGAGCAGGTGCAACGGCTTCGGGGTAGCACACTGGCGAAAAACTCAGTGTGGATGTTCCTGGGCCAGGGGCTCTCCGTGGTAGTGCAGGCGGGATACTTCTTCGTTCTGGCGCGGCTGCTGGGCAATGTGGAGTACGGCGTGCTGGTCGGCTCCTTCGCGCTGGTCATGATGTTTTCGCAGTACAGCAACTTCGGATCCGGCCTGATCTTCATGCGCTATGTGTCGTTGGATCGCAAGACGTTCCCGCTGTACTGGGGCAACATCCTGCTGACGACGCTCATCTTCGGCTGCATACTTGTGGCGGGTGTGCATCTGGGCGCTCCGTGGCTGATGGGAGCGGGGAATCGCGGCATTCTCACGACGCTGGCTATCGGCGAGTTTCTGGGCGCGCAACTGGTGGCGGCGATCAGCCAGATCTTCCAGGCATTCGAGCAGATGCGGATCACGGCGACGCTGAGCCTGCTGACGAATCTGCTGCGCCTAGTGGTGGCGGTGATCCTGTTCCTGAATTTTCACCGGATTTCGGCATGGCAATGGGCCTATGCGTCGATGGGCGTCGCGTTGTGCGCAGCGATCGTCAGCGTGGTGACCGTGCTGAAGAAATTCGGGAAGCCGGCCTTCGATCCGCGGCTTGCGTTGCGCCGTGCGGGAGAAGGGTTCATCTTCGCGATCTCCGGCACCACGACCTCGGCTTACAACGATCTGGACAAGGCGATGCTGGGCCACTACGGCATGAATGCCGCGAACGGCATTTACACCATGGCTTACCGGGTGGTGGATATCAGCTTCATGCCGATGCGGTCGATTTATAACGCCGCGTTTCCCCGGTTCTTCCAACTTGGTGCGGGCGGACTGGCGGCAACTTCAAAGCTGGCCTTGCGGCTAATCCGCAAGACGACGCTGCTGGGCATAGCGGCCGCTGTGGGCATGTTTGTGTGCGCGCCGCTGATACCTTTTCTGGCGGGCCACGGCTTCGATAAGAGCGTACTTGCACTGCGCTGGCTCTGTTTGATTCCTCTCTTCCGCTCCTTTCACATGTGCGCGGGCGATGCACTTGCGGGCGTGGGGCTGCAGCCGTACCGGCTGGGAGCGCAGACGGTTGCGGCCTTGGGCAATTTTGGCCTGAACCTTTATCTGATTCCGCACTACTCCTGGCGAGGTGCTGCCGCGGCCAGCCTGATGACCGATGGAGGGCTTGCCGTGTTGTGCTGGCTGCTGCTGTTCAGTTTGCGAGCACGCGAGCGCACGAGAGGCGTGCCGCTGGCCGGGGCACCCGCAGAAGTCAATCTCGGTTCCAGTTGATCGGCCTATGCCCAACGTCCTGATCTTCCGGGGGCTGCTGCTGCCTCCGAGTGAGACCTTCGTGCTGGCCCAGGCAGAGGCGCTGGAGCGGTATCGGCCGGTCTACTGCGGACTCACGGATGTACCACGCACGCTGCCGGTGCCGTGTCCGATCCGGTTGACCGATCGCGACGGGGTCCTTACGCGCTATCGCTTGGAAGCCTACCGGCGCATGCCCTGGGCGCCCCTTTTTCATCAGCGGGCGCGACGTGCGCACCCTGCGCTGATCCATAGCCACTTCGCAATCGACGCCGCTGATGCTCTGGGGATGCAAAGCAGTCTCAAGATTCCGATGGTGGTGACGCTGCATGGCTTTGATGTGTCGACATCGGATGAAGGCTTTGCGCGGAATCGAAGCGGACGATGGTTTCTGGGCCAGCGGCCGCGGTTGTGGCAGAGGGCTTCCCATTTTGTTTGCGTATCGAAGGCCATTCGCGAGATTGCGCTGCGAGCGGGCTATCCGGAGCAGAAGCTCGTCGTGCGCTATATCGGCATCGATTGCGAGAAGTTCTCCACGGCGCCGGCGGTGGATCGCGAGGAGAACCTGATCCTCTTCGTTGCACGCCTGGTGGAGAAGAAGGGATGCGAGTATCTGATTCGGGCGGCGGCGCAATTGCGCGAGCGGCAGCGAGAGGCTCGGCTGGTGATCATTGGCGATGGACCGCTACGCGGCGAACTGGAACGGCTTGCGGCGGCGTTGCAAGTACCGGCAGAGTTCCTTGGCGTGCAGGGGCCGGATGCGGTGCGCGGATGGATGCAGCGAGCGAAGGTGCTGTGCAATCCGAGTGTGACAGCGTCAAACGGCGACACTGAGGGATTGGGGATGGTCTTTGCCGAGGCGCAGGCGACCGGATTGCCGGTGGTGAGCACGCTGCACGGCGGTATCCCGGAAGTGGTGCGCGATGGCGAAACGGGATTGCTGGCACGTGAGCGGTCGGTGGAGGAACTGGCGAGTCATCTGGAGCGGATGCTGGCGGATGGCGTTTTCTGGGATGCGTGCAGCGAGAGCGGGAAGCGATGGATCCGGGACCAGTTCGACATCCGCAGATGCACGGCGGGGCTGGAAGAGGTGTACGACGAGGCCGTTCAGCGTAGCCAGAGATGACGGTCACTTGCCAAGTGTGCTGCGAATCGTGTGTAGTCATCCTCGCCCGGACGGGGCCCGGACGGGCAATTCTTTTACGAACGGAAGGAAAGAACGATGCGTGGACTCTCTTTGGTATTGACCGCGGCAATGATGGGCAGCATGGTGCCTGGTGCGCTGTTCGGACAAGATGCGGCTTCCACCGCCGCCCAGAAGACGAGCAACGCTGCCAAGAGCGCCAAGGCAGCAGTAACCATGCCGACGGACGCGGAGATCGCCGATGCCAAGGCGAAGGGCATGGTTTGGGCGAACGAAAATACGAAGGTGTATCACAAGGACGACGCGCAGTACGGCAAAACCAAGCACGGGAAATTCATGACCGAGGATGACGCGAAGGCGGCCGGCTACCGGCTGGCGAAGTCATCTCCGGTCGGCAAGAAAAAGGGCGCTGCCGCGGCGCCTCCGCAGCAGTAGTGCGGCCAGATGTACCGGGGCCGGCTGCTAGATCCGCGGCCGGCCCTGCTTTCTTCTGCCGCATCAAGACCCAGCGGTGGGAAAGGTAACTGACGCTTCCGTGCGATGGCTCGGGAGGCACGGTCCTGCCTACACTCTGTGTATGGCTAACTATCGCTTAAAAGTTCTTGGCATTCCCACCGCGATCATTCTGTTATGCGCGGTATTTGTGGAGGCCGCGTTCCGTCTGGATCAGTCTGTGCTGCTTGAACTCACGGGACTATTGGCGCGGCTGACGATCGTCGTTTCGTTCCTATACTTCCTGCGGGCCTGGAAGAAGACGGTGCTGCCGTATTGGTAGAGCGGGCATCTTCCTGTGGTTCGGGGATTCCAGCTCTCGCATCGTCTTTCTAGTAACCTGTTTGTCCGGCCGGCGGCCGATTCACCATCCTCATCCCTTTCGAAAACCCCACATAAGCTTTTCTGTGCCTGGAGCGCCTTTTAGTGGCGCGCTCTGGGGCGTTCGGCCGCTTTGTAGAAGGTGTAGAGGGCGGCGTAGGGTACACGCGCGACCGCGCCCAGGTGTCGCGCATCGCAGCCGGCTGGCGGCATGCCGCCGTGGGTATCGGAGCGGCGCACGTACGTCACATGCGCGAGCATTCCATTCGGCGTGCTGCCGATCGCGGGCGTTGCCGCGAGGAGCAGCCACGGGATCGAAGTGCGATCCGGAGCAGGCTGGGTGATCAGCAGCTTCCCGATGATTGCGCTGCCATCTTTCCAGCGCCAGGTTGGTCCGGCGCCGTGGGTGCCGACGGCTTCGGCGCCGGCGTAGAGAGTCGCTTCCGGTGCGACGAAGACCCACGCTAGTGTGCCCTGTTGTTGCTGGCAGTGGTAGATCTGCACGCCTTTGCCGGTGACGGGCGGCAGCGGCGTGACGGTCGGGTCGGGCGGGATGGTGCGGTCCTGCGCGTGCATGCTGAGCGGGAGCAGAAGCAGGGCGGCGAGGGCGATTGAGATCCGCATACCGCCTTCAGCCTAGCATCTTCCTCGCGGTCAGCACTGCGCTGCATGAGGCATCCATAAAGGAATGACAATGCGGAATTAAGGAATGACATTCAGGGAATGACGGCTTCGGCTTCGATCTCGATCTGGACATCGTCGCGGAAGAGGGATTGCACACCGGCGAGGGTGCTGGCGGGCGGGTGCTGCTTGTCGATGATGCTGTCGCGCGCTTCGCGGATAACCGTCAGCTTGTCGTGGTTGAGACCGACTACGTAGTAGTTGACCTTGACCAGGTTTGCCGGCGTGGCGCCCACGGCGGCGAGCGCAGTCTTGATATTGGCGAAGGCCTGCTTGGCCTGCGCGGCGAAGTCGGGAGAGATTTCGCCCTTGCTGTTGAGCCCGACCTGGCCGGAGACGAAGACGAGTTTGCCGTGGTTCACGAGGACGACGTGAGTGTAGCCGTTGGGCTTCGAGAGCTCGGCTGGGTTCTTGAACTCCGCAGCATTCTGTGCTTGAGCAGCGGCAGCGAACATGAATGCGCAGGCGGCGGAGAGGATTTGCTCGTTTCATCGTTCTTTACTCAAGAAATGACGGGTAGTAAATCACTCACAGGAATTGACTATGGCTATAAGCCATTTGCCTATGATCCATTTCAGCTATTGCAATTGTATTCTCATCACTGCACGGACAGTTGGAATGATAGAAGTAACACTTTGACAAGTACATGCAAGTAGGAGATCGGTCATGATAAGGGCGCGCGCTGCATCTTCTGAAGTCGAAGTGATGCCCGCCGGCATTCGACTT
>DATBCB010000377.1:0-3286 GCA_036270675.1 Acidobacteriaceae bacterium | reverse complement strand
CTGACCACGCTGAAGCGGGCGCCGATGCATGGCTATGGGATCGCGCTGGCGATCAAGCGGCTGTCGGACGATGTGCTGACGGTGGAGGAGGGATCGCTGTATCCGGCGTTGCAGCGGCTGTTGCTGCAGGGCTGGGTGAAGCCGGAGTGGAAGATGACGGAGACCAACCGCCGCGCGCGCTTCTATACGCTGACGGCGGCGGGACGGAAGCAGTTGGGAGTGGAGCTCTCCGAGTTCCACCAGATGATCGCAGCGATCGGCCGCGTGCTGCAGGATGCGTGAGGCCGGCGATGGCGTCTTTTGTTCGTCTCCTGCGCAAGGTGCGGCTGCTTCTCAGACGCGACAAGTTTCGTGACGAACTCATCGAGGAGATGGAGTTTCATCGGGCTGCGGCGGAGCGTGCGCTTGTCGAAGAAGGCATGACTGCAGAGGCGGCTTGCTATGCGGCGCGGCGGCAGTTTGGCAATACTACTCGGCTCAATGAGCAGAGCCATGAGGCGGTGAGCTTCCGCGTGGAGACAGTGGTGCAGGATCTGCGCTTTGCTCTGCGGCAGTTGCGGCGAAGTCCTGCATTCACGCTGACGGCGATCCTGGTGCTGGCGCTGGGGATGGGCGCGAACCTCGCGATCTTCGCATTGGTCGATGCTGCGCTGGTCAAGCCACTGCCGTATCGCGATCCCGCACGGCTGGTGGGACTGTTTGAAAGCATCGCGGCGGGGCCGAAGTACTGCATCTCGTATCTCGATTATCTGGACTGGAAGCGTTTGAACAAGAGCTTCGAATCCATGGATGCGTACACCGGGTGGAACTTCATGCTGGCATCGCCGCAGGGAACGGAGCTGGCGGCGGGAGCGCATGTGAGCTCGGGATTCTTTCGCACGCTCGGGGTTGGGCCGATGCTGGGGCGCGACTTCCGGCCGGAGGAGGATCAGCGGGATGCAGGGCGCACAGTGATTCTGAGCTTCGGGTCGTGGCAGAAGCGCTTTGGCGGCCGCAAGGACATCCTGGGCACGATGGTAACGCTCGACGGTGTCTCGAAGACGATCGTGGGCGTGATGCCGCGCGATTTCAACTTCGCTCCGGTGGAGCCGGCGGAGTTCTGGGACACGATCGATCCTGCGGATTCGTGCTCGAAGCGGCGCATCTGCCACAACCTTTTCGGCGTGGCGCGGCTGAAGGACGGAGTGACGGTTGCGGCGGCGCTGGACGATGTGACACGGCTGGCGCAGCAGCTGGAGAAGCAGTATCCGGATACGAATGAGGGACAGGGCGCGGCGGTCTTTCCCTTGACGGAGGTGATCGTTGGCGATGTGGGGCCCATCCTCGAGACGCTGCTGGTGGGCACGGCGCTGTTGTTGCTGATTGCGGGGGTGAACGTTGCCAACCTGCTGCTGGTGCGGTCGGAGGGCCGGAGGCGGGAGATTGCGCTGCGCGGCGCGCTGGGCGCCTCGGCGGTGCGGATCGTGCGGCAGTTTGTAACCGAGGGCGCGGTGCTGGTGGGAGCGGGGGGCGTTCTCGCCATTGCGATCGCGTGGAGTGCGCTGCGCACTTTGCCGCGGCTAATGCCTGCGGACATGCTGGCAGGGATGCCGTTTTTGTCCGGAGTCGGACTGAGTGGTCGGGTTGTTGTTTATGCCTTCGGCATCGCTCTGGTTGCGTGGGCGCTGTTTGCTGTGGTGCCGTTGTTGCGCCTGCCGCTGCGCGATGTGCGCAGCGGATTGGTGGATGGCGGACGGACAGTGGCCGGCATGATGTGGCGGCGTCTGGGATCAAGCCTGGTGGTGCTGGAGCTGGCTACGGCGATGCTGTTGCTGGCGGGAGCTGGATTGCTGACACGCAGCCTGTATCAACTGCTGCATGTGGAGATGGGAATTCGGACCGATCATCTGGCGACGATCAATATTGCCGGGCCTCCTTCAGCATACGGCACGGACGAGAAGGCGATATCGCTGGAGAAGGAAGTGCTGCGCAGGATGGAGAACCTGCCCGGTGTGCGTTCCGCCGCGGTTACTACATTTCTTCCGCTGACCGGCAACGGGCCGTTCAGTGATTTTGTTGTCGTGGGGCAGCCGATACGGCCCGGCGAGCATGACGAGGCGACGCGGCGCGAGATCACGCCGACGTACTTCGCGACGGTCGGTGCGCAGATGGTGCGCGGGCGTACGTTCACGGAGGACGATGGCCTGAAGCTGCATGTGGCGATCGTCAATCAGGCGATGGCGCAGAAGTCTTTCGGCGGTCAGAACCCGATCGGCAAGCGGATCAAGTACACGGGCGGGACAGGGCCGACGCTCGAGATTGTCGGCATCGTGAGAGACATCAAGGAAGGGCCACTGAACGACATCACGAGGCCCGCGTTTTATATACCATTCGCGCAGGACCCGGGGCCGTTCTTTTCCGTTGTGCTGCGAAGCTCGCAGGATGATGCATCGCTGCTGCCGATGATGGTTCGCGTGATGCACGAGATGAATTCGCACATCGCGGTGTTTGGCCAGAGCACGATGGAGATAAGCATTCGCCAATCGCAGACGGCATACCTGCATCGCTCTGCGGCGTGGCTGGCTGGTGGCTTTGCTGGGATGGCGCTGCTGCTGGGCGTGGTGGGGCTGTACGGCGTGATTGCCTATTCGGTGGACCAGCGGACGCGGGAGATTGGGGTACGGATGGCGCTGGGTGCGCAGCGGAGCGCGGTCTCCGGGATGGTGCTGCGGGAGGCGCTGCGATTGGTTGTCATCGGGATTGGGGCGGGTGTGCTTGGATCGCTGGCGACGGCGGGGCTGCTGCGTCCGTTGTTGTTTGGTGTGGGGCCTTGGGACGCGACGACTCTTGGCGGTGTGGCTGTGTTGCTGGGGGCTGCGGCGATGCTGGCGAGTTATCTGCCGGCGCGACGCGCGGCTTCGGTGAATCCGGTCGAGGCGTTGCGCGCAGAGTAAGTGCTGCCGCACGGGGTGCTGGCCGCACGGGCGATTGCGCCTGCGGCGCGTGTTGCTGTGTTCGCTCCCGTTTGGTTGTCGTGGCGATTGCGGGCTTCATCCCATATCTCCGCGATGTGGCGGGCGAGATGCGGGGGAACCCGATCTTGTGGCACTTCATGGTAGAACTGCAGGTCCTTCGCTCCGCTCAGGATGACAAGAGTGAGGGATGTGGCCGGAGCGTTGCGTGGAAGAATCGTCTGGCCGGGAGCCGGACGGATCCACGATTGTCACGATTGACGATGCGCGGACCCGCCCTGCCTGGTCAATAGGGATGCGGGAAGGCGAATCGTTACACATCGTATCCCATGCGA
>DATBCB010000376.1:0-12094 GCA_036270675.1 Acidobacteriaceae bacterium | reverse complement strand
AGGTTGTAGCCCATGGGCAGTTCGTAGACGCCGGGGCGATTGACGTGCCCGCTGATACCAAACAGGCGCGTGCCGCCATTGCGCTCGGTGCCGATCTTTGCATAGGCAGCGCCGCCCATCTCGATGATGAAGGGCACGCTGGCGATGGTCTCCGCGTTGTTGATGACGGTGGGGCCGCCGTAGAGACCAACGACCGCGGGGAAGGGTGGCTTGATGCGAGGGATGCCGCGCTTGCCTTCGAGTGACTCCATCAGCGCGGATTCTTCGCCCACCTCGTAGGCGCCGGCGCCGGTCTGCGAGATGGCGTCGAAGTCAAAGCCGCTGCCAAAGATGTTCTTCCCCAGGATGCCGCGCTCGTAGCACTGTGCAAGGGCGCGGTCCATAATCTCGATGAGATAGCGGTATTCACCGCGCAGATAGATGAAACCCATCTTCGACCCAATGGCGAGGCCGGCGATCATGGTGCCTTCGATGATGGAATGCGGGTCCTCGCGGAAGATCAGGTGGTCTTTGCAGGTGCCGGGCTCGCTCTCGTCGCCGTTGACCAGGACATACTTGGGCTTCTCGCTCTGCTTGGGCACAAACGACCACTTCAAGCCGGTAGGAAAGCCGGCGCCGCCACGGCCACGCAGGCCGGAGGCCTTCATCTCGTTGATGACCCACTCCGGACCTTGCTCGATGCACTTACGCAGAGCCGCGTAGCCGCCCAGCCTGATGTATTTATCGATGTCCGCGGCGCCTTGTCCCCAGCGTCGGGAAATGACCTTGACTTCCTCGGGATGCGATACGAGCTCAGGCATTAGCTCTTGCTCGCTTTCTGCCGGTAGCTTTCGAGCACGGCGTCCATCTTTTCGTTCGTCAGGTTGTCGTGAAAGGCGTAGTTGACCTGCACGGCGGGCGCCCAACAGCACGCGCCGATGCATTCCACCTCTTCGAGCGAGAAGATGCCGTCCCCGGTGGTTTCCTTGTTACCGATGCCCAACCGGCTCTTGCAATGCTCGAGCATTTCGTTGCCGCCGCGCAGCATGCAGGAGATGTTGGTGCAGACCTGCACGTGGAACTTGCCGTGAGGCTTGGTGTGCAGCAGCGAGTAATAGCTGATGACGTTGCGTACATCGAGCTCAGTGATCTCGATGCGCCGCGCGATCTCCGCGATCACCGCGTCGGTGACAGCGCCGACCTCATCCTGCGCGTAGAGCAGCATGGGGATGAGCGCCGAGCGGCGCGCCGGGTAGAGCGTGACCAGCTTGTCGAAGCGCGCTGCCAACTCCGGAGAAAAAATTGTTTTCGGTACCGCACTCATCGCATGATCTCCCGCGCCAGACGCTCTGCCACCATGTCCATTTCCTCAGCGTTGCCTGACCCATCCGGGCCACCAGCCTGCACCACGCGGCCATGCTCGTCGAGGGTGAACGCGGTTGCCGGTCCAGTCTCACGAGTGAAGCTTCCGTGCTCGCCATCGAAGCGCACGGTCAGAAGCCGCTCGCCGGCGCGAACGAGCAGATGATCTTCGCTCACTTCAAGCACTGCTTGCCGCGTGCCATTCAGTCCGTGCGCCGCTGTGTAGCTGCGGAGGAGCGAGACGAAGGACGCCCACAACTCTCGCGCGACGGCTGGATCGATTGGGTCGGCCACGACTGTTGCCCTCACCGGTCGATCTCCCCCAGGACAATGTCGATGGATCCGATAACCGCGACCACATCGGCCAGGAGCCGTCCCGCGCACATCTTGTCGACTGCCTGCAGGGTGGCAAAGGACGGATTGCGCATGTGCACGCGATAGGGTTTCGCCGTGCCGTCGGAGACAACGTAGTAACCCATCTCGCCGCGCGGGGATTCGATTGCCTGATAGACCTCGCCCGCCGGCACTGCAAAGCCTTCCGTGACGATCTTAAAGTGATAGATGAGGGATTCCATCTGGGTCTTCATGACTTCACGATCGGGCAGGACGACTTTAGGCGCATCAGCCTTGATGGGACCGTCCGGCATGCCGTCGAGTGCCTGCTGGCAGATCTTCACCGACTCGCGCATCTCCTCCATGCGGATGACGTAGCGCGCCCATACGTCGCAGTCGTTCGAGATCGGCACCTTGAACTGGAACTTTTCGTATCCGGAGTAGGGCATGTCGCGGCGCAGATCCCAGTCGACGCCGCTGGCGCGCAAGGGCGGCCCGGTCACACCAAGTGCGATCGCGTCTTCTGCAGAGAGATGTCCGACCCCTTTGGTGCGGCTGATCCAGATGGGATTGCCGGTCAGCAGGTTCTGGTACTCGTCGATCTTCGACGGCATGATGTCGAGCAGCTTCTGCACCCGCTCGTAGAAATCGACCGGCGGCTCCATGGCGATGCCGCCCACGCGGAAGTAGGAGGTCATCATGCGCTGGCCGGAGACGTGCTCGAAGATCTTCAGCAGCTCCTCGCGCTCGCGGAAGCAGTAAAGAAAGACGGTGAGCGCGCCGATGTCCATGGCATGCGTGCCCAGCCAGACCAGGTGCGACTGGAGGCGGGTCAGCTCGTTGAGCAGCACGCGCAGGTATTGCGCGCGTGGGGGCATCTCGAGCTGCAACAGCTTTTCGACCGCGAGACAGTAGCAGAGGTTGTTCGTCATCGGACAGAGATAGTCGATGCGATCGGTCATCGGAACGACCTGCTGATAGAACTTCGCCTCGCAGGTCTTCTCGATGCCGGTGTGCAGGAAGCCGATGTCCGGTACCACGCGCAGAACCGTCTCGCCGTCGATTTCGAGCACCAGGCGGAGTACGCCGTGCGTGGACGGGTGCTGCGGGCCCATGTTCAGGATCATGGTGCGATCGTGCGCGCCCTCTTCCAGTCGCGGTTCGAGCAGCGGCGCGATGGCGAAATTAGCCGCGTATGGCATGACCGGTGTGGGCTCGTTCGGACCTGCGAAGGTCGAGCTGTCGGCCTTCGCGTTCGTGACCTCAGCGACGGGGGTCTCGGGTGTTGTTGGCATCAGCGGTAACCCTCCACCGGGTAGTCCTTGCGCAGCGGGTGGCCTTCCCACTCATCCGGCATCATGATGCGGCGCAGGTTTGGATGCCCGGCGAACCGGATGCCGAACAGGTCGAAGACCTCACGCTCATAAAAGTCGGCCGAAGGCCAGACCGGCGTGATGCTGTCGATCTCGAGGTCCATGCTGTCGACGGGCGCGGCGAGGCGCACGCGAGCCTTCAGGCTATGCGACACGATGTGATAGATGACCTGGAAGCGCGGCTCAACCGGGTAGTAGTCCACGCAAGTCACGTCTTCGAGGAAGTTGTAGCCGGCCTTCTGCACCAGCGCGGCTGTAGCGCGGATGTGCTCGCGCGCGATCTTCAATGTCAGTTCGGCACGGTCGAACTTGGCATCGAGCAAAGCAGCAGGCAGTGCAGCCTGGATCGCGTGGATTGCAGGATCGGTGCCGTGCTCGGCAAGGACTGCGGCTTTGTCATAGGCGTCCTGCATGAGTTAGAGATCCCCCCGGTCAGCGGCCCAGTCGAGAACGCCCTTCTTGATGATGTAGAAGAAGCCGACCACCACGAATCCCAGGTAGACGAGCATCTCCCAGAATCCGAAGAAGCGTGAGCCGGTGACCGCCGGCAGCTGACGGTAAATAACCGCCCAGGGAAGCAGGAACACCACTTCCACATCGAACAGGATGAACAGCATCGCCACCAGATAGAAGCGGACCGAGAAGCGACCGCGCGCGTTACCCTCGGCGACGATGCCGCATTCGTAGGTTTCGAGTTTCGAGATGGTCCGGCGATGCTTGCCGATAAGGAAGGAGCCGCTGACCATGCCCGCTCCCATGCCGACGGCGGCAAGAATCTGCAGGAGCAGCGGAAGATAATTCCAGAAGTAATGGGTTGTCTGCATGCGGTCTTTGCTCGGGGAGGCCGTATTTTCACCGCGCGGCGTCTCCTTCGAGATTAGGGTGACGCTGCAACTCAGTCAAGCAAGCGCGGTTAAGTCGTATGTTTCCAGAGAAAGCGGTGACCGCGGACCTTTGCTTCCCGGCGTCTTCGCGAGCGCAGGAGATTCCCAAATCGGTGCGTAGTTCCCGTCGAGGGAATGGCGAAGAAAAAAAGAAGGGAACTCCTCACCGTCGGCCAAGACCTGCCGATATGTTGCAAGACGTAATCAATTCGCGGAGGGTCCCCCATGGCAGCATCTCCTGCTCTTTCCAATCCGAAAACATCCCCTGCGGCGAACCCTGCCGCGAATCATGTCCCCGCTGCGAATCATGTTATAGACATCCGCCAAACTCATCAGCCGTCCGTGGTGCATACGACCGTCCATGCATTACCGACCGGCCTGGGGTCGCGCTCCAGGCGGCGGCGCACGACGCCGGAGGCTGGGTTTGCGCTGGAGGTTCTCGGCCATGCCATCGAATACCTGGCGGACGAGTATGCGCACGAGGCGGGTTCGCTGTCGTCCATTCACAGCCAGGATCCGCGCGTGGAGGCGATGCAACTGCTGATGGCGGCGAATCGCCAGGTTTACTATGCCTGCCCGCTGGTGCCTTCGCTCTATGAGCGCTTTGTTGGCCGTCTTTTCAGCCGGTAGCGCGCAGGTGGGGCGAGATACGGCTGATACTCTCGGGAGATGGAGATCGTTCTCAATGGCCAGCCGCGCGAGGTCGGCATCGATCCACAGGCTGCAACCGTTGATGCCCTGATGACGGCGCTGGAGATGAAGGCGGACCGCATCGCTGTCGAGCGCAATGGAGAGATCGTCCGCCGGAATGAGTGGGCCACGACTCCGGTCGAGAGCGGAGACCGTTTTGAGGTCGTCCATTTCGTCGGCGGTGGAATATGAGATCGATGCTCGCCTGGCGGCGGAGGATCGCGACGGGGCTTGCGGTGGCGTTCGCTTTCCTCGTGCCGTCAGAGATGGCTCGGGCGCAAGCGGCGCTGGATCATCCGGACCAGCCCACGTTTGTGGTGCCGGGTGTCAGCCCGCAGCAGGAGCTGCGCATCCTGGTGTACGGCGATATGCGCTTCACGGATCCTTCGAACACGGAGGACACGAATCCTCGCGCGCGAAAGTGGTTGGCGGAAAAGGTCGGGACCGAACAGGTTGACGCGATGCTGATCACCGGCGACGTTCCTTTTCATGGAAGCGATCCTCGTGACTGGGAGGTTTTTGAAAAGGAAGCGTCGTCGTGGGCCAGGCGGGACCGGGTGTATCCGACGGTGGGGAACCATGAGCTGCGGCTGAAGCCGCACGCCGGACAGGTGAACTGGGCCGCCGCGTTTCCGCACCTGAAGGGGAACGGCTTCTACTCGGTGCTGCTGGGGAATGTGTTCATCGTCAACCTGAACTCGATGGAGCCGATGTGGGCGACCGGCGAGCAGGCTGACTGGCTGCGTGGACAACTCGATCACATACCGGCGCAGGCGGATTTCGTCATCCTGCAGATGCACGTGCCGCTGATCGCGGATGCACAGAGCGAGTTCATCGCGAACATTCCAGCGCCGGAAGGCGTTGCGTTGCGGCGTTATCTCGAGGCACGTGCGCTTACGGCGCGACAGAAATTCATCGCCGTGTATGGGCACATCCACAACTACGAGCGGTTCGAATCGAACGGCATCACGCACATCATCAGCGGTGGCGGGGGAGCGGCGCCGTATCCCGTGCTTCTGCGCGGGCCGCAGGACCTGTATACCGATCCAGCCTTTCCGGTTTTCAACTACGTCATCCTGACGATTCACGGGAAGCAGGCCGAAGGGACGATGTACAAGATCGCCGATCCGAATGCGGCGGAGTACAGCGTGGTCGCGAAGGACCACTTCGTCGAGACGGCGCGGTGAATTGAGAGGTCTCGGTTCAGTTCAGTAACGCTACCTATATCCCTTCCCAGTCCGGTGCGCGATTGACAGGGATGCTATTTGGAGCGCGCGCTCCAAACTGCGCTCAGGATGACAACTATTTTGCAATATCGAAGGGAACCGCGATCTGGCGCTCGTGATACAACGTCAGCAGCGCGAGAGGCGCATCCAGTCCGCGGAAAGGGCCGTGCCCACCCACTGTGTTGTTGATCGAAGTTGCGAATTTTCTTTCTGCCTGATGGGTGCGGACTCCGGGCATGCGTGAAAGGAGATTCGTATGTCTTACGCGATCCCGCTGCCGCCTCGTCCCCGTCTCGATTTCTATAAAAAGCTAGCCAAGGAATTGATGCGTGCGTCGGTAGATATCTCGGCCGCGCCTGCGGACATTTCTGCAGACGCGCCTTTGGAGGCACCTGGAATGACTCCCGCGGAGGCTTCGGCGGAAACCGCTGTCCGGGCTTGGGCGATGGGATGTCTGGAGGCTTCGGGCTGCTTCGGCGGCAAAACGACGTCGGCTCATGCCGTCATCGAAGGAGAGCGCACAGCGATCGCCGTGCGCGCGGCGTGGATGGAACAGCGCTGGCGCGAGCTGCGGAAGAAGAAGGTTGCTAGGCCGCCGTCGCTGGCCGATGCGCAGTTCTTTCTTGCTCGTGAGCGTGCTTTTCTGAGTTGGCCGAAGTTTGCCGAGCACGTCCAGGCTCTTGAGAATGCACGGGCGTCAGTTACGAATCCCAACTTCGCAGGATGTGTTCGCAGGCGTCCATGTCGACACGTTTCCCACGGAACCGCACACCCTCCAGTCTGAGGCGCAGATGCTGTTCGTGCGCTGCATCGCCGTGCAGCTTAATCTGCCCTCCGGCGCCGACGATGCGCTGCCAAGGCAGCGCGTTGAGAACTTCCTTGCGTAGGAGCTGTGCGACTGCCCGGTGATAGAGCGGGTAACCCGCCGCTGCGGCCACTTTGCCGTAGGTTGAGACTTTCCCCTTAGGGACAGAACGGATGACCCGGCGGAAAGCAGCATCGCGCTGCTGGTTTTCGCGAAGCGCGTCCTTGATGATGCGTCTCTTCAGGTCCTGCGGTGGGCGCTGCGCGCTTGCGACGATCATCGGCCGTCGTTGTCGATGTTCTCGACTCTGCGGCTCCAGGCGTCGGAGCGCTTGGCGAGCGCCAAGAAGCCGACGAAAAGTGCGATGGCGGGAATCGCGAGTACCGGTATGGCGCGGCGGAGTCCGGCGCGTATTTGTGGAGCGGAGCCGGCTGTGGTGTCGCGGCACATACTGCAGCCTTGTGCGTGCGCGGCGAGCGCGGAGAGCAACAACATCGGCAAGATGAAGACGCGGAGAAGACTAACTCGTTGGCAACGGATGCGACGCATGCGTGCTACTGGCAGAAGATGAGCAGGCCGAAGAGGAAGATCCAGAAGAGGCCCATGGAGTGCCAGTACCATGCGGTGCAGTCGACGAAGATCTGGCGCAGTTCCATGCGATGGAGGAGCGAGAGTGCGGCGAGCGCGGCGAACAGTGCCAGCACGCCGAGGACGAGGTGGGCGCCGTGGGCTCCGGTGATGAGGTAGAAGAAGTGGCTGCTGGGGTTGGAGGCGAAGAAGAAGCCTTGCGCGGCGAGGTCTTTCCAGGCCATCCACTGTCCGATGAGGAAGGCGACACCGAGCGCGGCGGTGGCGGCGAGCCAGGGCGCGGCGCGACGCGCGGCGGGGCGGCCCATGCCGAGCCATTCTTCCATCACATCCAATTCGTGGAAGAGCTGGCGCCGGCCCATCTCCATGGTGACGCTGGAGAGCAGGAGGATCGCGGTGTTGAGGTAGAGGATGGGCGGAATGGCGAGCTGGTGCCAGTCGAGGATGTAGGCGCCATGGCCGTCGAAGTGGCCGGAGGACTGGCGGAAAAAGAAGGCGGTGACCAGCGCCATGAAGAACATGAGATCGCCGGCGAGCGCGGAGAAGATGCCCATGCGGTAGCGGGTGAGGAGGGCGCGTGGACCGCGGCCGTGGCGATGGTGGTCCCAGTTTTCGTCGCCACCGCCACCTCCGGTGGGGCGGCGATCGACCGGTGGGCGGCCGCCAAATCCGGGGTCTTTTCGTTCACGCTCAGTGTCGACTACGGACCTGGTGAAGGTGGCAGGCATGGAAATCTCCATACGAACATATCAGCTTACTCCTGTTGGGATGCTGTCTCCCACTGTGGAGTGAAGTCTGCTTCCGTTGTGCCGGAATGATACTCGTATGGACCGCGCTCGATGCGATTGGGTAGCGGGGTGGTCTGCCATTCGAGGGTGGTGGCCTGCCAGGGATTTTGGCCGGCGGGCTGGCCACGGCGGGCGCTCCAGAGGAGGTTGATGAGGAAAAGAATTTGCGCGGCGCCGAGGACGAAGGCGGCCCAGGTGACGCCGCGCTCCATGGGGAGGAGCGACGCGAGCGAGGAGGTGCTGCCGGTGACTTGCGCGAAGTGGCGCGGGCGGCCGGCGAGACCCTCCAGATGCATGGGAAAGAAAGTGCCATACGCGGCAATGAGCGAGAGCCAGAAGTGCCAGCGGCCGAGGCGCTCGCTCATGAGGCGGCCGGTCATGAGCGGGAACCAGTAGTAGATGCCGGCGAAGATCGAGAACGCGCCCGCCATGGCCATGATGAGGTGGAAGTGCGCGACGACGAAGAAGGTGTTGTGGAGGTACTGGTCCAGCGCGGGCAGGGCGAGGATGGGGCCGGTGACGCCGCCGGCGATGAAGAGGGAAAGGAAGCCGAGGGCGAAGAGCATCGGGGTGGTGCGGCGCAGTCCGCCGCCCCATAGCGTGCCGAGCCAACTGAAGACTTCGGCTGTAGAGGGGACGGCAATAGCCATAGTGGTGAGCCCGAAGGCGGCGCCGGCATAGGGATTCATGCCGCTGACGAACATGTGATGGCCCCAGACGACAAAGCCGAGCAGGCCGATGAGCACGGTGGCGGCGGCCATCATGCGATAGCCGACGATGGGGCGGCGGCTGAAGTTCGCGATGAGGCTCGAGACCAGGCCCATGCCGGGGAGGATGGCGATGTAGACCTCCGGGTGCCCGAAGAACCAGAAAAGATGCAGCCAGAGGAGCGGTGAGCCGTCGCCGTGGCCGACGACCTGGCCGCTGACCCAGTCGCCCTGGGGGATGAAGAAGGCGGTGCCGAGGTGACGATCGCAGAAGAGGAGAACAATCGCGGCGAAGAGCACGGTGAAGGCGAGCAGGATGAGGATGGACGAGACGAACCACGACCAGACGGTGAGCGGCATGCGGCCGAGCGTCATGCCGCGGGCGCGCTCAGTGAGGACGGTGACGAGGACGTTGATTGCGCTGAACCAGGAGCCGACGCAGAAGAGTCCGATGCTGAGGAGCCAGCAGTCCATGCCACCGCCCTGGCCGGGCCCGGCAGAGGCGATGGCGCTGAGCGGCGGATAGTTGGTCCAGCCCGCGATGGGGCCGCCGGCGGGCAGCAGGAATGCAGAGAGCAGGACGGCGAGGGCGAGGGCGACGATCCAGAAACCGAGCGCATTGAGCCAAGGGAGAGCCATCCGGCGTGCGCCGATCTGTTGAGGCAGCACGAGGCTGGCGAATCCGCTTTGCGGCGCGGTGGTCAAGACGAAGAAGATCATCAAGGTGCCGTGCATGGTGACGAGCGAGAGGTATTCCTCAGGCAGCAGGGGACCGTGAAAAGGCCAGCGGATGCCGGGCCACGCGAGTTGGGTGCGCATGGCGAGCGAGAGGAGCGTGCCTGCGGCGACAGCTACGAGCGAGAGCAGCAGGTAGCGGATGCCGATGGTGCGGTCTTCTGTGGTGACGATCCGCTGTAGAGGCGTGGAGCGCGTGCGGCCGGCGGCTCGTATTCCGCTCACGACGTCGCCTTCTTAGCGCGCGAGGCGAGCCATGCGTTGTAGGCGGATTCGGAGACGACGCGCAGGTGCGCCTGCATGCGCGCGTGTCCTGAGCCGCAGAGCTGCGAGCAGAGGATGGGGTACACGCCTTCACGAATCGGCGTGAAGTGAATGTGCAGGGTGGCGCCGGGAACAGCATTTTGTTTCAGCCGCATCTGCGGCACGAAAAATCCGTGGATGACATCGAGCGAGCGCAACTGGAGATCGACTTCCCGGTTGACGGGGAGCACGAACTCGCTGGCGACGACGTCGTCCTTTCCATGGTTGTCGGCAGGATCGAGGCCAATGGGATTGCCAAGTGCCGCATTGACAAGCTGCGGCTGTGATGCGCCGTATGTGGCGTCTACGCCTGGGTAGTGAAAGTACCACTGGAACTGCTGGGCGACGACTTCCACGCGCAGGGCGGCGGGTGCCGGGCCTTCAAAGCGCTCACGGGCCCAGAGGTGCTCCGCGGTGACAGCCATCGCGATGTAGACCACGACGAGAACGGCCAGCGGAAGAAACTCCACGCGCCAGGTCGAGGGCGCAGAAGCTTTGCGGCGGGGGCGCAGGGCGAGCCACACCAGCAGAATGTTCGCAAGCAAGAAGCAGGCTGCCATGGCGGCGATATCCCAGCGCATCAGCCGATCGACGGCGAAGCCGTGGGCGGCGGCGTTGGGTGGCATCCACCAATCGCGCAGGCCGAATGCGAAGAGAACGCCGCCACGCAGCATCGGGGATCAGCTTTTCCGGTGCGTTCCGCTCGCCTGGCGCACCATGTCGACGAAGTAGCGATGGACGCGGCGGTCTGGCGCGAGCTCGGGGTGAAACGTGGCGGCGAGCAGATGGCCCTGGCGCACGAGAACAGGGAAGCCGTCGCGCTGGGCGAGGACCTGAACGTCTTGGCCGACGTGCTGAATGCGAGGCGCTCGGATGTAGACGGTCTCAAGCGGACCGGTATCGAAGTCTGCGCCGAGGCTTGTTGGCGTCTCTTCGATAGAGCTGTCGATCTGACGGCCGTAAGCGTTGCGCTCGACGGTGGCATCGAGCACGCCTAGGCTGCGCTGCGGCGGGTGGAGAACTTGCGAGGCCAGTAGAATGCAACCGGCGCAGGTACCAAATGTCGGCGTCGCTGTGGTGAAGGCGCGCAGCGATTCGAGGAAGCCGTCACGCTCCAGGAATTTGAGGAAGGTGGTGGACTCGCCTCCGGGGATGATCAGCCCGTCGAGTCCGGCGAGCTGATCGGGTTTGCGCACGAGCACGGGTTCCGCGCCAACGTCCTGAAGGGCGGTGGCGTGGGCGTCGTAGTCACCCTGGATGGCGAGGACACCGATGCGCGGCTTTGCTGTGGTGTCAGACGATTTCTGTTCTGGCAAAATCGCGGTCTTTCCCTGAACTTTCAAAGCTGCATTGCGCCGGCGACTCGCTTTACCAGCCGCGCGTCTGCAGGAGCTGGCTCTCCTCCAGCCCGGCGACCGCCAAGCCCTTCATCGTACCGGTGACCTGCTCGCTGGCTTCGGCGAGTGTCTTCGGATCGTTGTAGTGAGTCGTGGCGATGACGATGGCCCTGGCGCGGGATTCGGCTTCGGCGCGATCTTTTGGATTGTTCAAGTCGCCCTTCGCATCGTACTCGACGTCCAGCGGCGTGGCGCGTTCCTTCATGAAGATTCCCGAGCCAACGAAGACCGACTCC
This sequence comes from Acidobacteriaceae bacterium, assembly GCA_036270675.1. Taxonomy (GTDB): domain Bacteria; phylum Acidobacteriota; class Terriglobia; order Terriglobales; family Acidobacteriaceae; genus KBS-83. The sequence continues at coordinate 688 of DATBCB010000376.1, read as the reverse complement.
GCGCCAAGCTGCATCATGAGGGCGGCGTCGGCAGGTGTCGCGATGCCACCGGCAGAGAAATTGGGAACGGGCAGCTTGCCAGACTTCGCCACCATGCGGACCAGCTCATAGGGAGCGCGATGCTCCTTGGCTGCGACGTAGAGCTCCTGCTCGCTGAGAACGGTGAGCGCCTTCATCTCGCGAACGATCTGGCGCATGTGCTTGACTGCGTGCACGACATCGCCGGTGCCAGCCTCACCTTTGGTGCGGATCATGGCTGCGCCTTCGGCGATGCGGCGAAGGGCTTCGCCCAGATCGCGCGCGCCGCAGACGAATGGGGTCTTGAAGGCGTGCTTGTCGATGTGGTGGGCTTCGTCGGCGGGAGTGAGAACCTCGCTCTCGTCGATGAAGTCGACGCCGAGCTCCTGCAGGATCTGCGCTTCGGCGAAGTGGCCGATGCGGGCCTTGGCCATCACGGGGATGGAGACGGCGGCGATGATCTCCTTGATGAGCTTGGGATTGGCCATCCGGGCCACGCCACCTTCCGCACGGATCATGGCGGGCACGCGCTCGAGAGCCATGACGGCGACGGCGCCTGCCTCTTCGGCAATCTTCGCCTGCTCGACGTTCATCACGTCCATGATGACGCCGCCCTTCAGCATTTCGGCGAGGCCGACTTTGAGGCGGAGGCCATGTTCGCTGCTCTGTG
>DATBCB010000375.1:0-6566 GCA_036270675.1 Acidobacteriaceae bacterium | reverse complement strand
GTGGCACCGATGACGTGCTTGCCATCCGTCGTGCTGGTCAGGTGGTCGGCAGTGAAGCCATAGCCCACGGCCCCGCCGGGTACCGCTGACGGATAGTTATCAATGGGCGTCGTGCGCGTGTCCGGGCAAAACCCGCGCGCGGTGGCGTTGGCGCCGGAGAGGAAGGCGCCGAACTGCGGCACCGCCAATGTGACATCCGGCGAGCAGAAGACGTTGTAGGTGGTGTTGAGATCGCTGCCTGGGTTTCGGGGGCAGGCGGTTGTCCCCGGCGTGGCATTCGATGGGTCCAGCGTCTCCGTGCTCCATCCGGTGAAGGTGTTGTACACGTACAGCTTGTTGGTGCCCACGACGTAGATCGTGCTGCCGTCCGGAGAGAAGACCGCGCGCTGTCCCACGCCGCCATACTGGGTCACGATGCTCGCGGGCGTTCCGGTGCTCCCGGCGCTGCCTGTGCCGCCGGTGGTTGTCGAAGGCGCCACGGCTGGCTGATAGACATAGATGACCTGGCGATCCTGATCGTTGATCACCACTTCGTTGTTGGCAGGCGAGACAGCCAGCACCACGCCCGGCACTGTGGTGTCTTCCTTGATCAGCGTGTTGCTGGCGGCTGCGACGATCATCAACTCGCGATAGCTGCCTAGGTAGAGGCTGGTCCCGGTCTGGTCCACGACCATGGAATTCGGCTTGTACGGCAGGTGGACCGGCGTGCCGATCGTGCCTACGCTTAGGTCAAGCGGAGTGAAGTACTGGGAATTGGGACTGGCCATCCAGAGAAAGCTGCTGGCGCTTCCCGGCGAAGTCACGTTGACGGTATTGCTGGCGATTGGCGTCCCATTACCGTTCACACCAATCTGATTGATCGGCGCCGGATTGCAGGTCGGCGGCGCGCACACAGCGTAGACCGAGCTCGAGCCAGGAAAGGTCGAAGTGATGGTGCCGGTGCCGCTCACTCCGATAGTGCGCTGGTCAGTGGAGGTAAAGCTCAGCGGCAGACCGGTGATGGTGTTGCCGTTGGTGTCGATCACGGTTGCCGTTGTGGGCTGCGGTGTATTCGGAGTCACCGCAACATTGGTGGCGTTATTGGCGGAGAGGCTGATCGACTTCGGCGGGCAGGTGTAGAAAAAGCCCGCGCTGGAGCTTGTGCCGGAGATGCTGGCCGTGATCAGCGCGGCGCCGGGTTGCTTGGCGGTGGCTACGCCGTTTTGATCGATCGAGACGACGGAGTTCGTCGAGCCGGTGCCGGCGGACGAGGATGTGCTCTGCGCCGCGTAGGCAAGGTGTCCGAGGACGGTGGAACAGGCGGGAACGCCGGAGGTGTTCGGCGCACAGAAGAGCTGCGACTGGCCCTGTCCATTGGTCACGAACGCAGTGGCATCCAGTTGCGCGGTCTGGAACTGCGACAGGCATCCGCTGACCGCAGCTCCGCTGCTGTTAGTCGTATCCAGCGTCACGTTGGTGACTACCGGATGGATAAAGACCTGCACCGCGTTACTGGAGGCCAAGCCGTTGGCGCTCCCGGTCATCGTGGCGACTTCCTGTTTGTTCGTGGGAATGCATGTCGTGAAGTCCGCCACACCGCTGCTGGTCAGGCGGTTCCAGCGGCCGGCACATACCTGCCCGCTGGGCGACACGTCTGCATTGTTGATGTCGGAGGTGCCGTAACTCACCGTTCCGATAGAGACGGAGGCGCCGACGCAGTCCTTGCCGTTGCCCGCCGTCAGCGTTCCCACCTGCCCGTAGGAGAGGGAGATGCCGGTCTGCTGCGGCTCCATGGTGAACGAGACCAGCGTGCCCTTCCTCGTCGCGAAGCCGGCTCCAAAAGCGTTGCAGAAGTTGTTGGGGTTCGAGCCGCAACCGAGAACAGAGAGCTGAACGGGAAGCGTGATGACAAAGAGGACAACAAGAATCAAGTACCGCCGCATGAAACCTCCCCGTAACGGCCTGGCGGAGGATTTTTCCTGCTGCTGTGCGGTAGCGAAGAGACACTCGGCGTGGCCTTTCCTTAAAAAAAGGCCACACGAACTGCCGCTAGTTCCTCTACACCTACAGGAAAAATCATCCAGCCGTCACGGTTCAACTGCCAGAAAGATCACTGTGAAACGTGTGTCAAGAGTGTAAAGCAGGAGAGGAGCCACGGGCCAGAGACTGGGAAGCCTTCTTGAGGCTCCGATAAGGACAACAGTAGACAAATTCAGACAAGGGCAGACAACCTCAGGAGAGAGTCAGGTTATGACTGCCGTTGTCTGCGGTGGTCTGCCGTCGTCTGTTTTTGTCTTTTGTCTACTGCCCTGCAGCCGTCCCGGCCGGCGCGCCGCCCAGGTACTGGTCGAACCAGCCCAGCATCCGCTCCAGCACATCGATACGGTGCTCGGGATTGCGGAAGCCGTGGCCTTCGTTCGCATACACCACCAGCTCGGTCGGCACTCCCTCGGCCTTCAATGCGTGCCAGAACTCGAAGGACTGCGGCGCCGGACACTCGCCATCGCGATCGCCCACCACAACCAGCGTAGGCGTCTTCACCTTGCGGATGAAATCGATAGCCGAGCTCTTCGCGTAGACCTTCGGGTCGTCGTAGACGCTGGCGCCGAAGAAGGGGAGCATCCACTGATCGATCGAGTTCTCGCCGTAATAGCTCTGCCAGTTCGAGATGCCCGCGCCTGCAACTGCAGCATGGAAACGCTGCGTCTGGGTCACGCCGAACATGGTCATGAAGCCGCCGTAGCTCCAGCCGGTAAGCCCCAAGCGGCTGTCATCCACGCTGGGATACTTTTTCTCCACCGCATCGACGCCGGCCAGAATGTCGCGCAGGTCGCCGTAGCCAAAGTCCTTGCGGTTGGCCATGGTGAACTTCTCGCCCTGGCCATAGCTGCCCCGCGGATTCGCCTCCAGCACAAAGTAATCCATCGCGCTCAAAGGCGCGCCACCGAAGCCCGCACCCGGCCAGCGCGGCAGCACTGCCGCCGACGGACCGCCATGCACCATTACGATCAAGGGATACGTCTTCGCCGGATCGTAGTGCGCCGGCAGCATGAGCCAGCCCTGGATGTGGAAACCGTCGTTGGTCCACTCGATCGATTCCGACTTGCCCCAGGCCGGCTTGATCGCATCGTTTACATGCGTGACCTGGGTAAGGGTCACGCCCGGCTTCAACTCGCCGACATAGACCTCGGGGGGCTTTTCAAACGAGCTGCTGACAACCGCGAAGCTGCCGTCGCCGGCAATCGAGAGGCTCATTGACTCACGGCCATCGCTGATGCCGGCAGGTATGCGAAATGCCTCGAAATTGAGCGCGGGGTGCATAACAAACCCATGGTTTGGAACAGTTAGGAATCGAACCGAGCTCTCGCCTCCGACCACCTGGGAGACGACCAGGTTTTCGCCGTTCATCCAATGCAGCCATACAGAGCTTGTCTTACTGTCGGGTGTCACGTCTTCGGCCTTGCCTCCGGACGATGCTACGACGTAGAGATCCCCGCCCGTCGAGCCTTGGTCGCTCATCAGGCCACCGATAAACGCGATGCGTAAGCCGTCCGCGGACCAGCGCGGCATTGCGATCTGCAGACCATGGAGCGAGCCGGAGTCCTTCTGCGGATCGACGATGCTGGTGGGTGCGGCATTGGGCGTTGCCGGCGCGGTATAGAGCTGGGCCACCCACCAGTTGTTCTCGCCGGGCGGGGGTGCCGCAACGTAGGCCAGCTTCCCTGAGTCGGGCGACCAGTCGAACTCATAGACATGCAGCTTGTCCGGGGTAAGCAGCTCGACCTCGCCACCGCGCGCGTCCACCGCCGCAACCCGCTGAATCTCCAAGCCTTCCACGCCGATCACACCGGAGGGCGGCTTCATCGCCGCCAGCGCTCCCGCCGGGCGGGTAGCGCCGGGCACATATAAAAAAGCAATGCGCTGACTGTCCGGCGACCACGCTGGATGCGCTGCATAGCCCTGCAAATGGGTGATCTGCTGCGGCTGCCCGGTCAATCCGGTCAATGTCGTTATGAACAGATCGATCTGCCCATCTTTGCCGCAGTCGCCTTCAAAGAGCAGCGCCCGAGAGTCCGGCGACCACAACGGATCGCTCACGGTGCAGTCCTTGCCTGTATCGAGTTGCTGCGCGCCTCTGCCGCGCGCATCGCCGACCATGATCCGGCTCGCGCTGCCATGACTGCGCTCGGTCCAGGCCAGGTGTTTGCCATCAGGCGAAAGCGAGGTCTGCCCAACCGTTTCCACCTTCCCCAGGTCGGCCAGCATTGCACGGACTTTGGGGTTCGCAGGCGGGTGGGCGTTGGGTGACTCAGAGGCGAGGCCGGGAAGGGAGAAGAGAAAGGGGCAGAGCAGAGCAGGCAGGGTGCGGCGGCACAGAAAACTCATGCGAGGGATGCTAACAGTATTTTCCGCCTCAATCTCGGACGCGGGTGGCTTAGCGATTATCGAGAGCTCCGAAATGCTCTTTCGCAATCGGCTGAACCGGCGCGAAGAGCCCCTCATGGCCGAATCGTGCCCGGAAATGCCTCCAGAGTCAGTTTCAGAAACAATTTCATTCCCGTTTTATTGACCGCTTCCCAATCGCTTGATATTGTTAAAAGGTTCCCCGAGGCACGTCTTGTGTGTGCTGTATATCAGCGCAGGGCGGGCGCCAGACGGGATCCCACAGGATGCAGGCCGGCAAGTTGGACTTTGGCCTCTTCTGAGGTTCCTCTGAAACAAGAGGACGAAGATCGCATCGGTGCCTGCGACACCCTTCACCTGGAAGGGCTATGTGGGCCGGAACTTCGAAACGGAGCTGAACTGAGACTGGATTCCGGGTATTTCGCCGGAAATCCATTTGCGTGCGGCCACCGTCGCGGTTCCTGTCTGAGATAGGAAGCGAAGCAGACGCGAAGCGGACATGCGCGAGCCATGCCCTCGTGTAGATCCGGTGTGGTTGGTGCGGGCATTGCGGGTGCGGCATTGTGGACGCGCGACGTGTGTGCGGCGCATTTTGAGGCTCGGCTGGCGGTTTGCGGGCTGAGTGGGATTGAGAAAAGGGTAAGGAGTACTGGATTGCCGACATTCAATCAGCTGGTGAAGCAGGGTCGCACGGCGCCGCGGTACAAGACCGCGAGCCCGGCGTTGCAGGGCTCTCCGCAGCGGCGCGGGGTGTGCACTCGCGTGTACACGCAGACGCCCAAGAAGCCGAACTCGGCACTGCGCAAGGTGGCCCGCGTCCGGCTCACCAACGGTATCGAGGTGACGACGTACATCCCCGGCATCGGCCATAACCTGCAGGAGCACTCGATCGTGCTCATCCGGGGCGGCCGTGTGAAGGACCTGCCGGGTGTGCGGTATCACGTAGTGCGCGGCTCGCTCGATTCGGTGGGCGTGGCCAACCGCAAGCAGAGTCGTTCAAAGTATGGCGCGAAGCGTCCCAAGACCGCAGCAAAGTAGACGGCAGCAAAGTAAGGCAGCCAGAACAAGTCAGGAAAAGGTTAGGAAGCGATGCCCAGAAAAGGACACATTGCCAAGCGCGAGGTAGCGGCCGATCCGGTCTACAACTCCTCGCTGGTAACCAAGTTCGTGAACTCGATGATGTGGGGCGGCAAGAAGTCGACCGCGCAGGCCATCTTCTATACCGCGATGACCAACCTGGAACAGAAGGGCGGCGACGAGGCCCTGAAGCTGTTCAAGAAGGCCGTCGAGAACTGCAAGCCGCTGCTCGAGGTGAAGACCCGGCGCGTGGGCGGCGCGAACTACCAGGTGCCGATCGAGGTCAATCCGGATCGCCGCACCTCGCTCGCCATCCGCTGGCTGGTGACCTATGGCCGCGCGCGTGGCGAAAAGGGCATGATCGACAAGCTGACCAATGAGCTGCTGGACGCAGCCAACGGCCGGGGCGCCGCGATGAAGAAGAAGGAAGACATCCATCGCATGGCCGAGGCCAACAAGGCATTCGCGCACTATCGCTGGTAGGGACCGGCCGTCCAGGCAATCGCGCCTTCGGCGCATTGTGAGATGGTTCGTTGACGTTGAGAAGGAATGGGAAGTGGGAGTCGGAAGCTGCTCCCAAAAAGAAATTTGAAACCTTGGGTTGTCTAAGCCTGAGAGAAGCAGAGAGAAGAGACCGTGGCTCGCCAAGTACCTCTAAATCGTTGCCGGAACATCGGTATCATGGCGCACATCGACGCCGGAAAGACGACGGCGACCGAGCGCATTTTGTTCTACACCGGCATTACCCATCGCATCGGCGAAGTGCACGAGGGCACGGCCACGATGGATTACATGGAGCAGGAGCAGGAGCGTGGCATCACCATCACCTCCGCGGCGACGACCTGCACTTGGAAGAACATCCGCATCAATATCATCGATACGCCCGGCCACGTGGACTTCACGGCCGAGGTGGAGCGCTCGCTGCGCGTGCTGGACGGCGCGGTGGCGCTGTTTGACTCCGTCTACGGCGTGCAGCCGCAGACCGAGACGGTGTGGCGGCAGGGCGATAAGTACCATGTGCCGCGCATCTGCTTCGTGAACAAGATGGACAAGGCCGGTGCGGACTTCGAGCACGTGATCGAGACCATCCGCAAGCGGCTGGGCGC
>DATBCB010000374.1:0-3616 GCA_036270675.1 Acidobacteriaceae bacterium | reverse complement strand
CGGCATGCCGTCGATGAAACTTACCTGGCTTGACGACTGGTAGTTGTACACAATGCCCAGCAGCCCGGGAATATTGCGCTGGTAGCGGTCGACGATCGATGCCGTAAAGGGCAGATCGGTCGTGGCGTTCCGGTTGTACGCGAACAGCGTATCCATGCCCGTGGCCTGCATGTATGCGTTGCTGCGCTGCGTGTAGCCCTCAAGCGCGGCTGCCGGCCAGACTGCTGGATACGTATAGCCCGCACCGGAAGGCCCCGTCATCAGCAGGTCATTCGCCGTCGCCGTGCGTTGGTAGTAAGCAAAAATCGCAGGGCCGATGTGATAGAGGAACGGGCTGACGCTTCAGTTCAGCAGCACCGAGCCGCGTCCGGATCGTCCCAGAGCGCGCATGCGGTGCTGGTTGTACTGAGCGTTGTCGCCCTCAACCATGATCATCGTCAAATAAATCTTGTTCTGCACCTTGGGCACCGGCGGATGCGTGATGCGCGAGCTGATAGCTGCAGGCGCGCCGCCGGCGAACACCGAGCCGTTGATGTAGAAGTCCGCTGCCACCACGGGCGAGGCATACTGCCCGCATAATGCAACGCCGGGCTGCTCATGCCCCTGCGGGAACCAGCCCAGATACGGCGTGTCCGGTTGTGCGCGCTTGAGGATCTGGGTGAACAGCGCCGTCTGCGTCGGATCTTGCGGGTCGAGCCAGAAGACCGGCGCCTGCGCTGCCACGATGTAGTCGCGGAAGTTCGGATTGCCCTGCTGCACGCTCGGCGCTGTCCCCGTGGCCGAGACCGAATACTCATTCCACATCTCGCACGAGAGTGTCAGCTTTTTCGTGCCTGCCGGAGGCACGAATTTGTAGATGAAATATTCCGTGCCATCCGCAAAGCGCCACCCGCTCGCCGTCTGCGATTTGTCCAGATCGAAGACGTACGGCGACTCGCCGGCGCTGCCCGGCTGGAACGATGCGATCGCATTGCCATCCGCGGTCACCGTCACCTGATCGACCGAGGGACCCCAGCCGTCGTTCGGATACGCATCCGTCCAGCGCACATAGACGGCGCCACCGCTGGTGAGAAACGAAGTCAGATCCGCGGTGTAGACCGCCTTGTTCGATCCATCCGTTATCGGCTGCGTCACCTCGAGCAGCGTCGTCCACTGCACATTCGCCACCTGCACGGAGTTGGTCCCGCTGATCGCCGTCAGGATGCGCTGCGGCATCTTCGGCCAGATGTTATCGAAGGCCCACTGATACGCCGCCATCCCATTCGCGAACTGTCCCGTCAGGTCCTCGATCACATTCAACTGGTGCGCCTTCGCCAGATCCGCCGTGCAGATCACCGCACTGCGCATGCTTGCTATCGCCGTGGCAACGTTGACCGTGTCCGGCACATTCACGTCGTAGACAATTGCGCCGCGAATCTCCGAGCGATACTTCGCCAGAAACTCCCACGGGTCGGTGCTGATGCGATGCGGCACTGTGATCGTATTCAGCCACGTCTGATTGCTGGTGTCCGTGCCCCAATAGAGATAGAGCCGGGGCTGCTTGCGATTCACCTGACCTTCCAGGCTCGCCAGCAGACATTGCTCATCGCCGGTCAACGCGGTCAGGTCGGCGGCATCGAGAAAGTTTGCTCGGGGGAATGTGGGCAACACGCTCGTGCGGTTCTGCGTGCTGGTGGTTGCGGCGAAGCTCGGAAGCGTGCACCTGCCGGCGGCGGCGCTGCTTAAAGCCAGGAAGGTGCGGCGGGATAACGTAGTCAGGGACGTAGACATGCTCTCTCCTCAGGGGGGTTGGAGGTGGCAGTTGGAACACATTATTCGCGGTTCTAAGATAGCGTTACCAGAGAGCAGGCACACGATAGAAAATCGGCCGGTTCATTGTCAATGTGCGGCGTAAATTTTTTCTGCGTTTGCACTACGTCCTGTGCGGCAGCACGTCATACGGCCGCATCATCTCGTTGTCCTCGTGCTCCAGGATGTGGCAGTGCCACACATAGCGCCCGGCGTAGCCTTCAAACGGAACGATGATCCGCGTCACCATTCCGGGATCGGCGCGCACCGTGTCCTTCCATCCCGCCTCGTGCGCCTCCGGCGGCTGCGCCGGCCCGGTAAAGCGCAGCGTGCCCTTCGCCTGATACTCAAACTGGTCAAAACGCCGCCGGTCGAGAATTTGTAACCGAACAAGGTGCAAATGAATCGGATGCGAATCTTCCGTCAAATTCACCAGCTCCCATATCTCCGTCGTGCCCAGCATCGGCGTCTCCGTAACCGGCGCATGCCATGGCGTGTTGTTCAGCATCATCCCCATCGAGCGCTGAATGTCATCCATGCGTTCATCGAGCGTCAGTCGCCGCGTGCGCACGGCCGTCGTCGCATCCAGCCGCAGAGCGGGTCCGAGAGCAGCAGGCAATACGTTTATGTCCTTGTCACCTTTCTCGTCACTTTTCCCGGCCACGCGAAATTCCATGATGTCGAACGAGTCGCTCACCAGCCGCACATGAGTTCCCGCCATTGCGGCAAAATCGACGATGAGATCCACCCTCTCCGCCGGTGCCAGCGGCACGCGCTTCACCGCAACCGGTGCGCTCAGCAGCCCCTGATCGTTCCCGATCACCTGCATCTCGCTCTTGTCAGAAAATGACAGCCGGTAAAACCGCCCGTTCGATCCGTTCATGATGCGCAACCGGTGCTGCCGCGGCTCAACATCGAGGAAGGGCAGCAGCTTTCCATTCACCAGAATCGCGTTGCCGAAGACCTCCGGCACCCATGGGCGGTCCGGATGCTCCGAGACGGGATAGACAAGCTGCCCATCCTTGCTGAGCAGCCGGTCCGCGATCAGCAGCGGCACCTCATATTTGCCCGACGGCAGACTCAGCGCGGCTTCCTGCGCGTCGCGCACGATGAACAGCCCCTGCATCCCGGCATAGATGTTCAGCCGGTTTATCCCCATCGTGTGATCGTGATAGAAGAGCAGCGCCGCGTCCTGCTTCGACGGATAGAAGCAGGTCTGCGACTTCCCCGGCACCACCCACGCCTCCGGATAGCCATCGCTTGCCGCCGGCGTTCTGCCGCCGTGCAGATGCACCACGGAGCGCACCTCCGGCAGCGATTTATCTGCCCCATGCAACGTGTGGTCGATGGGCAGAAAATGCCGCACCGGCAGCTCATTCGCCCACTCGACGATCTTCGGGTGCCCGCTCTCCGTCTCGATCGTCGGTCCGGGAAAGCTGTCTCCGAAACTCCACATCCGTGTCGGCGGCAGGTCGCGATGTACCTTCTGCCGCACCTCGCGCATCGCCATCCGATAGTAGGGAATCTGCTGTCTAGCGTATTCCGGATGCGCGCGGGTCCCCGTCGCCTCCATCACGCGCGGTACCGGGAGCGCATCGACGAACGGCGTAAGCGTCGATGGATCCAGCGCATCTGCGCCAGCATCCAAAAGGCGCGGAAGTCCCGTCCCCGCGCCGGCCAACACAAGTGCACCGCTCTTCATAAATTCGCGGCGCGTAAAACCAAAAAAATCAGCCATAGAAAATTTGCAATCCAAAAGAAAGAGGATACCCGGCAGCGCAGCCCGGGTATCCTCATAACATCTTATTGGCAGCGAAGAGCAGCAATC
>DATBCB010000373.1:0-8557 GCA_036270675.1 Acidobacteriaceae bacterium | reverse complement strand
TCGCGCCGAAGTCCTGACAGCGAAAGGCCATGGCACCTGCGGTCTCGCGCTGGCCGGTGTTGAGCACCCCAGTGTTGAGCACCCCCAGCGAGCATTCACGCCTGGCTCGAGCTGCGCGTAGACCGTGCTGAGTAGCGCGTTCTGGGTTCGGCGCATTCTCGACATCGCCTCGATAGCGCACAGTTCATTGTAGATCCACAACCTCTATCCACAACCAAACTGTCGGTCGTGGCACGAACGGCAAGAAGAGCCGCGACCTTGCCGTCCGCACGACCCTCTCCGCAGCCGATCTGACGCCAGGCAGCATGAGAAAATTGCCTGCAGAAAATACTTTCATCCCTGCCTCTAGTTTCAGGAATGGCGTCTCATGCGAATCAGGACTGTCTGCCTCCCCGGCCTTCTCGTGCTATCTACGCTCATTGCGCATGCACAGGGCACCATCCCCACCTTTCAGCGAGCCATTGGCGGCATTTCCTATACGCTCGCGGGCCGCGATCCGGCGCAAACAGGCACAACTATCATCCCCACTGTGCTTGTTCCCATCGCGCTTACCTTTGAAGGCAGGACCATCCACATGGATGCGGCGCCGGATGTCGCGGCCATTCTCAAATCGCCAGTCTTCACACGATTCGCGTTCTCGCCCGGGGACAAAACTCAATATACCGACGCGCTGCTCCGCTCTACCTTTCCCTCAGACCGGCAGGGCCACACTCTGCTCGGAAAGCCGGAGATCCAGCGCATCACCATTGCCATACCCGTCGGCTATGGCTATCTGCTCACATCAAAGAAGAGCGGACGAAGGTTCGCCGTTGTGGATTCCGAGTTTCTTCAAAAGCAAATCTTCCGTCAGATTCCCCATCAGGACGGAAAACTGATTATCGCTGTCACCCACAACACTACCTACTACGCCGCCGGTGATGCGACCGTGTGCTGTGGGTGGGGAACGCACGGCGTCGACGCCGCCACCAGCAACTCCTTCGTGCTCGGATCGTATCTGGGGTCTGGTGTGGGCTCCACGCCCGCGATCATCACCGACCGCGACATCCAGCCGCTCACCCAGCAGCTCGCGGAGTTCTTCAACGATCCGCTGCACGATCCGCAAAACTACTTCCGCACCGCCGCGGCTCGCGGTAATTTCTTCACGCCGTGGCTGCATCCAGCAGGCGACGAGGCCTGCGCCGGTGCCGGGGTCGGCTCCAACTACTTCTTGCTTCAACCCACGAATACCAATCCGAAAAACGGCTTTCCCGCGTCCGCGCCCTTCCTCGCCCGCACCTCCGCATTCACCTACCATCTGCAGAATGTCGCCCTTCTGCCCTGGTATCTCGGAGCCGTTGCCCCCGCCATCTACAGCTTTCCCGACCCTCACGCATTATCCGAACCAGCCAAGCCATGCCCCGATCGCGGCATGCGCATGACCGGCAATGAAGAGCCCACCGCCACTCCTGCACCGTCCAACGGATCGGCCAATGGACATCAGCTCATCGGCTACTGGACCGGCTCCCGATTCAGTGGGTTGAACACTGCCTTCCCCTTGCATGAGGTCGTGTCGCAGTGGGATGTCATCCTTGTCGCCTTCGCGTCTCCCGACAAAAACGCACCCGAAGGCACGCTGCATTTCCGCGCCCCCCGCGGCATCGATCCCGATCTGCTCAAAGGCGACATCGCGACGCTCAAGAGCCAGGGCAAGAAGGTGATGATCTCTCTCGGCGGAGGCGGCGAGTACTTCAAGCTCGACGACGCGAAGGATATTCCCAACTTCGTCTCCTCCGTCACCAGCATCGTCTCCGAGTTCGGCTTCGAAGGCGTCGACATCGACTTCGAAACTCCGTCTCTCGTCCTCGCGCCCGGAGACACCGACTTCCGCCATCCCACCACGCCCTCCATCGTGAACCTCATCTCCGGGCTTCGCCAGCTACGTGAACACTTCGGTCCCGGATTCATGATCAGCTTGGTTCCCGAAGGATCGCAGATTCCCGGCGGTTATCCAGCCTACGGAGGGCAGTTCGGATCGTATCTGCCGATTGCTTACGCCCTGCGCGACATCCTCTCCTTCATCGACGTGCAGGACTACAACACGCCCCCGCTCCAGGGTCTCGATGGCGAGATTTATCAATCCAGCTCGGGGGACTACCACGCGGCAATGACCGAGCTACTGCTGCACGGCTTCAACGTAGGCGGCGATCCGAAGCAGTTCTTTCCACCCATGCCGGCGGACAAAGTTGCTGTCGGTTTTCTTACCGAGTACACGCAGCCCGACATCGTAAGCCAGGCGATGGATTACATCATCACCGGCAAAGCTCCCACCGGAACGACTTACAAACTGCTTCAGTCTTCCGGCTATCCGGGCGTTATCGGAGCCATGTTCTGGACCATCGACGCCGACCGTCACGACAACTACAAGTACTCCAACCTCGTCGGTCCACAGCTTCATAGCTATTAACAGCTATTAATAGGATGAGAATTAACTCAGATCCGAAGTTCTCCCTCATTTATCCCGAATTATCCGCCCTGCAGAAGGAGAATGTGATGGCACGTAAGCACGCCACGGGTGAGGTGCTCGCAGCTCCTCGTCCAGGTCCCCTGCGAGGGAAGAACGTGGGTAGGGCCTCTCGATAGGAACAGCAGAGACCACCGAGTTGCGGTCTCGGTCTAAATACGCGGGTCGCGGCGCTTCATCCAAAGACGGTAGCCTGACGGCAAAAATAAATATCCAGCACCTTGGCAGCCGGTTGCCTTGCACATTGCCGTTTTATCCCAGCCGCGATCGTAGTTGGCGATGCAAAGCCAGACATAGGGCTCGCATCCCAAACAGTAGGGCCACAACACTAGCAAGAACGTGAGGTGATCCAATGACGATGCGAGATGCCAAAAAACTTTGGCGCCATCGCCAGGCAACAATCCTGAACCATATCCGAACAATGCGGGACTCTCACGAGCAATCCTCGCGCGATCGTGGCATCATTCAGCGGATCATTCGCAACTACTATCGTGAATGGTACCGCTACAATCAAATGATTCACGCGAATGACAGAATCAGGGCTCGCGCATGAAACGTCCGCACATTCCGTAGTTGCGGGAGATCCACGCGAAGCTCAATCTGCCTGCGTGCGAGAAATGATATTTCAGCCTGAACGGCTGCGAACAAAAGGCCTCACCGTCCGCGGTGAGGCCTTTGCGCTGACACGCCATGACAAGATGCGAAGCGTCATTCCGTTGTCGTAGAACCCGTCGTCGACAGCATAGAGACACGACGGTCAGCACGGAGTGCATTGTGAGCGTCAGCATATGAGAGAAAGGCCCCACCAATTTCGGTGAGGCCTTTGTACTTACTTACTATCGATCCGCAATCAAGCAGAAGCGTGTTCGATCACCTGCTCGCGCACTTCGTTATCGTGCTGTGCCTCGCCGCTCGATTTCGGCAGTGCCACGGCCAGCACATCGTCGATCGTCGTCGCGTAGTGGATCCTCACGCCGTCGACCTGATCTGGCGTCAGATCCTCCTCCACATTCTGGCGGTTCTCTGCCGGAAGGATCACGTCGAGCACGCCCGCGCGCTTGGCTGCCAGGAACTTCTCCTTGATGCCTCCCACCGGCAGCACATTGCCGCTCAGCGTGATCTCGCCGGTCATCGCGGTGAGCGGATGAATCGGCGTGTCGGTCATCAGCGAAACGATCGCAGTCACCATCGCGACACCCGCGGATGGTCCATCCTTGGGAATCGCGCCGGCCGGCACATGGATGTGCAGGTCCTGCTCCGAGGTGAAGTCCTCGTTCAGCCCCAGCGCAGCCGCATTCGATCGCACCCAGCTCAGCGCTGCCTGCATCGACTCACGCATCACATCTCCAAGCTGCCCCGTCATCGTGAAGCCGCCCTTGCCCTTCATGCGGTTGGCCTCGATGAACAGCACGTCGCCCCCTGCCGGCGTCCATGCAAGCCCCACTGAGACACCAGCGCGCTTGGTGCGCTCGGCAATCTCCGTATCCACCCGCACCTTGATGCCGCCCAGGAACTCATGGATCGTTGCGCGATCGACAACCAGCGTCTCCAGCTTGCCTTCCGCGATGCGGCGCGCCTGTTTGCGGCACACCGTGCCGATCAACTGCTCCAGCTTGCGAACGCCTGCCTCGCGCGTGTAGTGCCGCACGATAAAGCGCACACTGTCGTCAGGAAACTCGATCAGCGGTCTACCATCTTCACCCGACTGGATGCCGTTTTCCTTCACCTGGCGCGGAATCAGATACCGAAATGCGATATGCACCTTCTCCTCTTCGGTATAGCCGGAGAGGTCGATCAGTTCCATGCGATCGAGCAGCGGCGCGGGAATCGGATCGAGCATGTTCGCCGTGCAGATAAAGAGCACCTTCGACAGATCGAAAGGCACATCGAGATAGTTGTCGCGGAAGGTATTGTTCTGCTCCGGATCCAACGTCTCGAGCAGCGCAGACGCCGGATCGCCACGGAAGTCGCGACCCAGCTTGTCGATCTCGTCCAGCATGAAGACCGGATCGTTGGTCTCCGCGCGGCGCAGCGCCTGCATGATCTGCCCCGGCAGAGCGCCGATGTAAGTGCGGCGATGTCCGCGAATCTCCGCCTCGTCGTGCATGCCGCCGAGCGAGATGCGCTGGAACTTGCGTCCCAGAGCACGCGCGATGGAGCGGCCAAGCGAGGTCTTGCCTACGCCCGGAGGCCCGACGAAGCACAGGATCGGCCCCTTCATGTCCGGCTTCAGCCGGCGCACGCTCAGGTAGTCCAGGATGCGGTCCTTTACCTTCTTCAGATCGTAATGGTCCTCGTCCAGGATCTCCTTGGCCTTGGCAATGTCCACCGCGCCGCCGGAGCTCTTGGTCCACGGCAGCACCGCCAGCCACTCGATGTAATTGCGCGTCAGCGAGTAGTCGGCCGCCATCGGCGACATGCGCGAAAGCCGGTTCAGCTCCTTGGTCGCCTCTTTCTTCACATCGTCGGGCATGCCCGCGGCTTCGATCTTGTCGCGCAGCTCCTGGATATCCTTCTGGCCCTCGTCCATTTCGCCGAGTTCCTTCTGGATCGCCTTCATCTGCTCGCGCAGGTAGTAGTCGCGCTGCGACTGCTGCACCTGGTCCTGCACCTCGGACTGGATCTTGTTGCGCAGTTGCTGAACTTCAAGCTCCTTCGCCAGGTGCTTGTTGATCCGCTCCATGCGGGCGACCACGTCCGGGGTCTCCAGCAGCTCCTGCTTCTCCGTCGTCGGCAGGAACGGCAGCGAGGACGCGATGAAGTCCACCAGCCGGCCCGGATCTTCGATGTTCAGCGCGATCGTCTGCAACTCGTCGGAAAGCGTCGGCGAGGAGGTGACAATCTGCTGGAACTGCGAGGTTACGTTGCGATGCAGAGCCTCGATCTCCGCGCCCTTGGCGGACGTGATCTCCGGCACCGGCTCGACCGATGCCGTCATGAACGGCTCAAACTGGTTGAACTCGCCCAGCTTCACGCGCTGCGTGCCCTCAGTGAAGACGAACAGGCTCTGGTTGGGCATCTTGACGACCTTGTGCACGGTCGCCAGCGTTCCGACCGAGTGCAGGTCGCTGGGTTGCGGGGTGTCCACGCGCGCGTCCCGCTGCGCCACCACCACGACGGTCTTTTCGTCGCCGAGCGACTGGATGAGCTGGATAGAGCTCTCCCGGCCTACCGTCAGGGGCAGCACGGCATGGGGGAACAGGACGGTGTCCCGCACCGGTAGAACTGGCAGGACCCGGCCACCCGCTGCGGGTTCGCCGCCCTCGTTCTGCTGGTTGCGGTGGGCGGGTTCGATAATGCTGAGAAAGTCGCTAGCCATGAGTGTCCTTCTATCAGGTATGTCTACATTGGACGCATCAGGTTTCCAAAGGTCGCAAAATCGGCGAAACCGGGGCAGGCGTGACCGTCAGAGCCCTACTGGTAGGATGCAATGCCTCCCAGTCCCTGCCACGCCGCCCCAAAGTCTATCGGCGAAATTGTTGGATGTTGTACTAATTTCTGGCCAGTAGGCACCCCTCGGTGCATTACCGCCGCCCCATTCGACTCTGCAGCCGCTTAGGCCTGATCCCTACCCTGCCCCTGACCCCTGATCCCTCTTCAGGCGAACTCCCGCGCGGCCGGGAACTGGCCCAACACCTTGTGCGTGACGCCCAGGCCGGGCAAGCGTTCCAGCAGCATCGTGCTTGCTATTGCGTCCGGCATCAACGCGTCGATGAAGAAATGGTATTTCCAGGGCCGCCCGTGCACTGGCCGCGATTGCAGATGGGTCACGTTGCCGCCAGCAGCCGAGATGGTCGCCAGCAACGCAGATAGTGCCCCCGGACGGTGCTCGACCTCGCAGCACAGGCTCAGCTTGTGCGCTCCTTCGGGCTGAATGCGGGCGGCGCCCGCACACACCATCAGGAAGCGGGTGAAATTGGCGGCATCGTCTTCGACCCCTTCCGCCAGCACCGTGCCGCCGTAGATATCCGCCGCCTGTATGCCGGCAATCGCCGCTGAGTGACGGTCCCGCAGCCCGATAATCTGCTTCACGGCGCCCGCCGTGTCATAAAAGGCGATCGGTTCGATGTCGAGATGCTGCTCGAAAAAACTGCGGCACTGCGCCAGAGCGACAGGATGGGAATAGATCCGGTGGACCTGTTCGATATCGCTGCCCGGAACCCCGATGACGTGATGCTCGATGCGGATCACTGTCTCGCTTTTAATGTATGCCGTGTGTTGGCGCAGCAGATCGTAGTGTTCGACAACCGATCCGGCGAGCGTGTTTTCGATCGGGATCATGATCGCGTCCACCTTGCCCTTGCGCAGCCGCTCGAATGCATCCGCGGAAAGAACGCAGGGAACGATGGCTGGGCTCGGGACCGCACGGAGCGCGGCTTGGTGGCTGAACGAACCCAGCTCGCCCTGGATAGCTATCTTCATTGAATTCAACCTGGATTTTATTTGTGAAGATACGGCAACTCCGTCGCCGTCAAGCGCACCATACCATACCGAAGTGCGCATATTTGGCGGGGAGATAGATACCAATGCTCTGGACAATATTCGTTGTACTGCTGGTGCTGTGGCTGTTGGGGTTCGTCGGCTTCCATGTGCTGGGAGCATATATCCATATTCTGCTTCTGATCGCGTTAGTGGTGCTCATTCTGCAGCTCGTGGGCGGCCGTCGAACGGCCGTCTAACTACGGCGTTCAAGCGCACGGCATGTGAGCCGCAACCGCGTGTCGTGCACACAAGTTACGTAGGAAAGTTCGAGGAGGTAAACATGGACAAGGACCGTGTATCAGGAAAAGTGGATCAAGGGGTCGGTAAGGCCAAGCAAAAGATCGGTGAAGCTGTGGGCAATCAAAAGCTCGCCAATCAGGGCGTAGCCGACCAGGTAAAGGGCGCTGCCAAGGAGACATGGGGCAACGCAAAAGATGCGGCGCGGACAACCCATGACCGCCACGTGGCCGAGGCCGAAGATTCCGCAGATGCGGATCGCGAACACGTGACAGACAAGGTCGCCGAGATGAAGAAGAAAGCAAATGCCAAAATCGACGACTTCAAGGACCGGGAGCGCGCGAAGCACGGGACCCATTCGTAAATTGCTCGCGACATCCCACAAAGAAGCCTGCGCAGCCCGCAGGCTTCTTTGTTTCATGCCATCAATGCCGGAATGTCACGGCGGCGGTGACAAAACCAAAGAACAGCACCGAGATGATCCCGTTCAGCGTAAAAAACGCGGCATTCATCCGCCGCATATCCTTGGGCGACACGATGGAGTGCTCATAGAACAGCAGCGCCATCACCACCACCAGCCCCCACCAGGCAATCGGTCCCAAATGAAAAAGGTGCAGCAGCCACACCAGCAGCAGCAGCATGGTGCCATGCATGGCGCGCGCCATGCCGAATGCCTTGTAGAGCCCCAGCGCCTGCGGAATGCTGCGCAATTCGGCGGTGCGATCGTGCTCCGCATCCTGGCAGGCGTACAGCACATCGAAGCCCGCTACCCAGAAGAGCACCGCTGCCGTCAGCACCAGGATGCGCGCGTCCAGGCCGCCGCGGATGGCAATCCAGGCCGCCGCCGGCGCAATGCCCAGCGCGAGGCCGAGCACCAGGTGCGACCAGCGCGTGATCCGCTTGGTGTACGAGTAGCCCAGCAGCACCACGAGTGCCACCGGCGATAGCAGCAGCGTGAGGCGGTTCAGGCGGGACGCGGCAAAGACAAACAGCAGCGCCATCGCCACCGTGAATGCGCCCACGAAGCCGCGAGACAGCAGCCCCGCCGGAATCGCGCGCGAGGCAGTGCGCGGATTGGCCGCATCCAGGTCCGCATCGGCCCAGCGATTGAAAGCCATCGCGGCTGAGCGCGCCGTCACCATGCAGACAATGATCCAGAAAAGCTGCATGACATGTGGCCAGCCGTTTGCCGCCAGCACCGCACCCGTCAGCGCAAAGGGCAGCGCGAACACCGAATGCTCCCACTTGATCATCTCCAGCGTGGTGCCCAGGCTTCGCAAAAAAGACATGCGCCGCTTCCCTCCGTGGAGCGATTTCCTATCGGTGCATGCGAAAGCG
>DATBCB010000372.1:0-1716 GCA_036270675.1 Acidobacteriaceae bacterium | reverse complement strand
GAGGGCATCCATAATTTTTCCGTCTTCTGCAATCACGTGACGATCGTGCCCGCGATCCGGGCCATTCTCGATTCTCCGGACATGCGGCTCGATGCCTTCATCGGTCCGGGACATGTTTCCACTGTGATTGGTTGCCGTCCTTACTAGTGGATCGCCCGCGCGGAAAACAAGCCGGTGGTCACCTCTGGTTTCGAGCCGCTGGACCTGCTGCAATCCATCGTCATGTTGCTGCGGCAATTGCGGGCAGGCGAAGCCAAGGTAGAAAACCAGTACAAGCGAGTTGTGCCCTGGGAAGGCAACCGCGCCGCGCTGAAAGCGATGGCCGAGGTCTTTGAGCTGCGCCCGCATTTTGAGTGGCGCGGACTAGGGTTCATCTCGCAGTCTGCCTTGCGCATCCGCAAGGACTATGCAAAGTGGGATTCAGAGCAGCGCTTCCACGTACCAGAAACGCGCGTCGCAGACCCCAAGGCCGCTCAGTGCGGAGAGGTATTGAAAGGTGTTTTGAAGCCGGCCCAGTGCAAATTGTTTGGTAAGGAATGCACGCCCGAGCACCCGATCGGTGCGCTCATGGTTTCGTCAGAGGGCTCATGCGCAGCATATTACAACTACGAGTACCGCAAGACCGGCTCGCTGGTAACGGAGATAAGCTCGGTAGCCTGAGCGAATCCCCAGCCGGCGAGAGCAGCGCGCCCACGGTGCGTTTCCGCGATCCGCAGATCGAGATGGCGCACGGCGCCGGCGGCAAAGCCAGCCGGAGACTGGTGGAAGGTCTGTTCGCGCCGCTGCTCTGCGGCAGCTCGGATGAGCCGCTCGGCGATGCGGCGCGTGTCGTGATCGATGGCGCGCCCATCGCTATGACGGCCGATAGCTTCGTCGTGAAACCTCTATGTTTTCCCGGCGGCTCTATTGGCGAGCTCGCCGTGAATGGCACCATGAACGATCTCGCAGTGGCCGGAGCAAAAGGCCACTCCATGCTGGTCACCTTTGTGTTGGAGGAAGGTCTTCCATCGTTCGTTCTCGAAGCCGAGGTCCGCGCTATGTCCAATGCGCTGCGCCGGGCCGGCGTCACGATGGTGGGAGGCGACACCAAAGTCGTTGAGCGTGGCAAGGCGGATGGGATGTACATCACCACCGCCGGCATCGGGCGCCCGCTCGCCAATCTGCGCGTGGATGCCCGCAGTGTGCGCCCCGGCGATAAGGTACTGCTCTCGGGCCACATCGGCGATCATGGCATCACCATTCTTCTAGCCCGCGGCGATCTCGATCTGGAAGCCGATCTGCGCTCGGATACACGGTGTGTGCTGCCGCTGGTGGAAGCACTCGCCGCGGAAGCTGGTCCCGGGGTTCGCTGGATGCGCGATCCCACGCGCGGCGGCGTTGCTACCTCTCTCAACGAGCTGGCGCGTGACTGTGGACTCGGAATCTCTCTTCTTGAAGAAGAGATACCGGTGCGCGATGCCGTGCGTGGCGCGTGTGAGTTGCTGGGGTTGGACCCGCTGCATATCGCAAACGAAGGCCAATTCCTCGCTGTCGTCGCTCCGGAATACGCCGACCTCGCCCTCAATGCGCTCAACAGCACTCCTGGCGGCGAAGACGCGTGCATCATCGGCGAGGTGCGAAAGGAGCCTGCAAACGCGGTGTTGGTCAGCACGCGGTACGGCGGAAGCCGCATCGTGGACATGCTGGCTGGCGACCCCCTGCCCAGAATCTGCTAGG
>DATBCB010000371.1:0-3520 GCA_036270675.1 Acidobacteriaceae bacterium | reverse complement strand
GTGCCCTGGTTCGGAATACTTTTTGTACATCAATCGCGATCGCATGCGTTTCCGGCCGCTGGCCCGCGATGTCCGTCAACAGGAAAAGTACTCGGGAATCGAGCACCACACCATCGAAGAAGTCCCCAGCGCAGCGGGCCGCGTGGTACCGGACTGCCACATCGAGGCTCTCGATCTGTGGCAGCTTGACTGGATCGGGAGAAGGGCCTCCCAGGTCTACTCCGAGCTCCAATGGTGATCCTGGCTCTGATTGAGAAGAAGCCATCTAGCTCTCCCGTCGGGATAATAAACCGTAGTGCCGACCGGCTGCGGTCAGTCCGGCAAACCGGTCAAACGAGCCTTCTCCCGCTCAAAGAACCGCTCCATAAACTTCGTATCGAAGCGCCCCTCGCGGAACTCCGCATCCGCAAAGATCCGCTGGTGCAGCGGAATCGTCGTATAGATCCCCTCCACGACAAACATCTCGAGCGCTCTTTGCATACGCGCCATCGCTTCGGCGCGATCTTTGCCGTGCACGATCAGCTTCGCGATCAGCGAGTCGTAATACGGCGGCACAAAGCCCTCCGCATATTGCGCGGTATCCACCCGCACGCCATTGCCGCCCGGCACGTTGAACACATCGATCTTCCCTGCCGACGGCGTAAACTTCTCCGGATGCTCCGCGTTCACCCGGCACTCGATCGCATGTCCGCGAATCGTCACCGGCTCGGTCACGATATCGGAGAGCTTCTCATCCGACGCAATCCGCAACTGCGCCTTCACCAGGTCCAGTCCTGTCACCATCTCCGTCACCGGATGCTCCACCTGGATGCGCGTGTTCATCTCGATGAAGTAGAGCTTGCCATCCTCATCCATCAGGAACTCGATGGTTCCCGCATTCTGGTAGCCGATCTGCTCCAGGCAGCGGCGGATGGTCTTGCCGATCTCCTCGCGCATCTTCGCGTCTACCTGCAGCGACGGCGCCTCTTCGATCAGCTTCTGATGCCGCCGCTGAATCGAGCACTCGCGCTCCCCCAGCGACATCACATTCCCATGCTGGTCCGCCAGCACCTGGAACTCGATGTGCCGCGGCTGCTCGATGAACTTCTCCATGTACAGGTCGCCGTTGCCGAAGGCGTTCGCTGCCTCGGTGTGCGCCGCCTGAAAGAGTGCCGGTAGTTCATCCTTCGAGCGGACCACGCGCATGCCGCGTCCGCCGCCGCCCGCCGACGCCTTCAGGATCACCGGATAGCCGACCGACTTCGCCCACTCCAGCGCCTCACCCTCGCTCTGGATCACGCCCTCGGAGCCCGGCAGAATCGGCACCTTGGCCTTCTTCATGGCCATGCGCGCCTTCTCCTTCTCACCCATCAGCCGCGTCACCTCTGGCGGCGGCCCGATGAACTTGATATTCGACGCGCGGCACACCTCGGCGAAGTTGGCGTTCTCACTCAAGAGGCCATAGCCAGGATGGATCGCGTCCACGTCCGCAATCTCCGCCGCCGAAATCACCGCCGGCACATTCAGATAGCTCTCGGCCGAGCGCGGCGGCCCGATGCAGATCGCCTCATCGGCAAAGCGGACATGCAGTGAGTTGCGATCGGCCTCGCTGTAAACGGCCACCGTGCGGATGCCAAGCTCCTTGCACGCGCAGATCACACGCAGCGCAATCTCGCCGCGATTGGCGATCAGGACTTTCCGAAACATGCATTCCCTTCGCGCCCTCTCTCTTTAAACCGGGGCGCCATCGTAATCAGACATCTCGTCATCTCGACCGGAGCCGCTCGCGCAAGCGACCGGCGAAGTGGCGAGACCTGCTGTTTCTCAACCAGCCCACACAAGTCAACGTGAGCGACCAAAGGAAGCGAACCCTACAAACCGCGCCACGGGCGCGTCTGCCTGGATGGCAAATCCTATTTCGGCCGCACCGCAAACAGCTTCTGCCCGTATTCCACCGGCTGGCCAGTCGTTACAAATCGCTTCACAATCTCGCCCGCGGCGTCGGACTCGATCTCGTTCATCAGCTTCATCGCTTCCACGATGCACAGCACCTGTCCCACTTCGACCGTGTCGCCCGGCTTCACGAACGCAGGCGAGCCCGGCGACGGCGATTCGTAGAACGTCCCGACGATCGGCGACTTCACGATGTGCAGTCCGGCCTCGTCGTCCACCGGCGCTGACGCGCTCGCCGGTTCTACGGCTGCGCCCGACGCTGCCGCAGCGTGCGCCGAAGCGCTCACCGGATGCACATGCGCCACCGCCGCCGGCTGAAAGCTCGCTGCCGACTGGGCTGCCTGCGCAGCGGCCGCCAGGTGCGCTATCTGCGACAGATCCGCCGCCTGGTTCGGACCGGCAAACTTCAGCCGTACCTTCAGGTCGCCGCGCTCCAGGTCGAACTCGCCGATGCCGTTTTCTTTCAGAAACTCGATGAGCTGTTTCAGCTCTGCTATCTCTTCCGGATTCATGCTTCCCAATCTCTTCGTGTCTGCTGCTTTCTGTGCCGCGCCCTGCTTCTTCGCCATCGCCCCGAGCTGTTTTCCTGACGATTCCCACCCCGATTGGCTGACGGCGCGATTTTTCCCTAAGAAAAATCGCACATCACTACTGCTAAGCGATCACCGTATCAGGAAAACAGCTTCTACAACTCGATCCATGCCTTGGTAGCCGGCGTCAGCACGCGGCATCCGCGCCGCTCCACCACCACCGTGTCCTCAATGCGCAGGCCGAACGCGCCCGGAATATAGATGCCAGGCTCGATGGTAATGACCATCCCCTTGGTTAGCAACGCCTGTTGTGCCATAGCGATGCGCGGCGACTCATGAATCTCCAGCCCCACTCCGTGTCCGGTCGAATGCGTGAAGTAGTCCGCCAGCTTCGCCTCGCGCAACACACTCCGCGCCGCTTCATCCACATCGCCGGCTTTCACACCTGCGCTCACCGCTGCGACTGCATTCTCCTGCGCCGCCAGCACCGCATCGTAGCCGGCACGCTCCCGCGCCGTCGCGCGCCCCAGGTGCACAGTGCGCGTCATGTCCGAGCAATAACCGTTGAGAATAACACCGAAATCGAGCGTCACGAATCCTCGGCCCGGCAGCTTCGCTTCCCATGCCGTGCCATGCGGCATCGCCGAGCGTTCGCCGCTCGCCACAATCGTCGGAAACGACATCGCCTCCGCACCCCACAGCCGTGCACGATACTCCAGCTCCGCCGCGACTGCATTCTCCGTCAACCCCGGCCTTATGAAACCAAGAATGTGCTCGAACAGCCGCACGCCCAGCGCCGCCGCCGCAGCCATGCGCTCGATCTCGCCCGCGTCCTTCACCATGCGCTGCGTCGCAACCAGCGGCGACGGCAATGGCTGAAAAAACTGCTTGGACTTGCCTCGCGTAATGCCGTTGTTGCTGCCCTTCAGCGCCTCCTGCATCGCCTGCAGTGCCGCGATAGTCGTTTGCTCGCCGTCGTAGTACGCATACTTCACGCGACCAGCAGCCAGCCAGCGGCACGCCTCCGCCAGCGCTGGCCCCGTCGCGATCCGCACCAC
>DATBCB010000370.1:0-13478 GCA_036270675.1 Acidobacteriaceae bacterium | reverse complement strand
GGGTTCATGAACGAGCGGGATCGAGCCAACATACTCATGGTGGACGACCAGGCTGGCAAGCTGCTTAGCTATGAAGCCATCCTCAGCGAGTTAGGCGAAAATCTGATCAAGGCACGCTCCGCCCGCGAGGCGATGGCGCAGTTGCTCCGCAACGACATCGCTGTTGTGCTGATGGACGTGAGCATGCCGGAGATCAACGGCTTCGAGTTGGCGGATATGATGCATCGCCATCCTCGCTTCCAGAAGACCGCGATCATCTTCATCTCCGCCGTGCACCTCTCCGATCCCGATCGCGTCAAGGGCTACCAGAGCGGCGCTGTTGACTATATCGCCGTCCCCATCGTTCCTGAGCTGCTGCGGGCCAAGGTCGGCGTCTTCATAGAACTGCATCGCAAGACGCGCCAGCTTGAACAGCTCAATCGCGAGCTCGAGCACCGGGTCGAAGAGCGCACCGAACAACTGCGGCAGAGTGAAGAGCAGTTCAGGACGCTCGCCAACTCCATCCCGCAGCTGGCCTGGATGGCCGACGCGCAGGGCTCCATCTTCTGGTACAACCAGCGCTGGTACGACTACATCGGCGAGGGCAGGGAAGCGACCGAGCGTTGGGGCTGGACCAGCGTGCAGCATCCCGATCATGTCGGCCGCACCATGGAACGCCTCGAGCAGGCCTGGAATACTGGCGAGCTTTGGGAAGATACCTTTCCCCTCCAGGGCAAGGACGGAAAGTACAAATGGTTCATCGCGCGGGCCGTTCCGCTTCGCGACTCGCAGGGCAGCGTCGTACGCTGGTTCGGGACCTGTACTGACATCAGCGACCAGATTGCTGCCGAAGAAAAGATCCGCCACCTGAACAGCCAGCTCCAGCAGCGGCTGGCGGAGCTCGAAGCCATCATGCAGGTGCTGCCGGTCGGAGTGGCCGTTTCTCATGAGCCCTCGTGCGACACCATTACCGGCAACGCGGCTCTGAATCAGATGCTGGGCACCGACCTCGGAAGCAATATCTCCCAGAACGGAGCGGGATCGAACACGCTATCCTTTCGTTTCTTCCAGGATGGCAGGGAGCTGCCCTCTCACGACCATCCCCTCCAGCGCTCCGCATCCACTGGCGAGCAGGTTGGCAGCATGGAGGTCGAAATTCGTCACAAGGATGGATCGAGCAGCTATCTGCTGGCCAGCGCCAGCCCGCTTCGTGATTCCGCCGGCGCGGTGCGCGGTGCTGTGGGCGCATTCTTCGATGTCACGGGTCGGAAACGGTTGGAAGATCTGCTGCGCGAGCGAGCGGACCTGCTGGAGCTCGCCACCGAGGCCATCATCGTCCGCGACCTGAAAGGCCGTCTGCTCTTCTGGAACTCCGGAGCCGAGGAGCTCTACGGCTGGCGGCGCGACGAAGTACTGGGCAAGCGCATCCACGAGGTTCTGCAAAGCCGGTTCCCCGCGCAGGATGAGGAGATCGATGCGGCACTCGGGACCTCCGGCAGTTGGGAGGGAAATCTCATCCAGATCACCCGCGATGGCCGCGAGCTGGTGGTGGCGAGCCGGCTGGCGCTAAAGGCCCAGGGCGATGCCGTCCTCGAGATCAACCGCGACATCACCGCTCAACTACAGGCTGAAGATGCCCTGCGCAAAGCCGAGCGGCTGGCTGCCATGGGCCGCGTCGCCGGCATCATCGCGCACGAAATCAATAACCCGCTCGAGGCGATCAGCAACACCTTCTTTCTGCTGCGCGATCATCCGTCGCTCGATGAAGAAGCTCGTCATTACGCGCAGATGGGCGAAGAGGAGATGCTGCGTCTCTCCCACATCACCCGCCAGACGCTTGGCTTCTATCGCGAATCGAAGCACCCGGTCGATGTCTCGATCGCTCAATTACTCGATGACATCCTCGAGTTGCAGTCGCGCCGGATGGAGTTCAACAAGATCGTCGTCGACAGGCGCTACAGCAGCCAGGGCATGGTCCAGGGTTTCCCGGTAGAGCTGAAGCAGGTCTTCCTCAACCTGATTGGCAACGCAGTGCAGGCCATGCCGGACGGAGGCAAACTGCGGGTGCATGTCTTCGCCTCCTCTCGCCGCGGCGATCGGCAGCCCGGCACCTGGGTATCCGTCTGCGACACCGGCGTCGGCATCGATGCCGAACATGCCCGCCACCTCTTCGAGCCTTTCTTCACCACCAAGTCCGCAAAGGGCACCGGGCTGGGGCTGTGGATCAGCAAAGGGATCATTCAAAAATATGGTGGGAGCATCCGCTTCAGGAGCCTTCGCAACTTCGGCAGAAATATCACCTGCTTCCAGATATTCCTGCCTTACGCGGATCTCGGAGCTGCCGATCGCACGGATGCAGCCGTTGAAATGCTGAGGATCGCCGAGCCGGCGGGAAGAGGGAGCGGACGTGGCTAGCGCCCTCCACGCTACGGTGATCCTCTGTGTGGATGACGAGGAGATTCCGCGCACCCTTCGCCAGATGGTGCTCGTCAAGCAGGGCTACACCGTGCTCTGCGCCGTCTCTGCCGCCGAGGCGCTCGATTTGCTCGATCAGCATCACGTCGATCTCGTCCTCACCGATCAGATGATGCCCGGCATCGTCGGCACAGAACTGGCGAAACGGCTGCGCGTCAGCCGGCCCTCGCTGCCCATCATCATCGTCTCCGGCGTAAACGAGATCCCGGACGACGCCGCGTTTGCGGACCGCTTCGTCAGCAAGGTGGAGGGCCCGGAAGCCCTCTTCCGCAGCATCATCGAAGTGCTTGCTCGGTACAGTTCCGACGCGGCGGCATCCATCCCTTCACGGGAAAAATCGATTGCGGACAAAACCGCTTAGAGCACCTACGCACGGGAACCGGCCGGACGGGTGCCAAACTCGTCCATATCGCCGGAAGGCTTCATGCGGCCAAGTTGTTCCTTTCGAACTACCATAGTGCTATGAGTGAAACCGCGACCGCGCTCCGGGAGCAGATTCTCGCGCTGGCCGAACAGTTCTTTAACCAGCAGTTCCGAGGAAAGGCCTTCGAGCCGGGAACGTCGCCCATCCCCGTCTCCGGCAAGGTGCTGGACGCCTCCGACCTGCGCAGCCTCATCGACGCCTCGCTCGATTGCTGGCTCACCACCGGCCGCTTTGCGACCCAATTTGAGCGCCAGTTGGCGCGCTTCTTCGGCGTGCGCGGCGCCTCGCTCGTCAACTCCGGCTCCTCCGCCAATCTCTGCGCCTTCTCCTGCCTCACCTCGCCCCGCCTCGGCGAGCGCCAGATCCAGCCCGGGGACGAAGTCATCACCGTGGCCGCCGGGTTTCCCACCACGGTCAATCCCATCATTCAGAACAACTGCGTACCGGTCTTTATCGACGTCACCACGCCGACCTACCAGGCCGATGCCACGCAGCTCGAAGCGGCGCTCAGCGATCGCACGCGCGCCATCATGATCGCCCACACGCTCGGGAATCCCTTCGACTTAGACCTGGTCGCGAGCTTTGCAAAGAAGCACAACCTGTGGCTGGTCGAGGATAGCTGCGACGCGCTGGGCGCAAAGTACAACGGTCAGATGGTCGGTACCTTCGGCGACCTCGCGACCGTCAGTTTTTATCCCGCGCACCACATCACCACCGGTGAAGGCGGCGCCGTCGTCACCAACAACGCGCTGCTCAAGACCCTCGCCGAGTCCTTCCGCGATTGGGGCCGCGACTGCTGGTGCGAGCCCGGCAAGGACAACACCTGCGGCAAGCGTTTCGAGTGGCAGTTGGGCGAATTGCCCTGCGGCTACGATCACAAGTACATCTATTCGCACATCGGCTACAACCTGAAGATGACCGATATGCAGGCTGCGGTCGGTCTGTCGCAGTTACAGAAGCTGCCCGGCTTCATTGAGGCGCGCCGGCAGAACTTCCGTTATCTCTACGAGCGCCTCCAGCCCTTCGAGGACGTGCTGCTGCTGCCGGAAAGCACACCCGCCGCGGAGCCAAGCTGGTTCGGTTTTCCCATCGGCGTACGTGACGGCGCGCCCTTCGGCCGCGATGCCCTGGTGCACGAGCTGGAGTCCCGAAGGATCGCCACCCGTCTCCTCTTCGGCGGCAACCTGGTGCGCCAGCCCGCCTATCAGAAGGTCAAATACCGCGTCGCATCCGACCTCACCCGCACCGACTACGTCATGCGTTCGGTATTCTGGCTGGGCGTCTTTCCCGGATTGACCGAAACCATGCTCGACTACGTCGCTGAGACCATCGCGTCGTTCGTCGCCGCGCAAAAGACCGGCGGGTTCATTCCCGTGCTGCAAAGTTAGCTCTCCATGACCGAACGCAAGCGCATCACCATCGTCACGCCCTGCTACAACGAAGAACTCAACGTCCGCGAACTCCATCGCCGCACCCGTGCCGTGATGGACGCTCTGCCGCAGTACGAGTACCGGCACATCTTCATCGACAACGCCTCGCACGACGGCACGGTCGCCGTGCTGCGCGCCATGGCCGCGGAGTTTCCTGAGATCCAGGTCATCGTCAACGCGCGCAACTTCGGCCACCTGCGCTCCCCCATGCACGCATTTCTGGAGGCAGACGGAGACGCCATCGGCTTCATCTGCGCCGACCTGCAGGAGCCGCCCGAGCTCTTCACCGAGCTAATCGCCCGCTGGGAGGAAGGCTTTCCCATCGTAGCCGCCGTCAAGACCTCGAGCGAAGAGTCGGGGCTGATGTATCGCATCCGCAGCTCGTACTACAACCTCGTCGGCCGCCTCACCGATGTGCAGGTGATCTCTCATTTCACCGGCTTCGGCATCTACGACCGCAACGTGGTCGAGATACTGAAACAGAACTTTCGCGATCCCTACCCATACTTTCGCGGCATGATCGCGGAGATGGGATTCCCCCACGCCGAGGTGACCTATAACCAGGCCGCCCGGTGGCGCGGCATCACCAAGAACAACTTCTATACGCTCTACGATCTGGCGATGCTCGGCATCACCAATCTCTCCAAGGTGCCGCTGCGCCTGGTCACCGCCGCCGGGTTCGTCTTCGCCGCCATCAGCTTCGTGCTCGGCTTGTTTTATTTCATCTACAAGATCGTCTTCTGGGACAGCTTCTCGCTCGGCGTCGCGCCTCTTGTGTTGGGCCTGTTCTTTCTCGGCTCGGTGCAGCTGCTCTGTCTCGGCATCATCGGTGAATATGTGGGCTCCATCCACACCTTTGTGCAGAACCGTCCGCTGGTAATCGAAAAGGAGCGCATCAACTTCCCCGAGCGATCCTCGTCATGAACCAGCGTCCACCGCGGGCGCGATTCTGGCAGGTCGTCCGCTATCTTCTGGTTGGCGGCTTTAACACCTGTTTTGGCTACGCCCTCTTTGTCAGCTTCAACTATCTCTTTCGCCGAATGGGCATCTACGGTTCGGAGATAGCCAGCCTGCTCTCCAGCATCATCTCCATCACCGTGGCATTCCTTGGCTATAAATGGTTCGTCTTCCGCACACGCGGTCACTATCTGCGGGAGTGGCTGCGTTGCTTCTCGGTCTACGGAACCAGCATGGCTTTCGCGCTCATCATGCTTCCTCCGCTCACGCTTGCGCTGCGTCATTGGTTCGGCCGCTCGCAGATGGCGTCCAACGTGGCTGCTGCTATCCTCACCGTAATCACCGTGTTTGCCAGCTATTTCGGCCATAAACATTTTTCTTTTCGCCGCTCCGGGTCCGCAGCGGATACGGCTCCCGACGACGGCGCAAGCGCAGTCAAATCCCGCCCCTGAGGTGGTTCGTGAAGGCCATTATCCTTGCCGGCGGTCTAGGTACCCGGCTCAGTGAAGAAACCTCCCTCCGGCCCAAGCCGATGGTGGAGATAGGCGGCCACCCCATCCTGTGGCACATCATGAAGACCTACTCCCACTACGGCATCAACGACTTCATCGTCTGTCTCGGGTATAAGGGCTATCTCATCAAGGAATATTTTTCGAACTACTATCTCCACGCTTCCGATGTCACCATCGACATCCTGAACAACAAAGTGGAGATGCATCGCAACACCTCCGAGCCCTGGCGTATCACCCTGGTCGACACCGGCGCCGCCACCATGACCGGCGGCCGCCTGAAACGAGTCCTGCCGTACGTGAAAGACGAAGAGACCTTCTGCTTCACCTACGGCGACGGCGTCTCCAACGTCGATATCGCGGCTCTGCTCGCCTTCCACAAGAACCACCGCCGTCTCGTCACCCTCACTGCCACCCGGCCGACCAGCCGCTTCGGCGCATTGGATATTGCCGACGACGGCGCAGTGACGCGATTCACCGAGAAGCCTCCCGGCGAAGGGCGATGGATCAATGGTGGATACTTTGTCCTTTCGCCAAAAGTAGGCGACTACATCCATGACGACATGACGCCCTGGGAGCGCGAGCCAATGGAGACACTCGCGCGCGAAGGCCAGGTAGCCGCTTACAAGCACGACGGATTCTGGCAGCCCATGGATACGCTGCACGATAAAAACCTGCTCGAAGGCCTGTGGAACAGCGACCGCGCGCCCTGGAAGGTCTGGTAACCGTGGCAGCGAATCAATTTGTCCCAGCAACGCAATTTTGGAACGGCAAGCCGGTTTTTCTCACCGGCCACACCGGCTTCAAGGGAAGCTGGCTCGCGCTGTGGCTGCAGCATCTCGGCGCCAATCTGACTGGCTATGCCCTCGACCCGCCCACCGATCCCAGTCTCTTCAAGAAAGCGGACGTTGCCGCCTGCATGCAGTCCGTGGTCGGCGACCTGCGCGACCGGCCGCGTCTCACCTCCTGGATGCAAACCGCGCAGCCGGAGATCGTCTTCCATCTCGCCGCGCAGCCGCTCGTGCGTCACTCCTACGCTGATCCCGTCGGCACTTACGAAACCAACGTCCTGGGGACCATCCATCTTCTCGAAGCTGTC
Organism: Acidobacteriaceae bacterium; assembly: GCA_036270675.1. Lineage (GTDB taxonomy): Bacteria > Acidobacteriota > Terriglobia > Terriglobales > Acidobacteriaceae > KBS-83. The sequence continues at coordinate 6,605 of DATBCB010000370.1, read as the reverse complement.
CGCAAGACGCCATCCGTGCGCGCTGTCGTCATCATCACCACCGACAAGTGTTACGAGAACAAGGAGTGGATCTGGCCCTATCGCGAAACCGATCCGCTCGGCGGCTACGATCCCTACAGCTCCTCGAAGGCCTGTGCCGAGATCGCCACCAGCTCCTGGCGCGACTCCTTCTTCAACCCCGCGCGCTACGATGAGCATCACGTCGCGCTAGCATCCGCCCGCGCCGGCAATGTCATCGGTGGCGGCGACTGGGCCTCCGATCGCCTCATCGCCGACATCGTCCGTGCCTTCTCCAGCGGCAAGACGCTTGAGATCCGCAACCCCGCGGCGACCCGCCCGTGGCAGCACGTGCTCGAGCCGCTGCGCGGCTATCTCACGCTCGCAGAAAAGCTATGCGCAGATGGTCCCCGCTATGCATCCGCCTGGAACTTCGGTCCCCGCTACACCGATGCTCAGCCGGTCGAATGGATCGTGCGCTATCTCTCCGCCAAGTGGGGAAGCGCGAACCAGTGGAAGCTCGACGCGCACGAACATGTCCACGAGGCGCAGATGCTCAAGCTCGACTGGTCCAAAGCGCACGCCGCGCTCGGCTGGCAGCCGGTGTTTTCTCTGCCCGAAGCTCTTGATTCCACCTTCGATTGGTTTCAGCGCGAATCCGCCGGCGCCCGCGCCCGCGAGCTCTGCCTGGAGCAGATCGCCAGCTACTCCGACAACGTCGCCGCCTCCTCCTGATACACAAGGCAGCGCCACCGTTTTCGTTCTCGGCACGCAACTCCCGCCGCCTATTCACCTAATTTTCAACAGAACAATCCGCTTCCCCGCATCCCACGCCTTGATGCCTGCGCGCTCCCTATCTACCATCCATTTCATGGATCCACTCCCCGTGAAGCTCAGCTCCAGGGTTCGCCAGGCCGTTCAATTCGCCGCGATCCGCCACAAGGACCAGAAAGACAAAGCCGGCAAGCCCTACATCGCGCACTGCTTCCGCGTGGCGCTTGCCGTCTGGCATTGCGGCGAGGACTACTTCATCGCCGCCATCCTGCACGACACGGTCGAGGACACCGCCACCACGCTCGATGAGATCGAAACCCTCTTCGGCAAAAATGTTCGCAATGCCGTCGACAGCGTCAGCCGTCGCGAGTTTCCGAAGAAGGAGTCCTACGACGACTTCGTGCTGCGCTCCAAAGCCGACCCCATCGGCCGCATCGTAAAGATCGCCGACCTCTACGACAACATGTCGCCGGAGCGCCGCATCGAGCCACCACCCGAGCTGGACAAAAAACTCGAGCGCTACGAAAAAGCACTGGCCGTGCTGACCAGCCGCTGAAGCAGCCGCCTCTCTTCTGTCGCGGTGTCATCCCGACCGGGACGGCGCAGCGGCGCAGTGGAGGGATCTGTGGCGCTACACAAAGGGTGCACCATCCTACGCGGGAGCGTAGGGTGGGATAGCGTAGAAGCCCGCGGTGAATCTCCGCCCCACTAACATAGACAGCAATGCCCACCTTCGACCTATCCCCGGAGGAACTCACCCGCGTTGCCAAAGCCGAGGGCTTCGACCTCGCCGGCGTCGCCGCGCTCGACATCGCAGAGGCGCAGGGAACTGAAAACGCGGGCCAATATCTCGAACAATGGATCGCCGCTGGCCACGCCGGCGAAATGGACTACCTCAAGCGCCGCAACGACCAAGGCGAGCTCCTGCGCTCACAGGTGAGCGCCGCAATTCCATGGGCGCGCTCCGTCATCGTCTGCGCCGCGAACTACAACGCCCGCGGCCCGCTCTCCATCAACTCCGCCCCGCCCGACACCGGCTGGATCGCCCGCTACGCCTGGGCCGGACGGCCCGATCCTGCCACCGGCCAGCTCCGTCCCTCGGACTATCACGACACGCTCCTCGCCCGCTTGCGCGCTCTCGAAGCGACACTCCACGACCGCCTCGACGACCGCCTCGGCCAGCCATTCGAATCCCGCTCCTACGTCGACACCGGGCCGCTCATCGAGCGCGACCTTGCCCGTCAGGCCGGCATCGGCTGGACCGCGAAAAACACCTGCACCCTCAACCAACAGCTCGGATCCATGCTCTTCCTCTGCTGCATCGTTACCTCACTCGAGGTCGCCTCCGCCAGCCGCCCTGCCCCTGCCTTCGACCGCTGCGGCACCTGCCGCCGCTGCATCGAGGCCTGTCCCACGGACGCCCTCATCGCGCCCGGCCAGATGGACGCCAGCCGCTGCATCGCCTACCTCACCATCGAGAAACGCGGCCCGATCCCAGAAGAGCTGCGCGCCCCCATCGGACGTCAGGTCTTCGGCTGCGATATCTGCCAGGAAGTCTGCCCCTGGAACCAGAAAGCAAGCGGCCGTACGCCGCCTCCATCTTGTGACTTCACACGCCCGGAACTCATCAACCCTGCCCTCGCATGGCTCGCCAGGCTCACTCCGGAGGAGTTCAACCAGCAATTCCGAGGTTCGCCGATAAAACGAACGAAACGCAATGGATTGTTGCGTAATGTGGCGATCGCCATGGGGAACAGCGGCGAGCAGCAATTCCGTCCCCAACTCGAAACCTGGACCAGGGACGAAGATCCGGTCCTCGCCGAAGCCGCAACCTGGGCCATCTCCCGCTTGACGTCATTCTGAGGGCCGCGAAGAGACTCAATTTCGGTCGTCGGCCACCAAATTCAGCGTGAGTGACCAAAGGGAGCGAGGCCAGCAGGCGCGCCGCAGGCGCATCCGCCCGTGTGGCCAACACCAGAACGGCCTCCCTGCTTCGGGGGAGGCCGTGCCGGCGTGCTCAACTTGTGATGGCTAGGCGCTGCGAATTACGTTGGCCGCATTCAGTCCCTTGGGACCCTGCTGGCACTCGAACTCCACTCCTTCACCCTCATTCAGCGTCTTGTACCCATTCTCCTGAATTGCCGAGAAGTGCACAAACACGTCTTCGCCGGTGGAGCGCTGGATGAATCCATAACCCTTTGCTCCGTTAAACCACTTCACAACGCCTTGCTCTTTCACGGGAGACTCCTTTCACCTCTTGTGTGTAGGCGTCCCGCAAATTACCCTGAAAACACGAAAAGCTGCCGGCGTCCAGGACGCAGGGCAGCTCATTGTTTCCCAAGACTCATCGCGGAACAGCAAAACCAGAACATCAAAAACGGCCTTCCAAGCTCGTGTTTCCCGCGGACCTGTAGCAGCGCCCTGCGTTCTCCTGTTATGGCAGGAAACGCTCCTAAGTGCAACACAAAATTGCGTTACAGCGACTTTTCAACAGCCGCGCCCTTCTCCGGATCACCCGTTGTGGGGAGTGGAATCTCCGCTTCGAATCGCTATCATCAACCCGCGGAAACCCGCGGAGCGATCTCTTATGGCGATGTTGACCCTCTTCCCGCCGGGTCTGGAACCCACTCCAGCGACGGCCGGCCAGCCTGCGGAAGCACCGCTCAGCCGCCTGCCGGAAAACGCCTCGCTCGCCACGCACGCCAAGGCCCTCGTCCTCTACCTTGCACAGACTGAGGTGCATACCTACGCCTTCAGCGTGGCCGCCAACGTCATCCTTTCGCTCTTTCCGTTCATCGTGCTCATGCTGACTCTCGCCCGGCAGGTCTTTCACTCGCCCGCCATGGCGGTCGTCATCGCCGATGAGATCCGTTACTTCCTCCCTGCCGGACAGGACTTCGTCATTCGTAACATGACCATCCTTTCGCGCGCGCATGGCGGCGTGCAGATCGCCTCCATCGTCATGCTGCTCATCTCCTCCACCGGCGTCTTCATGCCGCTGGAGGTCGCGCTGAACCAGGTCTGGAGAGCACGGCGCAACCGCTCTTACCTGAGAAACCAGCTCGTGTCCCTCGGTATGGCCTTCGCCATCGGCACTTTGACCCTGATGTCCATTTCGCTCACCGCCGCGCAGCATAGCCTGCTCAGCTTCCTCTTCCTGGGCAATACGGACAACGTCGTGTTCAACTTCCTCGCGCATTGGCTGCTCGAGATCTCTGCCGCGGTCATCAGCGTGCTGATCTTCCTGCTCATCTACTGGGTGCTGCCCAACCGTCGTGTGCCGATCGCGGCCGTGCTGCCCGCAGCCATTACGACGGGCCTGCTGTGGGAGGTTGCCAAGGGCATCTATATCGCGCTGCTGCCCTGGCTCGATTTCCGCTCCGTGTACGGCCCGTTCTCCGTCTCCGTCTCGCTCATGATGTGGGCCTTCGTCAGCGGCCTCCTCATGCTCGCCGGCGCACACTATTCGGCCTCGCGCCATGCCCTGCGTCTCGCCCGCGACGTTGATGGCCGCCACCACAACGACCCGCAAAACGACCCGCAATCCGACATCTAACGCGCCGCAGGCGCATGGGCCTGGACGGCCAGTCCGCGTGCGCTACACTCGGCCTGAGTATGCCGAACCTCTTCGCGCGTGCAGAAGCCGCCATCCTGAATCCGCTGCGCCGCCCTGCGCTTTCGGGCGTGGCGGAGCACGGCGCCTTCTGGTCGCTCGCCGCACTGATCGTTCTCGTGTTGCTGCGGTTTTTGCCCGGCCCTCCCGGTGCACTCAACACGCTGGCGCTCCTCATCGTTGTCCCGGTCTGGCTGGTCTTCAGTTGCATCATTCTCTATCGCTGGCTGGTCAACCAGGTGCTGTGGAAGGTCCGCAATCGCCTCATCGTCACCTACCTGCTCATGGCCCTTGCGCCGTTGGTGCTCTTCGTCACACTGGCGACTATTGCTGCGTACGTCTTCTCCGGCCAGTTCGCCACCTTCGCCGCAATCTCCGAGCTGCAGGCCACCCTCGGCCGCCTCAGCGCGGAGAACCAGGCCTTCGCCGTGCACGTGGCGCACGTCGTCGCGCGCGCGCCGTCTGCGAACTCCGTCGAGCTTGCCGATTACGAGGCTGCCAACCACACCATTCTCAGTCGCCTTATGGTCGATGCCTGGGTCAGCGCCGACAGCACCAATACCAGCGATCGCCGTCTGCTTCTCGTCAGCGACGGCAAGGAACTGCCGCAGCATACTGCCGACAATCCCATCAGCTATCCCACCTGGTCGCGTGATGGCTTTCGCGGCGTCGCGCTCGACAACGGCCGGTTGTTTCTTCGCGCCGTCAACACGAGAAGCGTTGCCGGCCACCTGGTCACCTTCGTCTCTAGCGCGCCGCTCGATCCCGCTACCGTGGATCAGCTTGCCCAGGGCCTGGGATTGATCCATATCATCCCCAATGTCAGCAAAGCGCTCGCCCCGGATGAGTCTAAGGCCAACCATCCGCACCGCAGGGTCACCGGGAAGGAACTGGCCGAGCAGACCACGGGGACCGTCACCGGTGGCAAGCTCCCCGATCGCGCCTTTATACTCGATCGCCGCATCACGTTTTCGGCGCCACTCGCCACCACGGATTGGGGAAGCGGCAAGCAACTCACCAGCCTGCTCAACGTCACCTCGCGCCCCGCGCTGCTCTACGCGCACCTCTTTGGCACGGCCGTCTTCGTCGGCACCATCATCCGCTACGGTCTCATCGTTCTCGCTTCGATCTTCGCTGTCATCGAGCTCATCGCCTTCATCATGGCGGTCCGTCTCAACCGCACCATCACCAACGCGGTCGCGGATCTCTACCGCGCCACCACCGCCATCGACAGCGGCAACTTCGCGCATCGCATCCGGGTGCAGCGCCGCGACCAGCTCGGTGCGCTTTCCACATCCTTCAACACCATGTCGGAATCGCTCGAGCGCCTGCTCGAACAACAGCGCGAAAAAGAGCGCATGCAGAGCGAGCTCGAAATCGCCCAGGAGGTGCAGAACAATCTTTTCCCGCAAGGCCAGGTCGAGATGCCCGGCCTGGAGCTGCACGGCGTCTGCAAACCTGCGCGCACCGTCTCCGGCGACTACTATGACTTCCTCATCATGGGCGAAAGCGAGCTGACCCTCGCCATGGGCGACATCAGCGGCAAGGGCATCTCCGCCGCGCTCCTCATGGCATCACTGCACTCTGCGGTGCGCGCCTATCGCTTTGCGGGCGAAGACTGCTTCAGCGACAACGGTGGCAAGGACCGCTTCTTCCAGGGCAAAGTCACCTTCAGTTCGCCCGGCAAAGTACTTGGGCTCCTCAATCGCCATCTCTACCGCAGCACGCAGCCGGAAAAATATGCCACCTTGTTTCTTGCCCATTTCGACACCAACACGCGCAAGCTGACTTACTCCAACGGCGGCCAACTCCCGCCCTTCGTGCTCTGTGCCAACGGTGCCGTGCGCCGGCTCGATCGCGGCGGCTCGGTCGTCGGCCTGCTCGATGACCTGGCTTACGATGAGGGCACGATCACTCTCGATCCCGGCGACATCCTCATCGCCTACAGCGATGGCGTCACTGAGCCGGAGAATGAGTTTGGTGAATTTGGCGAAGAGCGGCTCATCGAAATGGTGCAGCGCCATCGCCACCTGCCGCTCGCCGCGATCTCGCAGCAGGTGCTGCAATCGCTGCGCGCCTGGATCGGCGAACAGGAGCAGCCGGACGACATCACCCTCGTCTTGGCCCGCCAGGCAAATCACTCCAACCGTCTCCTCGCAGAATCACCTATCTCGACGACCAGTCACTAACCCTTATTTATAAATTTTCAATCACGGATTTA
>DATBCB010000369.1:0-2118 GCA_036270675.1 Acidobacteriaceae bacterium | reverse complement strand
TTGCCTGGTCCGCGTATCACCAGATACGCCGCCTGGGTCGCCGGGTTTGTGTAAAGGATCGATATTTTGGGCTCCTCGGCAGAAACTGTGGGTAGCTCAGGGTGACATTGAGTCGCGTGCACCGACAACGAGGGGTGTGGCGGCGGCAGCGCACCGGACGGCAGGGCGAATTGTGGCTCGGCCAGGCGGATCGCCGTCAAGCCTGCGCCTTCGGCGCACCGCTGCGCGGCAGGGGCTTGACCGCGACACGCCCGGCCGAGAGTTCGGCATTGGTGCCGTCAATGACGCGGTCGGTTTGTCGCCGCAGTAGAGCTTCGGGCATTTTGGCGGCGGCTGATCTCGGGGGCTGTCAGGAAGCGAAAGAGCTTGCGGCAGGTTGCATCGAAAGAGCGTTGCTCGGCTTCGGACTGGCCATGGGAGAGCAGCGGCCCGCCATCATCGCCGATGAGGTCGCAGACAACCTGCTGGACCGGCCGCCTGCGGAGACTGCTGTCCATCTGCAATCGGCGGATGACCTCACCGCCGAGTACCCAGATGTTGTCGCGGTGCAGGCGCAAGGTCTTGCGCGACAGAGACAGGGCCAGCAGCTCGCGCAAGAAAGGCTTGAAGCATTCGACCATCCGCAAGCCCGACGGAATGTCGCGTGGCTCATACGCCCAGCTGCCTGGCCACTGATCGAGGTCCGGGCAGTAGCTCTGCAAGGGATCGGCGGCGCCCTGTTGCGCCGGTAGGCTGTCAGGCTTCCCGGCAACTCCCTTGGGTCCTGCTGCCATGCGGCTGATCTCCCTGCTGAACCACTATCAGCACTTTCCTGGTTTCGTTTACGAGCGTGCGCGACATTGCGCATCAAGCCGGACCATCGAGATCACCGTGCGGCCACGCCGCGGCTCGAGGCCAATGTGCTCGGGCTGCGATAAGCCGGCGCCGGCCTATGATCACCTGAAGCTGCGCCGGTTCGAGTTCGTACCGCTGTGGGGCTGCATGGTGGTGTTGCTCTACTGCATGCGGCGGGTCGATTGCCGGACCTGCGGAGTGCGGGTCGAAGCGGTGCCCTGGGGCATCGGCAAGCACCAACTGACCAAGGCCTACATGCTGTTCCTGGCGCACTGGGCACGGAAGCTGTCATGGCAGGAGACCGCGGTGTCGTTTCGCAGTACCTGGGACAAAGTCTGTCAGTCGGTCGAGTATGTCGTGCAGTGGGGGATCGAGCACCGGCAGCTGGGCCCGATAGTGGCAATCGGCGTTGATGAGATCCAGTATGCCAAAGGCCATAAATACCTTACGCTGGTCTACCAGATCGAAGCGCAGTGCACGCGCCTGCTATGGATCGGCCGGGAGCGGACGGTGGCGAGCTTCGAGCAGTTCTTCGCCCTGATCGGCGAAGGATTGGCGGGGCAGATCGAATTTGTCTGCTCGGACATGTGGCAGCCATATCTGACGGTGATCCGCGAGCGGTGCAGCCAAGCCATCCACATTCTCGATCGCTTCCACATTGTCGCCAAGATGAACGCCGCGCTGGATCAGGTGCGTGCCGGCGAGGCCCGCCGGCTGGCGCGTGACGGCTACGAGCCGGTGCTGAAGAAGACCCGATGGTGCGTGCTGAAGCGCCGCGCCAACCTGACCGGACAACAGCGGTTCCGTCTGCGCGATCTGCTGCGGTACAACCTGCAGACCGTGCGAGCCTATCTGCTGAAGGAGGACTTCCAGCAATTCTGGGAGTACGAGCAGCCGAGTTGGGCCGGCAAGTTCCTCGATGAGTGGTGCTGTCAGGTCATGCGCTCGCGCATCGAGCCGATGAAGAAGATCGCCAGGACGCTACGCTCGCATCGTGCGCTGATCCTGAACTACTTCCGCGCCAGGAAGCAGTTGTCCAGCGGCGTGGTCGAGGGTCTCAACAACAAGGCCAAACTGACCATGCGAAAATCGTACGGCTTCCGCACCTTCCACGTCACGGAAATCGCGCTCTATCATGCACTTGGCAAACTACCGGAGCCCAACGTCGCCCACAGATTCTTCTGACGAGGCGGTTTCTTTCTCGCCTTCAGTGCGTCGGTGAACTTGCGTCGGGCATGTGCGATGCAGCCGAGATGGATAGCGCCGTCCAGCGTGCGCCAGGCA
>DATBCB010000368.1:0-3055 GCA_036270675.1 Acidobacteriaceae bacterium | reverse complement strand
GTGCTATGCATGCACCTCAACTACATGATCTGACCCCTAGCGTCTTCAGGGCCGAGGCGGAGCCACCGCCTGCCAGTGGAAGCCGCTGCAGAAGAAGAGCCGCGCCGGCTGATTGGCAGGTCGTGAAATCAGCAGCATCCCCTCTGTCGTGCACATCTCACCCGCGCGTATCGAGGACTCCGTGGACGCAACCGCGCCCTGGCCGAGTTCCAGTGGGCCGCTAAGCTGTGCGCTCTTTGCGTGTACATCTCCGTCCACGCGGACGTCGCCGATCAGCCGCGTGTCTCCCAGTACGCCGGGCGGGATCTCAGCACTGCCGCGATAGCAAAATTCGTGCGCGCTGATCTTGCCCTCGCTCACGCGAGAGAAGGCGTCGCGCAGTACGACCTTGCTGGTCCCCCCGTGCGGGCCCGGCACCGCGTTCACCGCGCATTCCGATCCGGCGCCCTTGGTTATCCCTTCCTCGTAGTTCCCTTCGATGAAGAAGCCGAAACCGTACCCGAGCTCTACCTCCGATCGATAGCCTGCGGCGCCATTCACCGTGAAGTAATTCCGCACGATGTGAATGTCGTAGACGTTGCCGGTATCCGCGCCGGCGGCCACAGCGACTCCGGTCGATTCAAAGTAATTTCCCTCGACCAGCGTGTGCGCGTCCCAGCCGAGAAAGATGTCGCCGATGTGATTCCCTTCAAGAACATTGTCGCGATAGACATTCCCCAGCGCCCGCGTTGCCGGCACGTGGCCATCGTAGCTGTAGACACCCCAGTCGTTAGCGGAGATCTCGTTGTCCTCTACGTGTACTGCATTAGACGCAAAGTGCGGGACGGTCACCATGTCGATGCCGTGGTGATTGCTCTGGATAACGTTCATCGCGATCTGTACGCTGTTCGCGCCGCTGAGCTCGATACCGTTGCCGTGCGTGAAGTCGTGGATGCGCATGCCGCGGATGACAAAGGTATTGCCCGGCCGCAGATGAACACCGTTCTGTGCGGCGGCGCTGCCGACGAGCTCGCAGCCCCCCTCGCCATCGATGCCCAGATCGAGTCCCCCGCCGGCAGCCGGATCCATCAGGATGGCGTCACCGTCACCCGTATAGCGCAGCACCGCCCCCGCATCGCACGCCAGGTGCTCTCCCGGCCGCGTGAGCTTCATGGTGGTCGAGAAGCTATAGCTGCCGGCGGGAATGCGCACCGTACCGCCGGTAGCGGGCATCGCTGCGATCGCCGCATTTACCTTCGCACCGATATCCGTGCCCGCCATGCTGCGCGGATCAATCATTCCGCCGGAAGCTGTTCCGTTCGGTGCAGGCTGCGCCAAAGCAGCGGTCGCGAGCAGGGAGAAGCAGATAGCGAGCATCTTCATGCTCTAAACATAGCTCGCATCAGAAAGGGAAAGCAGAGTGGAGCGGGAGACCGGGATCGAACCGGCGACATCCAGCTTGGGAAGCTGGCGTTCTACCACTGAACTACTCCCGCCTGACGATGCCATTAAAGCAGATTTCCCGTGGGCGCGCATCCTTGCGCACCAGCCCTCCAGCGGAAGTCTCTTCTCGATCAGCGGCCATTGGCACGTGCTAACGCCGGGCGGCGATCAGCACTTTTTGCAGCGTGAATGAGCTATCCGGCTGTACTTCAAAAAAGCTGCGAACCTCATCCGGCGCCGCGCCCCACAGTGCGTGAATGGCCGCGATCCTCTCGGGTGAGGTACGCTGCCGCTCCACCCAGGCAGAGAACTCGATCTTGACCGGCCACTCCTTACGCACGCTCGCAGTGAAGCCCGCCTCCGCGAAGAGCGCTAGCCACTCGCGTGTGCTGTAGTCGCGGATGTGCGACGGATCGCGCAAAATCTCGATCGCCTGTAGATGCGTGTCGAGCAGCGGGTTCTCGCCGCCGGCGGTATCGATCAGCAGCGCCTCGCCGCGCGGCTTCAGGACGCGCCGCACCTCGTGCAATGCCGCGGGCACATCATGCCAGTGATGTGCGCTGTAGCGGCTGATCACGCGATCGAAGTGCGCATCGGGGAAGGGCAGCACCTCGGCCATGCCCTGAACCGTGGTGATGTTCCGCAGCTTACGTGCAGCAGCTTCGCGCTGGACAACGGCGAGCATCTGAGCGGTCAAGTCATAGGCTGTGACCGACGCGGCATGGGAAGCTATGGCAAAGCTCGCGTGGCCGGCTCCGCATCCCAGGTCGAGCACGACGGCATCGGGAACAGCGGCGATCTCGGCGCCAAGTATCTCCAGATCTTCGCCGGTGGCGTGGGTCACGCTCTCCAGGTAGGCTCGCGCCGTGGCACCGAACTGCTGCGCTACAAGAACGTCATGCTCCATGGCTTCTCTCCAAACCGCTCAACCGCAAACATTCCTCTGACATCATCGCCGACCACGCTATTGCCGGACAATGCAGCGGTGAACTCATTCAGGTTTGGCGAATGGATGCAACAAATAGCCTGCGCTTAAGGGTCAGGAGGGCGATACCGCGGGCACATCTTCCGCCTCGAGGTGAGGCATGGCGCGGCTCGTCTTCTTACGCGTTGGCGCTTTCGACGTCGCCAGAGATTTCAGGCGCGCCGGCTTTGCAACTGCAGCCGTCTCCTTGATCTCGACCGGTGGCGGTATCTGATCCGCGGTCACGCGGCCTTCGGCGAGTTGTATGAAGAAGTCCTGCGCGGAAAAAGCGGTCTTCCCAACGGGCGGACGCGCGCGCCGGTAGTCGCCGCTTGGCTCCAGCATGCGGGTCTTCGCGGTGTCGGCCAGATAGGCGGCCAGAACCTCGTTCTTCAACCGCGCACGGAGCTGCGCATCGTTTACGGGAAAGAGCACCTCGCAGCGCTCGAACAGGTTGCGCGGCATCCAATCCGCGCTCCCGCAGTAAACGGTCTCGTCGCCGCCGTTGGCGAAATAGAAGATGCGGCTGTGCTCCAGGAATCGGCCGACCAGCGAGCGCACACGGATGCGTTCGCTTAGCCCCTTCACGCCGGGACGCAGCGAGCAGATGCCTCGCACGATCAGGTCAATCTCCACGCCCGCCTGCGATGCCTCGTAGAGCGCCTCGAC
>DATBCB010000367.1:0-26419 GCA_036270675.1 Acidobacteriaceae bacterium | reverse complement strand
ACCTTCGCGAACGTGCTGGGCCTCGTGGGCGAGCGTGGCACGGAGCGCGGCTTCATCCCACTCGATGGCTTCGAGTGGCAGCAAGATGCCGTGGCCGACGGTGGCCGGCGAACGGAGATCCATGGAGAGGCGAACCGGCAGGTCGGTCTCCGAGGTGGCGAAGCTTTGCGCGCGGCGCCAGAGGCGCGCGGCGAGGCTGAGGCCAAGCAGCACACGAAGCAACAGCAGAGCGGTAATGACGAGGTAGGCGGCGAATCCGATCTGCCACCAGGCAATGCGATGGGCGGCTGCGGGGCTGCTCTGCAGGGCTTCAGGAACGGGCACGTTGAGCGGGAGGGCGGGAGCGAAGGCTTCTGGCTGCGCGGCAACCGGCGCCATTCGAAAGGAGCTATCACCAGCGAGCGGAAGGGCGCTTGCCGCGAGAGGCGGAGTCTGAGTTCGCAGAATTGCGGCGGGCAGGATGACCGTCTGCGGCGTGGACCAGAGCGCGGTGAAGGAGAACGACGGAATATGCAGAGCCACGAGTGCCGGCATGGCGACCGCGAGTATGAGGACGGCGGTCCAGGCACGCTTCGCGAGGCGCGCATGCTCGACGCGCAGCACACGCAACACGATGGCAACCGCGAGGGCCAGGGCAAGCGACCGGACCGCGGATTCTCCGAGAACATGGGTGATGCTCATGTCGACTTCTCCTTTGCTGCCACTGCCAACTTCCAACTTCGGTACCGGTGCGGATGCTTGCGCTTACTTTGACCTTCCTGCTTTGGTTTTCGCGCGGGCGATCTTTGCCGCCAGCCGCTGCAACTCGTTCTCGCTGAGCACGTCGGCGTTGACCATGCCCACGAGCAGAGCCTCGACCGAACCGCCACAGAAACGGTCGACGATGCGCTGCACCGCGCGGCCGGCGACGGAGCGGCCATCCTCCGCGGCGCGGTAGAGGTAGGTACGCTGCTCAACGGTGTGGGCGAGGTAGCCCTTCTCCTCCAACCGGCGCAGCACGGTGCGAACGGTGGATTCCTTGAGCACCCGCCCGGCGCTGTCGAGCTGCTCGCGGATCTGGTCGGCTGTGACTTGCCGCTGCTGCCAGACCATACGCAGGATGGTCTGCTCGAGTTCGCCGAGTCCGGCGGGGTCATGGTCTTGAGCGTTGCTGGTTTCAGGATCCGGGTGAGCCGAACTGCTACTGTTCATAATGCTACAGACTGTAGCACTAAGTCGAAGGTGAGCACAAGGGGCCGATGAATTCTCCGGGAGGCGGATTTGCACGCGGTGAGTCAAAAAAAAAGCAGCCCACCTGGGCTGCCTTGATTTGCTTTGGAACGCTTGGCTACTTCTGTTTCGCGTCAGCTTCGATGGCCTGCCACTCGCTGGGATCGAGCTTGAGCGATGCGGCGGCTATGTTCTCCTCAAGGTGCTTGACGGACGATGTGCCGGGGATGGGCAGCATCACCGGCGAGCGATGCAGCAGCCATGCCAGCGAAAGCTGAGCAGTCGTTGCACCGTGCTTTTTGGCCGCGGCATCCAGGGGACCGCCAGCCCGTGCGAGCTTGCCCGATGCGACTGGGAACCAGGGGATGAAGCCGAGATTGTGCTTCGTGCAGTAATCGACCACGTCTTCGTGCTGACGGTTGCTGAGGTTGTATTGGTTCTGCACGCTGACGATTTCGATCACCTTGCGCGCCTGGTCGATTTCATGCGGCTTCACTTCGGACAGGCCGACGTGGAGGATCTTGCCCTGCTCCTGCAGCTTCTTGATGGGCGCGAGCGATTCTTCGACGGGCACCTTGGGATCGATGCGATGAAGCTGCCAGAGATCGATGCGCTCGACTTTGAGGCGGCGGAGGCTCATCTCCACTTGCTGGTGGAGATATTCGGGTCGGCCGAGGGGCAGCCACACGCCTGGGCCGGTACGCGCAAAACCAGCCTTGGTGGCGATGACGAGACCCTTTGGGTAGGGATGGAGCGCTTCCGCGATGATCTCCTCGCTGACATCAGGCCCGTAGGAGTCGGCGGTGTCGATGAAGTTAACGTCGAGTTCGACCGCGCGCTGGAGGACACGTTTGGCCTCCGCGCGATCTTTGGGTTCGCCCCAGATGCCTTCACCTGTGAGGCGCATGGCGCCGAATCCGAGGCGGTGGACAGGAGTCTTGCCGCCGAGGAAGAAGGTGCCGCTGGATTGTGCAGAGATAGTGGCTGTCGTGCTCATGGTCGGGTTCGATGCGGTGCGGCAGGAGAAGGTGCACAAAAGGAGTTCATAGGTTACGGAACCGTGAATCGCGACGATGCGTAGTTCAGGACGAGCCCGGATTTCCGAGTGCAGGAGCAAAGCCCATGGCCACCCCGGTGATGTTGCCGCAGATGACGGAACAGCAGCAAGCGACCTTCAACGCTTACTACCCAGGCACGCAGCGAGATGAGCTGACGGGAGTGCTGCTCGCTCTGCTGCTGGGCAGCTTTGGCGCGCACCATTTCTATCTGCGGCGGAATGCACTGGGCGTGCTCTACTTCCTGCTGTGCTGGACGTCGATTCCCTTCTTCCTCGGAATCATTGAGGCGTTCTTTATGCCGGAGCGGGTGCGGCGATTCAATGCAGAGCAGGCCACGCTGCTTGCCTATTCCGTGGTACAGGGCGTGGCCTTGCCGCCAGCGCCTCCGCCGATGGTGGCCTGCCCGGCCTGCGGGATGGTGCAGAATGCGGGCGCTCGCTATTGTGTGCAGTGCGGGCGGGGAATTGCGTAATCAGCGTCCGTGCATCAGGCTGACGACGAGGATAGCAAGCACGATCAGGCTGATGACCGTGTAGAGAGTGTCGTGCTCGCGGGCGAATCCTACGATGGCAAACACAACACGCGCAATGGGGGTGGCGATGAGGACCAGCAGGCCGAGGTCGATGATGCTGGCTCCGCTGCCGTGCCGCAACCGGCGAAAGACACCACCGATCGAGTGCATGGGCGTGCCGGTGGCAATTGCGGAAGAACGGTCGCCTGGCGCGTGGAAGACATGATAGTTGGGCACCGGAGCTTCAGGATGGCGCAGCACCAGCACGCCACCAATCGCGACGAGCACAGCGGCGGCAATGACGCCGATACGCAGCAGAGTAGCGATGGCTACTTCCAAACGCTGGTCCTGCTCGGCAGTCGGGGCATGTTTGTGAATCGCCTCAGTCATAGAATCAGAGCCTCCGGAATCAGAGCCTCCGGAATCAGAGTCTCCCCGTGAGACTGGAGTAGATCATCTCGATGCCGAGCGCGACGATGACGACGGCGAAGAGCATGCGCAGCGTCGAGACCCGAGCACGGATGAGAATGCGCGAGCCGATCAGCGAGCCGCCCAGCACGCCGAGCATGACGGGCATGGCAAGGGAGGGCATGATGTAACCGCGGCTGATATAAATTCCTGCACTGGCAGCAGCGGTAACGCCAATCATAAAGTTACTCGTCGTAGTGGAGACTTTGAAAGGCAAACGCATTGCCTTGTCCATGGCCAGAACCTTGACCGCGCCAGAGCCGATGCCGAGCAGGCCCGAAAGACCACCGGCGAGAAACATGATGCCGAAGCCAGCCGGCACGCGCTGCGCCACGTAGGCTTTGAGGCCGGTGCTGGTGGGATACTCGCCTTTGAGGCGCAGGCGATCGGCAAGACGGCCGGTGTGTTCGGGCGTGACGTCCTCGTGCCTGTCGCGGAAGCTGGAGATGGCCGAGTAAAGCAGCACGATGCCGAAGACGATGCCAATGGCCTTTGTGGACACCATCGCTGTGAGATAGGCGCCGACCATCGCGCCGAGTGTAGTGGCGATTTCGAGGAACATGCCGACACGGATGTTCGAAAAGCCCTCGCGCACGTAG
The DNA here is from genome assembly GCA_036270675.1 of Acidobacteriaceae bacterium. Classification (GTDB taxonomy): domain Bacteria; phylum Acidobacteriota; class Terriglobia; order Terriglobales; family Acidobacteriaceae; genus KBS-83. Next base: position 22,574 of record DATBCB010000367.1, on the reverse strand, counting down.
GCGGCGGCAGCGCCGGACGAGGTCGCAATGACAGAAATCAGCGACGCGCCAATGGCGTAGCGCAGGTCGACGTGAAAGACGAGCGCGAGCACCGGCACAACCACCACGCCACCACCGAGTCCAGTGAGCGCGCCGAGCAGGCCGGCGACGATGGAGGTGCCGAAGATGGCAAGTGTGAACGTAAGGATGGTCATCCGCGGCTCATTCTACGGTGTCACCCTACTTCTCTTCGTGATAGTCCTGCTCGGTGTTGATGTCCCATAGCGCGCTCTTGTCTGTGATGCCTGCGAGGATATTGTCGACTGCGGTCATGGCGGTGAGCATGGAATGGTCCTGGTTGTTGTACTTGTGCATGCCGTTGCGGCCGACCAGGAATAAGTTCTCGAAGCGGTCGACCCACTGGCGGATTTCATCGAAACGATCGTAGGTGCCGAAGTAGGCAGGATAGGTCTTGGGCACGCGGACGACATGGCCATCGCGCACATCCGCGGCGCGGATGATGCCGATCTTCTCCAGCTCCTGGGTTGCGAAGCGGATGATCTCTTCATCCGACATGCGCCAGAGGTCGTCGGTTTGATAGCAGAAGTATTCAAGCCCGATCCAGACCTTCGATGGATCTGCGACCATGTGCGGGCTCCAGTTATTGAATATCTGCAACCGACCCAGGAGCACATCCGGCTCCTGCACATAGATCCATGTGTCCTTGAGCGGCGAGCCGTCGGGTTCGGTGACCAGCAGCCGATCGAGGAGCAGCCCGACGGTGATGAAGTCGCGATACATGAGGCCATCCACGACTTCCTGGACGTTCGCTGGTGCTGCTTGATCGAGCGAACGCACCAGCTCAGTGACCGGCATGGTCGAGAAGCAGTAGTCCGCGGCAAACCGGCGACGCTCTCCGTTCCTGTTCTTCGCCTCGACGGCAATGATGCGATTTGCTCCGTCGGTTTGGATGTGATCGACACGCCAGCCGGTCAGGACTTCTCCGCCCTGCTGGCGGATGAGATCCGCGACATGCTCCCAGAGCTGGCCGGGGCCGTGCATCGGATAGAGGAACTGCTCGATGAGCGAAGTTTCCGTGTGCTTCTGTGCGAGGTCGGCGCCGCGTGGCCGCGTGCTGAATGTGCGTTTCACGAAATGTCCGATGGCGCTGGTGAGCGAGAGCCCCTTGATGCGTTGCGCACCCCATTCTGCACTGATTTGGTCGCAGCGCACGCCCCACACCTTCTCCGTATAGGACTTGAAGAAGGTGAGATAGAGCTGACGGCCGAAGCGGTTAATGAGGAAGTCCTCGAGACTCTTTTCCGGGCGACGCTGATGAAAGCGCGCAACGATGTAGCTGATGCCCACCTGCGCTGTACGGACGAGGCCCAGTTTGCCCAGTGTGCCGCCGGTGAGCGTGATGGGGTAGTCAAAGAAACGGCGCAGGAAATAAATGCGGCTGCGGCGGGGACGCACCAGCATGACCAGCTCTGGATCGGCATCGGAATCGGTGTGCGCGTGCAGCGTCTTTAGCGAGCGATGACGATTCTGGTAGGAAATGACCGCGTGGCCGGCGCCCTCATCCGCGATGGGCATCAGGTCGAGCCACCATTGCATGACGCGGTCCGACTTCGAAAAGAAGCGGTGGCCGCCGATGTCCATGCGGTTTCCCTTGTAACGGACGGTGCGTGAGATGCCGCCGATCGAGTCGTCGGCTTCGAGCACGATCGGGCGAATGGCCGGAGCGCCATCCGATGTTTTTCCAGAGCGACGCAGCAGCTCCAGCGCAGCGGTGAGGCCTGCCGGGCCCGCCCCGATGACGATGGCGGTGCGCTGGGTCATTGCGCGCGTGCGAAGCGGCCCGCGATGCAGGTGGCGACGAGCTGGCCTTCCGGCGAGAACGCAATGACATCGGCACGCCGTCCTCTAGCGATCGCGCCGTGGCTTTGCGCGAAGCCAGCGAGCGCCGCGGGGTTCGCAGTCGCGAGCCGGGCGACCGTGGCGAGCGGCGCACCGGTGAATGCAGCGAAGTTGTGCACGGCTCGATCCATGGTGAGCACGCTGCCGGCGAGCACGTCACCGTGCGTAGCGCGGCCGTCGGCCACATCGACATCGAACGTGCCGAGACGATAGCGGCCGTTGGGCATGCCGGTCGCGCTCATGCCATCGGTGATGAGGATGGCGCGCGCAGCGCCCTTGGAGCGCCAGTAAATGCGAACGGTGATGGGTTGGACATGGATGCCGTCGGCGATGATTTCAGCGTAGAGCGATTGGTCATCCAGCACCTCGCCGAGCATGCCGGGTTCGCGATGGTCCAGGCCGCGCATCGCATTGTAGGTGTGGGTGGCGGAGACGCCGCCGGCCGCTACGCCGGCGCGGGTCTGATCGGCGGTGGCGTCGCTGTGGCCGAGGCTGACGCGGACACCGAGAGCCGTCGCATGCTTGATGAGCTCGAGCGCGTTGGGCAACTCTGGTGCGACGGTCATCAGACGGATGTGACCGCGCGCGGCCTGCCAGAAACGGTCGAAGAGCTCGATGGATGGGGGCTGCAGCAACGCCGGCGGATGGACGCCGCGCTTGGCGTGCGAGAGGAACGGGCCTTCGAGGTGGATGCCCAACGGCATGGCGCCTTCCAAGGAGCCGGGTTTCTCGATCAGGGTGGCGAGACCGTCGAGCGCGCGCAGGGTGTCGTCGACCGGCGCCGTGACGGTGGTGGGCAGGAACGCGCCAACGCCATGCGAACCGAGAAAGCGGGTGACATGCGAGACGCCTTCGGCGGTGCCCTCCATCACGTCATGGTTCGCCGCGCCGTGGACGTGAATGTCCAGCATGGCGGGCGCGATCAGGGCGCCGGGCAGGTCGTGATGTTCGGTGTGCTGCGGGAGTCCGTCACCGCGGGTGCCGAAGCTGTGGATGATGCCGTCTTCGATGAGCAGCCAGGGGTCGGCAAGGAGAGACTCCGGCAGCACCAGAGCGCCGGCGGTTAGCAGACTACGCATTTGAATTCCTTTGCACTAGGAGAAAACCGAATCCCGTTCGACAAGCTCAGGGCAGGCTCCCCACTTCGGTCCGGATGACAGTTGTGGCTTCAGTATTTCAGATAGCAGCTCTCAGTCGCCATTGATGATCGGGACGCCAATCTCCTCTGCTCGGGGCAGCGTATGGGTCTTCGCAAGCTGTGCGCGCAGGCTGTCGAACTCGCGGGCGCGTGTGATCCATAGCTGGGTGGCCATGTCGTATTGCGCAAGGACATTCTGAAGCCAGTAGGGACGGTTGTCGCGGAGCCATGCCTGCTCAAAGAGCTCACGGGTGAGCGTGTAGCCGTCGCGCAGGTCCTGGCAACGGCCGTTGGCGTTGCTGATCTCGACCAGATCGCTGAAGGCGCGGGAGTGCGGCGTGGCGGCCTCGCTATAGGCATCCGCGTAAGCATGGGCGATCTCGTCGGCAAACTGGAACTTCATACCGATGAAATCGATGCGGCGCGCGCCCAATGCGAGCGCGTCGAGTGCATCCTGCTGGCGCAGCGGATTGGCGGCGCGCGCCTCGTCGAGAAGCGTAATGGCGTTCTCCGCGTAGAGCCGCACGTCTTTCAGGATGGGGAGCAGCTTCGCAGAATCCTGCTGGCCGGCAGGGCTCCACGGGTCCTCCCAGAAGAGCGCATTCGATCCGCCGAAGCGGAAGCCGTTGTCGGCAAGCAGCTTCTGCGCCGCCATGATCTGGCCCTGCGCCTTGTCGATTTTGCCGCTGAGGTCCCCGTGAAAGACAGCGCCGTAACTTGTCTCGAATTGCTGGAGCGAGCTTTCGCCGGGCTGCCAGGAAGCGGCGGCGCCGAAGAGAACGCCGTACCAGTCCTCATCGAAGATGCCTTCGCCGTCATCGTTCCAGACAGTGTTGAGCATGCCGCGCGCGCCGAGGCGCTGGCCATCGCGAACGAAGTGCTGGATGTTGACGAGGGCGACGTTGTTGTCCGGATAGACGCGACGCCAGTTGTTGACGCCGGGCGCGACCCAGACCTCCATACCCGCGCGGTTGAAGGGACGAATGTATTTGTCGAAATCGGGTAGCGCGTCATAGACCCATGGGACGCCGATCATGTCCTTTGGCAAGGCGGCGACGAGGTCGGGATTGTGCCAGGCGAGGTCACCCCAGAAGAGGATGCGCTTGCCGGTGGGCTGGATGACGCCATGGATCTGGCGCAGAAAGTCGACATAGACCTGATCGAGCCCGCGCTGGGCGACGAGGTCACCCGTCTGTCCCTTGCCCAGCTCGTTGGTTTCATCGGCGCCGATGTGCACCCAGGGCGACGGGAACTGCTGCGTAATCTGCGTGAACCACTGCCTGATCAATGCGAGCGACCCGGGCTGGACGGGGGAGAGGACCTGTCCATGCGGCGTTTCGCCGAGGGCGGAAAACTCCTCGTACTTGAGGACGTGGTGCAGATGGCCGAAGGCCTCCTGCTCCGGAACTACGGTGATGTGATACTGCGCCGCGTAATGAATGAGCGTAGCGACATCGGCAGGTGACATAGCCCCGCCGGGCGGCGCAACCAGGGGCGAAGCCGAGTAGGCGAGGCTCTGCTCGAAGTAGGGCGAGTAGATGTTGAGCTTGTAGGCGGCGAGAGTGCGGACCTGCCGCTCCTGAAATTCGAGTGTGGGAACGGGGCCGCGCGAGAGATCGTCGTCGAGGCCGCGATGCGGAAGAGCGGGCCAGTCGCTGACGGTGGCGGTCTCGAGGTACGCGTCCTCTCCGTTGCCGACTATGAGTTGTTTGACCGTTTGTGCGCCGTAAAAGAGGCCCGCACTGGTGGCTGCGATGACGGCGAGTTCGTGGGGCTGAGGAACGATGACGTAGCCCTCGTCGTGCATGGCTGGATCGAAGGTGAGGTGCGCGGCGGCGAGGGACGCGCGCGCCGAAGCGGTGTTGTTCCGCAGCAACTCGATCATGGGCCCCCCGGTATGCGCGGAGACGCCATGCTCCTCGATGGCAGCGCGGAGGTCGTCCGCAGTGAAACGGTCCTCGGCATCGAGCGAACCGGTGCGGACGAGGACGCCGTGATCGAGCGAGAGGACCGGGCCCGCACGCACCTGACGCGGCATGGGGATGAGTTGGAGGGCAGGGGCAGGCTGAGCCCGAAGCGGGGCAAGGGGAGCGGAGAAGAGAATAACTGCAAAGAAGAGCCGGAGAACGCCGCGGGGGACTCGCGTGATCTTTACCATTCCATCCTTTACATGATTGCCGATGGCTGCTGGGCGGTTTTCATTACGCTTTTCAATGTAACTCGCCTTGGCGCGTGTACGGTCGCCGGCACAGAAACCCACGATGGCGGACAATGGCGTCAGTATTCGTGTTATAAACGGCTGTTTCGGAGGAATGGCATGGCGGAGCTGCGCTATCAGTCTGGGTTTCTGAACGAGTTTGCTACCGAGGCCGAGCCGGGCGCGTTGCCCATCGGGCAGAATGCGCCGCAGAAGCATCCGCTGGGGCTGTATGCGGAGCAGTTCAGCGGCACGGCGTTTACCATGCCGCGGGGGCAGAACCGGCGCTCGTGGCTCTACCGCATTCGGCCTTCGACCGTGCACAAGCCCTACACGCCGGTGCGGGTGCAGCGGCTGATCCGCGGCTGGCCATGCCCGGATGCGATCACCTCGCCCAACCAGTTGCGCTGGAACCCGGAGCCGATCCCGCCCGGCGCGGTCGATTTTGTCGACGGCATCATGACCCTGGGCGGAAACGGCGATTCGTCGATCCAGACCGGAGCGGCAATCCATATTTATGTTGCGACCCGTTCGATGCACAAGCGCTTCTTCTGGAACGCGGACGGCGAGTTCCTGGTTGTGCCGCAGCAGGGCAGGCTATCGATCTTCACCGAGCTGGGCAAGATGGAAGTGGGGCCGGGCGAGATCTGTGTGCTGCCGCGCGGGCTCAAGTATCGCGTGGAGCTACTGGAAAATGCTGCCCGCGGTTACATCTGTGAGAACTATGGCCAGCAGTTCCGGCTGCCCGACCTGGGGCCGATTGGCGCGAATGGATTGGCAAACCCGCGCGACTTCCTGACGCCGGTGGCCGCCTATGAAGACCTGCAGGAGCACGTCGAGGTGATCGCAAAGTATAACGGCTCGCTGTGGTGCAGCGGGATGGAGCACTCGCCCTTGAACGTGGTGGGTTGGCACGGCAACTTTGCGCCGTACAAATACGACCTGAAGTACTTCAACACCATCAACACGGTGAGCTTCGATCATCCCGACCCTTCCATCTTCACGGTGTTGACGGCACCGAGCGAGATTCACGGCACGGCCAACATCGACTTTGTGATCTTTCCGCCGCGCTGGATGGTGGCGGAGAACACCTTCCGGCCGCCGTGGTTCCATCGCAACGTGATGAACGAGTTCATGGGGCTGATCTTCGGCCAGTACGATGCGAAGGCCGAGGGCTTTTTGCCTGGAGGATGCAGCCTGCACAACTGCATGAGCGGCCACGGACCGGACGCCGAAACCTACGAACGCGCCACGAACGCGGACCTGAAGCCGATGCGCCTGGAAAATACCCTGGCCTTCATGTTCGAGACGCGCTTTATCGTGCAGACAACGAAGCATGCGCTCGAAAGCAACACGTTGCAGCGCAATTATTTTGAGTGCTGGCAGGGCCTGAACCGCCGCTTCACTCCGCCCGGCCAGCAATGATCTCTCCGGCATTGCGCAGTCTGCTCGCTGGGCTCATCGATTACGCCGGGCTGTTCCCCCCTGCCGGGCTGGGGATGGATGCGGCCGTACGTAACTACGATAGTTACGTAAATGGCGAACACGCGTGGATGCTGGGACGGCTCATCGTAGCGGCAGCACGACTGGAAGAGTACGCCGAGGCGGTGCGGACCGCCGATCTCGACGCGAGCGCGTGGCACCTGAGCGTGCTGGCGACCGCCGCCGATGCGGATGTCATCGCGAGATTCAACACTGGGGCTGACGAGTCCGGGGCAGGTGGGCTGGGAAGCATCGACGTGCTGGAGATCAAGGCCGCGAACAGCCGAGAAATTCAGGATGCGGCGCAGGTATTTGGACGGAACTGCCAGCTTTACTTCGAGACACCGCCAGACAAATGGCATGCCCTGCTGCCGGCAACGGCGGTCGCAAAGGCGCGGGCAAAGATCCGGACCGGCGGCGAAGTGCCAAGCGCGATCCCGGAAGAATCGCGCGTACTCGAATTCCTACGCATCGCGAGCGAACGGCGGCTGGCCTTCAAGGCGACGGCGGGGCTGCACCATCCATTGCGGGGGATGCAGCGCCTTACGTACAAACCGGATAGCCCAACCGCGGTGATGCATGGATTTCTGAATGTGTTTTGCGCTGCGGTGCTGCTATGGCATGAGCCGGAGCGGCGGCAGGAGGCCGCATGGATGCTGGGCGAGCGGGACGCCGATGCCATTACGATGGATGAAGTGATGACATGGCATAACAGTGGCGTGACGCTGACAATGGAGCAGATCAAGGACGCGCGCGCGCAGTTCTGCATCTCCTTCGGCTCGTGCTCGTTCACCGAACCGATCGAGGACCTGAGGAAGTTGGGGTGGCTGTAAACAGATGGCTGTAAACACCTGCGATCCCGCGCTGCGCAGCTGGGTAAAGTCAGCCCAGGCCGCGGGGACGGACTTCCCTATCCAGAACCTGCCGTATGGCGTTGGCCGCATTCTCCTGCCGGGGCAATCGATACACTATGGCGCGGACATCATGGTGGCTATCGGCGATCAGGCGCTCAGCCTGCGGAGACTGGCGGAGACCGCCGCGATGGACGGCCTGGACGACGGTGTGAAGCGGGCGTGCCGCGAGGTCACGCTCAACTCGCTGATGGCCTTGCCGAGGGAGTCGCAACGTGCGCTGCGCGAGCGGATCAGCGCGCTGCTCGAAGAAGCGCGCGTGGAGACCATGCGGCATCGCGCGGCAGTAGAGGGTGCGCTTGTGCCTCAGAGTTCCCTGCTGCCGATGCTGCCCGCCACTATCGGCGACTACACGGACTTTTACGCTTCGATCTTCCACGCAACGAATGTGGGCAAGCTCTTCCGGCCGGACAATCCGCTGCTGCCAAACTACAAATATGTGCCGATCGGCTATCACGGGCGCGCGTCGTCGATCGTGCCAAGCTACACGGTTGTACGGCGTCCCCATGGGCAGCTTCCCGGCACACAAGGCGCTGTGCCTGGCTTTGGCCCGACGCGCATGCTCGATTACGAGCTCGAGGTTGGCGCATTTGTCGGGTATGGAAACGGCATCGGTCATCCGATACCGATCGCCGAAGCGCGCGAGCATCTCTTCGGCCTGTGCCTGGTGAATGACTGGTCGGCGCGCGATATTCAGAGCTGGGAGTACCAGCCGCTGGGGCCGTTCCTGGCGAAGAGTTTTGCCACGTCAGTAGCGCCATGGGTGGTGACGCTGGATGCGCTGGAGCCCTTTCGCGTGGCGGCTTACGAGCGACCGGCGGAAGATCCGGCGGCGCTTCCCTATCTCAACAGCGAGGATGACCGGCAGCGCGGCGGTTTTGATGTGCGGCTGGAGGTCTATCTGGAGACCCAGCGCATGCGCGAGGCGGGCGAATCGCCGTTTCTGCTGAGCCGCAGCAACCTGCGCGAACTCTACTGGACGCTGGGCCAGATGGTGGCGCACCACACCAGCAATGGCTGCAACCTGCGAACGGGCGACCTGCTGGCGACGGGCACAGTCTCCGGCCCAGAGACTACGGCGCGTGGCTGCCTGCTCGAGATCACGGCACGTGGCGCGCAGCCCGTGGTGCTGCGCAATGGCGAGACGCGCAAGTTCCTGGAGGATGGCGACACGGTGATGCTACGCGGGTACTGTGAGCGCGAGGGCGCAACCCGAATCGGATTCGGGGAGTGCCACGGGAAAATCGAGCCGGCGTAGTAAGAATAAAATGCAGGTTCTTCGCTCCGCTTAGAATGGCACCGTGGCTGTTATCTTTGTTGCTGTTCTGGTCTACTGAAAATCCGGCACCCAGAGTGGCAGCGGACGGGCCCAGAAGACGATCTCCCCGGGACTTGCCTGCACGGTTCGGCCGTTGCACTCGTTGTGCGCGACGAACCCGGTATGGAGGGCCTGCTGGACCGGAACCGCAATGGTGGGGCCGCTGCAACTGAAGAAGGCGAGGCGGTTCGGGTCGCCGTAGTCTTTCGTACCCGGCTTCATGGTGAAGTTGGCGCCTCCCTCCAGTAGTTGCACGGTGCCGCGTCCCTTGCCGCCGACATAGACCAGGGACTCCTCTGCATCCGCGTCCCACTCCACGACTACATTCTGATGGCTCATAGGGCCGCCGGTTTCCGCGTTGATGAGGCGGATGACCAGTCGCGGCACGGTGGCGGCCGCCAGTCTCGACTGGGAATCGGCGCTGGCAAAACTCGAAAAGAGAGCTGCGTGCAGGGCAAAGAGCGTCGTCGCAAAAAGCGTCGTCTTCGTTTTGGCCGGCGTCCGCTTCATGAAGTTCGTCTCACAGCGCGCCGAGGATGCAATCCAGATGAGGGCGCGTCTCTGCAATGATCGGACGAAGAGGACGTTTTCTCTGCTCACACGGAAGTGAAAGACACATCACCCATCGTGGTTCTGCGGTTCACTTTGGGAAATTCAGAATGGGAAGCGTCAGAACTGCGCGACGAGCATGCGTTCTTCGGTCATCGACTCGATCGCGGAACGCAACCCTTCGCGGCCTGTGCCACTGTCCTTCACGCCGCCGTAGGGCATGTGTTCTGCACGCCAGGAGGTGGCTTCATTGATGAGCACGGCGCCCACCTCGATCTCGCGGAAGGCCTGTGTGATGCGGCCCCAGTCCCTGGTGAAGACGGCCGCCTGCAGGCCGTAGCGCGAATCGTTGACCGCGGCGATCGCCTCATCGAAGCTGTCGTAGGTATTGAGGAAGACGATAGGCGCGAAGACCTCTTCCTTGAAGAGCGCGGTAGTATGTGGCACTTTGGCCAGCAGTGCTGGTGAGAGCTGCGTGCCGCGGCGTTCGCCGCCGGTGATGAGGCGCGCGCCGGCATCGACAGCTTTTTCAATCCAGGCTGCGGCACGTTCTGCAGCCGCAAGCGAGATCATGGGCCCGATCTGGGTCTGCTCGTCGAGCGGGTCGCCGAGGTGCATCTGCTCGATGCCTTCAGTAAGGCGCTGCGCGAGGGTCTGCCAGCGTGTCTTGTGCACAAAGACGCGCTGCACAGAGATGCAGCTCTGGCCGGAGTAGCTGAAGCCGCCGGTGAGAATGCTCTTCGACGCGAGTTCGAGATCGGCATCCTCATGAACGATCATGGCAGCGTTGCCGCCGAGTTCCAATGTGCAGCGCAGGCGCGGCGCCATCGCTTTCAATTTCCAGCCGACGTCGGCGCTGCCGGTGAAGGTCAGCATACGGAGGCGCGCATCGCCCAGCATGCCGGCGGTGACTTCGTTCGAGCACGGGAGCACACTGATGGCGCCGCGCGGCCAGCCGGCCTCGACAACGATTTCGCCGAGGCGCAGGGCGGTGAGCGGCGTCTGCGGAGCGGGTTTGAGAATGATGGGATTGCCGGAGGCGATGGCGGGCGCGAGCTTATGCGCCACCAGGTTCAGCGGAAAATTAAAGGGCGTGATGCCGAGGATGGGACCAATGGGAAAGCGGCGGATCAGGCCGGCGCGATGATCGTTGCCGCTGGTCCAGTCGAGCGGCAGCAGTTCGCCGCCAATGCGCTTGCTTTCCTCAGCAGCGACGCGGAAGGTCTGGACGCAGCGCTGCACCTCAGCGCGCGCGGTAGAGATGGGCTTGCCGGCTTCGAGCGCGATGCCGCGGGCCAGGTCGAGCGAGTCGTGGTCGATGCGGTGGGCGATGTGTTCGAGGATGGCGGCGCGGCGCCATGCAGGCAACGCGCGGGTTTCGGCGAAGGCATTTACGGCAGCGCGAAGTGCCTCGTCGGCATCGCCACCGGTGGCCTGGCAAACCGCGGCGATGACGTGATTGTCATAGGGGCTGCGCACCTCGGCCGTGGCTTCGCTGTTGCGGAGATTGCCGGCGATGATCAGAGGCGTGGCGGCAGGCGATCCCTGGGTGGTGGCCCGCTTCGGCTTGGAGATTGGCATCGCATTCATGGTAACGACGCACAGGCGCAAACGGAGGGCGTTGGGCAATCGGAAAGCAAACATTCCGCAAACTTTAGTCATGGCGAAGTTCCGGCGAAGGATAGCAGTTCATTCGCGGAAGAGGTGCTTCTTTGAACATGATTTTGAGGTGAAGAAGAGGCGAAGGTCGGCTATGGTGAGGCTCAAGACAAGATCTTGACTTCTCATTTGACTCGCACCTTGAGGTGATTTTCATGACCAGCTCCCTGCCCCGACCTTTCATCCCTGTGACTCAATTGCTGACGGCGGTTATGCAGGTCGCGGCCGAACACCACCGCGCCGGCCGGCTGACTGCGGCCAAAACCATGTACCAGGAGGTACTGGCGCTGGACCCGCGTTACGCCGACGCTCTGTTTCTCCTGGGCGTGCTCGAGCGGCAGACTGGACACCTGGAGGAGGCGTGGAGACGGCTGAGCGAGGCAACACGGTGGGCGGCGAATCGCGAACCGATGGAGGCGGAGTTGCGGCTTGTCGAGCAGCTTTTGCATCGAGCGGGCCGCAAGGCCGCGCGACCGTGGAGAGAGGCCACGCTGTACTCCTCGGATTGCTCCGCGCTGGCAATCACCGCACGGGCGTAGCCTTTTGCCGCTGCTGGCGCGATCAGGTTTATCGGCGCCAGCAGATACCTGCCGCGAATGGAGCAGCGACAACAGCCGGTACAATGTGCGAGGCAGGCCATGGCCGCGGCAATGCCTCATGGCTCCGCATTCTCCCGCAACAGGAACGGAATGACACTCGCATCCAGCACTCTGCAGCAGACCATTGAACAGGCCGCACAACGGGCTAGTCTCGCTATCTTGTCCAGTACCGAAGGTGCGGACTTCCACGGCAAACCCACCTCGATCTTCCGGCTTGGACTGTCGCCCGAGAGCCCGGCGGAGCGCATCCTGACACTCGAATTGAGCGAGGGTTTCGCGCCGGCTGCAGAGGAACAGAAGCAAGGTCTCGCGGTCTATCTCGAGCAGGCGGCGAAGCGGCTGCGCAACCCGAATCCGAATGCGATGGTCTCGCTGGCGGGGCTGCCGCTGGTTTTCCGCGACTTCAAATGGCCGTTCCATCTTTCGACTTCTGGCGCGGACACATTTCTCGTGCATGGCATCGCTGGGTTGGAAGATGGCAGTGGATCGCCGCTGCACGTGAAAGTGGCAGCCAGCATGACGGTGACCTTCGCCGAGGTGGTGCCGGCGCCGGAACAACCGTACGCCGAGGCCTTCATCTACAACGCGGTGCGCAAGACGCTGGACCAGGGGCAGTTGGAGATGCTGAAATCCGGCAATCGCCAGCCGGTCCCGGTAACCACCCGCTATTACAGCCGCTGGCAAAAGCGGTTCGTCTTTTCCGATAGCACCCAGACATCGCGGCGTGACTTCCTGGCGATCAAGATGTATTGGCTCTCCACAGCTCTGGGCGGCAATCAGCCGGTGTGGATCGCCGATCCGTATGACGCGCAGTATCTGAACACGACAGCGGAGGAGTTGCAGAAGGACGCGGCGTATCTGGCGACCGACGGACTTCTGGCGCTCGATGGTGACTTTGCCATCCCCACCGCGAAGCTGGCCGAACAGGGCGAGCGCTACCGCGCGCTGCTGGCCCATGCGCTCTCGCTGACGAAGCCGGAGTTCAACGAAGAGATGCGGCAGGGCCACACCAATATGTAGATGGCACGGCCGCGTTTGTTCCTTATAAGGAGTTCCGGGTGGAACGATTCGCCTGCGTGTGGGTGATGGCGGTTGTGCTGCTTGCTGCTTTGCTGCCCGCCCGCGCGGAAGAGGGTGCGCAGCAGTTCGCGGATCTTGGACGCTGCACGCTGGACAGCGGACAAACGATCGAGCACTGCCGCGTTGGCTATCGTACCTTCGGCACGCTGAACGCCGCAGGTGACAATGCCGTCCTGATGCCGACCTGGCTGAACGGCCGGACGGAAGACCTGCTCTCGCTGGTAGGCCCTGCACCGGGCAAGACGCGGCTCGTCGATTCGACGAAGTATTATGCTGTGCTGATGGACGCGCTGGGCGATGGCGTGTCGTCCTCGCCTTCCAACAGCGACGAGCAAAAGGGCGCGAGCTTTCCTGCGATCACGGAACGAGACATGGTGCGGGCGGAGTATCGCACGGTCACCGAGGTGCTCCACTTGAAGCACGCGCGCGCGATCGTCGGCATTTCAATGGGAGCCGAGCAGACCTTCGAGTGGGCAGTGACCTATCCGGAGTTCTTCAACCTGGCGGTGCCGATCATCGGCACGCCGCAGCTCACCAGCTACGACCTGCTGTCACACACCATCGCCGAAGACGCGATGCTGGCCGATCCGGATTACAAAAACGGCAAGTATGGCGAAAAGCAGCCGTCGCTGAAGCTGGCGAATGAGTTGCTGAAGATGGAGCTGACCACGCCACAGTTCCGCGCGGAGCACACGGACCGCAAGGATTTTCCCGCACTGCTCGAAGAAGCACGCAAGCCGGAGCGGCAGGACGCAAATGACCGCATGTGGCAACTGAAGGCAGTATTGGCGCAGGATGTGTTGCGCGGGAAGTCAATCGAAGAAGTAGCAAAGGCGTCACGCGCGAAGTGGCTGGTGATCGTCTCCGCGCACGACCACCTGGTATATCCCGCGCCGGCGCTTGCGTGGGCCAAGGCGGTGGGAGCGGATACATATATCTCCGACACGCCATGCGGCCACCAGATCATGGAGTGCGATGCGGAGCAGGTATCGCAGCGAGTGGAGAAGTTTCTGGCCCAATAGGGACTCGCCGTCCCAGGCGGACGCACTCACGTGCGTTTCGGGAGTGGCTCGCCCGATGGGCTCGCGCATAGCACGTATCATCAGCAAACATTTCCTACTCGCGATGCGTGCTGTGCTTACGATCACCGCTCAAAGAGCGGACGTGGGCTTCGCGGTCGTGATCGCTTCGCGAATTTTTGCGTAGGGCGCGGACGCGGAGAATTCGACTTGCTCTCCGCTGCGACGAACACCTAACTGCTGCCAGAGTTTTTCGCGATCGACCTGTACTGGGGCAGTGCTCCAGCTCCGGTATTGCTGTGTGAGCACGTGCGTGCCGGTCACGGCGTCGCCTATATCCAACGCGCGCGAGAGCGGCCAGTCGTGATCGATGGTGCCTCCGGCGGTTACGATTCCGCGTAATGCATCCTGCAGTCCCTTTTGGTTATGAGTTGCGACGCGGATCTGCACATCCGCCACCAGGCAGAAGAGCGCACCTCCCCAGTAAGTGCGGCCCCAGGTGTGAGTGCGGTCCAGGCCTTCATCGCCGGATTGCGGTTCGCCTTTGGGCATGCCGTCGAGCATGTCATGCCAGATCTGCTTTGCAGCAAGCTCGCCTGTCTGTACGCGCGCAATGGGCTCAATGTAGGTCGCGAGCCCCTCTTCCATCCAGTGCTGTTCGTCCGGCAATGAGGGGAACGCCATGTGCACGAGCTCATGCGTGATGGTCCAATCTTCGGAGAGCTCCTGGGCCGTCGTGTGCTGGCCGAGCCGGATGCGGGTGAACCCCGGCCAGCCGCCGACGTCGCCCCAGGTGGTTCCATGCACGCCGCCGCTGTTATCTGCAACGGGCACGATGAGGATGCGGGCGCGCGGCACCGGAAATCGCCCGTAGTAGGTGACAACGGCATGGGCCGCCATCTCGATGCGCTTCACGATGACGTCGTCGGAGAGGTCGAGCGAACCGGCGGCGAAGTCGAGCTGCAGCGTAGCGCCGCCAATCTGGAGACGGCGTGTTGCGCGTGGCGGACCATAGCGTCGCGCGGGATCCCACTGCGCATGCAGGATTGGCCCGGATGCTGCGAGCGATCCCAGCATCTGGAGGATTGTCCGCCGGTTCAGGTTGGCGATCATCTCTGTATGACAGCAAAAACGCAATGAGGTAACAGCATGTGGAAATTCGCGTCCGCCTCAGGGCGTGGTGATGCCGAGCGTGCGCAACCAGGTGGCTGCGAGCTCCGGCCAGTGAGTGATGGGGAGCTTGGTCGGTCGCAGTCCGTAGCCATGACCGCCATTCGCGAAGAGGTGCATCTCGGCAGGCACCTTCGCCTGCTTCAAGGCTTCGTAATACGACAACGCGTTCTCAACCTTCACCGGATCGTCTTCGGCCTGGATGAGAAAGCTGGGCGGCGTAAGTGCGACAGGCTTTACCTCTGGTCGCACGGCGAGCGGGGTTACCTCCTGATCGAGATAGGCGGGATAGATGAGCAGCGTGAAATCCGGACGCGCGCTGAGCTTATCGGCATCGTCGATCGCTGGATAGATCGCATCGGACGCATGTGAGCCGAGCACCGCAACGATATGTCCGCTCGCGGAAAAGCCGAGCACCCCGACGCGATTCGCATCCAGCTGCCACGCGGACGCATGCTGGCGTACGATGCGCACAGCGCGTTGGGCATCAGCCAGATCCTGCGTGAACTTGGGGAAGGGTCCGGCATCGGGCACGCGATACTTCACCAACGCGCAGTTCACGCCGATGCCATTGAGCCACTCGCAGACCTCGGTGCCTTCGAGGTCGTAGGCAAGAATCCGATAGGCCCCACCGGGCAGGACGACTATTGTGGCGCCGGTATTTTTGCCGTTAAACGCGGGATAGAAGGTGAGGGTCGGCTTACTGACGAAGCCGATGCGCGCCACGCGCTTGCCCGCAATCAGGTTGTCCGCGGGCGTAGTAGTGTCGTGCTCCTGCTGGCCGGCGGAGACGTTGGGTGCGCCCGGCGGCGTGCCGGGCCACAGCGGCGTAGTGGTTTGCGAGAACGCTGGCGAGGTGAGGGCAAGCGTTAGCAAAAGCGACAGACTGAGGATACGCACGCGATGAGTGTACTCCGGGATATTCCGGATCAATATTCCGGATCAGTATTCGAGATAGGCGGCGCGGCGCTGCATGAACGCTTCGAGTTCCAGGCGCCAGTCGCCTGCAATCCGTTGCGGGTCTTCTCCGGAGCGCAGCGCGTCGAGCACCGATTTGTTCACCAGCAGGCGATCGATCTGATGGAGTTTGTAGTCGTTGGGGTAGAGCTTCCAGAGTGCGGATGCGATCTCAAGGCCAAGCTCCGGCCCGTCGAGCGTGTTGCGATCCATCACCATCAGCGACACGCCATGGCAGAGCTGCCCCGCATACGGATAGGGCGCAGTGGGAGTGAAGTCGACGGGCACAAACCGGACGCCGGGCAGCAGGCGCGCGTTGAGCGTCCGGGCGAAAGTGCGGGCATCGACCCATGGCGCGCCCAGCCATTCGAATGGAGTGTCGGTGCCGCGGCCGACAGAGATGTTGCTGGTCTCAATGAGTCCGATGCCGGTATAGAGTTCGGCGGCGCGCTGGCTGCGCAGGTTGGGTGAAGGGTTGGTCCAAGTGAGTCCGGTCGAGTCGAACCAGTCGCCGCGCTCCCAGCCTTGCATCTTCACCACGGTGAGTGCCGCGTTGAGATGGCGCTCGCCGTTGAAGTAGCGCGCGAGCTCGCCGAAGGTCATGCCGTGGCGCACGGGCAGGGGCATGTAATTGGTGTAGCTATCGCGGCCGATCTCTGAGACGGGCCCCTGCACAAATGATCCGGTGACGGGATCCGGACGATCGAGCACGACCACGTCGATACCAGCTTTCGCCGCCGCTTCGAGGAAGTAGCCCATCGCGGCTTCGTAGGTCCAGTAGCGGACGCCGGCATCCTGCAGATCGATGATGACAGCATCGAGCTGGCTCAGCGATTCAGCGGATGGACGGCGCTGTTCCTCTGTCGCTCCGTAAAGGCTGACGATGGGCATCCCTGTCGCAGTGTCGGTTGCATTTTGGATGTTGGGCTGGTCTTGTGCGCCCTGAATGCCATGCTCGGGGCTGAACAGACTCGTGAGGGTCAGGTTAGGATCGGCGGCATGGGCGTCGCGCACCAGCACGTCAATGGTGCGATGGCCCTCGCGATCGAGGCCGGTCTGGTTGGTGAGCAGCCCCATGCGCAGGTGGCCGCCGTG
This sequence comes from Acidobacteriaceae bacterium, assembly GCA_036270675.1. Lineage (GTDB taxonomy): Bacteria > Acidobacteriota > Terriglobia > Terriglobales > Acidobacteriaceae > KBS-83. The sequence continues at coordinate 5,501 of DATBCB010000367.1, read as the reverse complement.
TTTCTTCGCGAGCGCCCGAAGCGCAAGAAAATTTTCCGACTCGAGAACGTCGATGCCAGTCATCACGTCGCCATTGCGCGCCTGCCAGTGACGCGCGCCGGTGAGCGATTCGTTGTAGCCGGTGAGCTGAGTGAGTTGGCCGTTCTCCTGGGTGCGGATGCCGACGGCTTGTGCTGCAGCATCCGCAATGCGGGAACGCAGCGCGACCGTGTGGCCGCCTCCTGCGGGGTGGACTGCGTTGGTGAGGATGATGACGTAGCTGTCGCTCTGCGGGTCCATCCACAACGATGTTCCGGTAAAGCCGGTATGACCGAAGGAGCCGAGCGGAAAAAGCGTCCCGCGATTCGAGGACAAGGCGGAGTCAATGTCCCAACCGAATCCGCGCAGTGCGGTTCCGGTAGCCGGCTGTTCTGGCTCTGTCATCTTGGCGAGGGTGAGCTGATTCAATGGGAAATTGCTGGGGCGGCCGGCAAGCCGGTCCAGCAGCGCCTGCGCGAAGATCGAAACATCGGCGGCAGTGCTGAAGAAGCCGGCGTGACCAGTGACGCCCTCCATGCGGCGCGCGGTCGGATCGTGCACCACGCCACGCAACATCGTGCCCTCGCTGGATAATGTGCCATCGGCTGTCACGTATTGAGTGGGTGCAATGCGATTGCGCTTTTCGGCGGGAGGCAGGTAGCCGGAATCGGTGAGTCCGAGCGGCGCAATGATGTTGCGCTGTGCGTACACCTCCAGCGGAAGACCAGAGACACGCTCGACCAGTGCGCCGAGCGCGATGAAGTTCTCGTCGCTATAGCGGAAGACGACGCCTGGCGGCGCAACCGGCGCGGACTCGTAAAGGCGACGCAGGCCTTCCTCGCGGCCATGCCAGGGGCCGGTGAGGTCGAGGTCTGGCGCGAGGCCGGAGTAGTGCGTGAGGCACTGCCGGATGGTGATGTCCTGCTTGCCATTGGCGCTAAACTCGCCCACGTAATGCGCGACGGGATCGTCGATGCGAATCTTGCCCTGTTCATAGAGCTGCATCACGGCGGTGGCGGTGACAAGGTCCTTGGTGAGCGAGGCCATATCGAAGATCGTGTCCTCGGTCATCGTTTCGCGCGTCGGCTCAAGCGAACGCATCCCGTAAGCGCGACGAAAGACGATGTTGCCGTCGTGGCCGATCACGACAACGGCGCCGGGAAGCTCGTTATGTGCGATGGCATCGTTGACAATGGCGTCGATGGGCGCAAAGGCTCCCGACGGTGATGCTGCCGGAGGCCCGGCAGCCGCAGACGCCTGGGCGAAAGCAAGCGCGGGCGCGGCAAACGCGATGACGAGGGTGGTGGAGACGGCTTTTCGCCAGCAATGGATCATGCGATGGTGGCCCTTTCCGTTTTCGGCAGCAGCAGACTGGCGGTATAGCCGATGAAGGTGGTGACGATTGCGCCGATCAGCACGTACCAGATGAATGCGATCTTCGGCAAAGCCCATGCGTGGCCGACGGCGAACGGGCCGGGTTGCTGCCAGAGAATCAGATTGACGATGAGCCCGACCACCATGCCGACGATGGTGCCGTTCTGTGTCGCGCGGCGTGTGAGTGTGCCGAGCAGGAAGGCGCCCAGCATCTCGCCCCAGGTGACGGAGGCGATGGAGAGACCGATCTCCACTACATGACCGCCCGTGCGCGAGAGTATCGCGAGCAAGAGCAGGACCACGGCCCATACGGCGGTGAGTATCCGCGATAGCCGCGTACGTGCGCGCTCCTCCATTTCCGGATGGTGCGGCAGGTAGAAATCAACCATCGTCGTCGACGACAGCGAGTTGAGCGCAGCGCTCATGTTCGACATTGCCGCGGCAAGGATGGCGGCGATCACCAATCCGGAGATGCCATGCGGCATCACCTGTACGATGAACAGCGGAAAGAGCCGATCGGCCGTGCCGACGTGAGCGAGCGTGCCCGCAGGATAGAAGACGTAGAGCCCCGCGCCGATGAGCAGGAACAGGGAGAACTGCAGGAAGACGATGACGCCGCTGGCCAGCAGCGCGAGCTGCGACTGCGCGAGATTCTTTGCAGCAAGCAGGCGCTGGACTACAAGCTGATCGGTTCCGTGGCTGGCCATGGTGAGAAAGCAGCCGCCGATGAGGCCGCCCCAGAAGGTATAGGTCTGGGTGAGTGAGAAGGCGAAGTGGAAGATAGTGAACTTGTGTGCCGCAGCGGCAGTGTGGTGAATGGCGCTCCAGCCGCCGGCTGTCCTCGTGCCCAGCGTCCACAGCGCAAGCACGGTGCCGAGGAAGTAGATGATCATCTGCACGACATCGGTCCAGATGACTGCGGAAAAGCCGCCCTCGAAGGTGTAGATCAGAGTCAGGATGGTCAGAATGATGATGGAAGCATTCGTACCGGTGCCGAAAGCCACCGTAATGACGATGGACACAGCAAAAATACGGACGCCCTCTGCCGCCGCGCGTGTGGCAAGGAAGAGGCCTGCGGTAAAGCGGTGGAGTCCCTTGCCGAAGCGCGCGCCGATGAGCTGATAGGCCGTCATGAGCTGGCCTTCGAAGTAACGCGGCAGGAAGAGCAGGCAGATCACGATGCGTCCCAACAGGTAGCCGAGCGCAATCTGCAGGAATCCGAAGTCGCCGGTGAAGGCTAGTCCTGGAATGCTGATGATGGTGAGAGTGCTGGTCTCCGCGGCGACGATGGAGAGGGCGATAGCCCACCACGGAATATTGCGGTCGGCAAGAAAATACGACCGCAGCGAACGCTCGCCATTCCGAAAGCGGAGACCGAACCAGGTGATGCCCAGCAGATAGAGGACAATCGCGGCAACGTCGATGAGGTGAAGCTGCACGGAACGCGTTTTCCCCCGCGTGACTAATGTGCTGCGGTCAATGTCTTGAGGAGGTCGTAGTAGAAATCGACTCCGCGATCGTACGACGCGACGGGCAGGCGCTCATCCTTACCGTGGGCACGCACGTCGTCGCTCTCGAGCGCAATGCCGGAGACACCATAGGTGGGCATGCCCGCGCCATTGGTGTAGATGCCGTCAGAGGCTCCATCCGCCATGGTGGAGACAACCGGCACGCCGGGCCACATCTTTCCTGCGACCTGCTCCAGCGCCTGCATCACCTCTGGCTTGATTGCCGCAGGCGGCAGGGCCTTTTTGTCCGGTGCCTTGTCAAAGATCACGCCCTGGCCTTCTCCGCCATCACCGACATACTGGACTAAAATTTTGGAGCCGTTGGGGATCTTGGGGCTGTCGAGCACGCGGATGAGGTCTTGACGGACTTCTTCTTTGGAGTGGCCGGGCAGGATGCGGCAGTTCACGATGGCTTGCGCGCGCTGCGGCAGCGCGTTGTTGGCGTGGCCGGCATCGAGCCGCGTCGCGACGCAGGTGGTGCGCAGCGTGGAGTTGTACTCCGGCGTCTGGCTAAGTCGCTGCACGGCCTCTGGGTCCGGCGGCGTTTTCAGAATGGCGCGCATGTCGGCTGCGGTCTGGCCGGTCATGATCTTCGATTCGGTTTGGAAGTAGTCGCGGGTGACGCCGTTGAGCTCCGTGGGAAAGGAATACTGCGAGAGGCGCCCTAGGCCAGCCGCGAGCTCATAGATCGCATTGTCCGGCACCGGCAGGGAGCTGTGGCCGCCGGGATTGGTGACGGTGAACTGGTAATCGGCGTAGAGTTTCTCGCTGGCGTCGACGGAGAAGATGGTGGCCTTGGCGTGGTGCAGCTCCACGCCACCGCCGTCCGGATTGAGGACATAGTCGGCATCGATGAGATCGCGATGGTTCTTGATGAGCCAATCGACACCATTGGATTTGCCGCCTTCCTCATCCGCGGTAAGGGCGAGGATGATGTCGCGGTCGGGACGAAAGCCCTCACGATGGATGCGGAGAAGGGTTTCCACCAGGATGGCGTCGGCCTCCTTCATGTCCTGGGTACCGCGGCCGTAGTAGTAGCTATCTTTGGTTACGAATTGGAAGGGATCGGTGGTCCAGTCCTCGCGCCGGGCTTCGACTACATCGAGATGGCCGATGAGCAGGATCGGCTTTTTGCCGCTTGCGCCGTGGTAGCGGACGACAAGGTTTTGTTTGCGGTCATTGGGGCCCAGTAATTGCACGTCCGCAGCGGGAAAGCCCGCATCGAGAAAGCGCTGCTGCATCGCCCTGGCCGCAGCCGTCACGCTGCCGACAGAGTCTGTGGTGTTGATTTCAATGAGCTGACGGAAGATGTCGACCGCTTCCTTATGACTGTCATCCGTGTCCTGAGCGCGGGCCAATGATGTCGAGGGCGAACAGATTAGGAACAGAAAACTGAACCAGAGGAGGCAGCAGGCGCGTCGAATCATCAGGAGTCTGAGCGTACCAGATCAGGGGTACCAGATTGCCTCGGATTCACTTGCCGGTAACCACGGTAAACAGCACTGCCGGCATGTGCGAACGAAGCAGATTGTTTGCCTCCCATTCATCCAGACCGGGTTAGACTATCCAGTCGAGGACGGGATTCTGGATAGGACTTCCGGCCGACGGCGACGCTGCAATTGACCATGCAACGCAAAGGGACCCGGAAGAGTCTTAGTTCAGTTACGCATTCAACCGAGGAAGTCAGGTCTATGGCAAAGGAAACGACTCGCTATTCGCTCCAGATGCTTCCCGTCGAACTCTCCAGCCAGTCCGAGTACGGGGTACTGGAGATGGAGATCGTCGCCCAGCCGAACGGTCCGGGCGAGGCCATCCGCACGCGCTCGCGGCAATGGCTGCCCATCTTCGAGCGCATCTGCACTCTGCTGAGCAGCTCGCCCTTCCAGCGCAAAGCGATGCATCGCACCCTGACCGCGGGTGTCACGATGCACGTGCTGGATCGCACGAATGGCGAGAAGCTGCTCTTCTCCGAAGAGGAGATCGCCGCCCTGGCGCTGGATAAGCCCAACGCTGCTTAGGGGTTCACTGCAGGGTTCGGAGTCACCTACCCACCCCCCTCCCGTTGCGGGCTGGCGCTTTATAACTGGTGCAGAATGTGAGTATTAGCGAGCCTCCGCCCGGTAAATTCGTCTCTCCACAAGAGTTAGCAGTCAAATTCGTCCATCCAAAAGACTTAGGAGAACGACCTCAGCCTGCCAGGTACCTCCGAATGAAAAAGCCACCGCAAGGGTGGCTTTTGTGTCTTGTCCTTCTATTTCGAGTCTAGCAAATCGAGGCGTATGAACCGGCAGTATTTGCGCCGTTGGTGCCGATTTGGGAGTTACCTCTTTGTCGATTCCAAGTGAAACGGTGGACCATTCAGGTCGACTGGACGGCTGGGAACTACCCCCGATTAATGAATTCCTCCAGGTAAGTTGGTTCGTCAACTTCTTCGACGCACCCCAGAAGGTCCAGTCGAGTTGGCGGGTCGGTGCGCCATGATGTTGCATCGACGCCAGCCACTCGAAATAGTCATTCTGAGGTTAGAGTTCAGGCAGCCGGGAGAGCTTATAGACCCAGAAAGGTGCATGTTCGGGCACTCTCGCGTCGGTCATCTCTTTG